>JAUUPT010000025.1 GCA_030843315.1 Bacteroidaceae bacterium | reverse complement strand
TACCCATGTTCTGTGTGCTTTAATTTGTTTCTGCAAATATAGGTAATTTGCTTGAATACCTGAATCGAAACGAGTTTGTTTTTTCTCCGATCAATCCGTTGCGACAGATAAATGGGAATTTAGCCCCTTACAATAAAAAATTAAGCCCTTGCAATAAATTCATATTGCAAGGGCTAATATTTTTTTAACTTAAACAGAAAAACTTAGCTCTTATTCAGCCAACTTGTTGTCTGAACCAAGTACATTAATGATTTTGTGCTTGTACAGTTTCTCCATGTTATCACGAGCCGGGCCCAGATACTTACGCGGGTCAAATTCTGCCGGTTTCTCAGCAAATACCTGACGGATAGCGGCAGTCATAGCCAGACGAGAGTCTGAGTCGATGTTGATCTTGCAAACTGCAGACTTAGCAGCCTTACGCAATTCTTCTTCGGGAATACCGATAGCAGCTTTCAGCGCACCACCAAACTTGTTGATAGTAGCAACCTCTTCTTCGGGAACTGAAGAAGAACCGTGCAATACGATGGGGAAGCCCGGAAGTTCTTTCATTACGCCATCCAATACGTTGAATGCCAACGGAGGAGGAACCATACGACCAGTTTTCGGATCGATGTGGCACTGTTCCGGAGTGAACTTGTAAGCACCGTGAGAAGTACCGATAGAGATAGCCAAGCTATCGCAACCAGTCTTAGTAACGAAGTCTACTACTTCATCAGGTTCAGTATAAGTGTGGTGGTCAGAAGAAACTTCATCTTCTACACCTGCCAATACACCGAGTTCACCTTCTACAGTTACGTCGAATTGGTGAGCATATTCTACTACCTTCTTAGTCAGAGCAACGTTTTCATCGTATGGCAGATGAGAACCGTCGATCATTACTGAAGAGAAGCCGGAGTCGATACAAGACTTGCAAGTTTCAAAAGTATCTCCGTGGTCGAGGTGAAGAACGATTTCCGGATGTTTGCAACCCAATTCTTTAGCATATTCTACAGCACCTTGAGCCATGTAACGCAATAAAGTAGCATTGGCATACTGACGAGCACCTTTAGAAACCTGAAGAATCACAGGAGATTTAGTTTCTACAGCAGCCTTAACGATGGCCTGCATCTGTTCCATATTGTTGAAGTTGAATGCCGGAATAGCATATCCCCCCTTAATAGCTTTAGCAAACATATCTCTAGTGTTTACCAATCCTAAATCTTTGTAATTTACCATTTTGTATAAAGTTTATTGTTAGTGAATAAAAATTCTACGCAAAAGTAATCATTATCCTTTAAAAAGAATAACAAGACGGCGATAAATTATTGCATATTGCCTTTCAATTCAAATCTATTTCAAAGCTATTGCAAGTATTTAACAATATATTGTAATCTCTATGTTACAAATACCTTTTTATCCGCATTACTGCTTTGCGTAGTCCGTTACTAAACAACAACAAGGCTGATCCATTAGTTTAATTTATCAGAGGTATTTATGCAATGTTATATTTGCCATTACCAGGTTTTTTGACTAACATTGTGGCCGAAACCACATTAAGAGAACTGATTAATAACCGTATCATTATGAGAAACAAACTTACACTATTAGGCGGTTGCCTGCTGGGACTCCTGGCAGGATGCCAAACCCAACCTCAAGTCAGCGAATGGATAAGCACCACCTACTCACAACCTTGGCAGGCGCTTCCGACAAGCAGCATCACACAAGAAACGGCCGAAAACGTCATAGAAATTGACACTTCCAAGACGGCACAGACCATCGAAGGCTTCGGCACCTGCTTCAACGAATTGGGATGGACATCCTTGAATCTGTTGTCCGGCAGTGACCGCGAGAGTATTCTGAACGAAATGTTCACTCCCGGTGCAGGGGCAAACTTCCGGATCTGCCGCATGCCGGTAGGTGCCAATGACTTCTCCATCGACTGGTACTCGTACAACGAAACAGAGGGAGACTTCGAGATGAAGAACTTTTCAATAGATAATGACAAAGAAACGTTGATTCCTTTTATCCATACCGCCAAGCAGTTTAACCCGGATATCCGTATTTGGGCTTCGCCCTGGTGTCCGCCCTCATGGATGAAGTACAACAAGCACTATGCTGCCAGACAAGGTGGAGAGGGCACGGACATGTTCATTCAGGAAGATAAGTATATGGAAGCCTATGCTTTGTACTTCTCCAAGTTCATCGACGCATACCGCGCAGAGGACATAGATATATTTGCCGTAATGCCTCAAAATGAATTCAACTCGGCTCAGATATTTCCAAGTTGCTGCTGGACGGCTAAAGGTTTGGCAAACTTTGTCGGCAAGTACTTAGGGCCAGCCATGGAAGCTAAAGGAGTAGACGTTATGTTCGGAACAATGGAACGTCCCAACGTAGCATTGGTCGATACGATTCTACAGGATAAGGATTGCAGCCGCTATATAAAAGGAGTCGGTTTCCAATGGGCAGGTAAAGATGCCCTTCCGGGAGTACACCGGAAATATCCGGATATGAAGTTGTATCAGACAGAACAGGAATGCGGCGACGGAAAGAATGACTGGAAAGGTGCTCTCCATTCATGGGATCTGATGAAGCATTACCTCAACAATGGCGTATCAGTATATACTTACTGGAACACTTCACTTCTGAAAGGTGGTATCAGCCATTGGGGATGGGCACAGAATTCATTGGTAGTAGTAGACGATTCAACACGTACCTATACGTATACCCCGGAATACTATGTGATGAAGCATGCCAGCCATTATGTACTCGCCGGCGCACGACGTATCGAGTTGGGCGGAAATTATAATGACGCCTTGTGCTTTGTCAACCCGGATAAGAGTATTGTGCTGATAGCAGGAAACTCCGAAGGAACAGAAAAAAAGGTAACAATCAGCCTTGAAGGGAACAACTATACGGCTTCTCTGCCGGCTAATTCATTGAATACGCTTGTAATCAATAAGTAGGATTAGAAATATAAATTTAGGCACGGATTACACGGGTTTCACGGTTCTGATAAATCAAATTCCGTGAAATCCGTGTAATCCGTGCCTAAAAGAAATTATAAGGTCTGCTTTAACATCCCCTCTTGCTTTCTATTTTCTTAAATAGATAATCGTCGGCAAGTGGTCGCTATACCCGTTCAGCCAGATTCTTCCGCCGTGCGTACGAAGTGGAGAACCTTTATATTTACCATCCTGCTGAATCAAGTAATCGCGGATAAACACTTCATTGTGGTCATAGCGCAACCCTTTCTTTGCCTTCAACAGCGGTTTTGAAATCACAATCTGGTCAAACAGATTCCATTTGCCCCGATAGAGCAATGTACCTACGCCCTTATCTTCCAAAGTTTCCCACCAGGGATTATAAAACTCCCCTTTCTTCACCTGCTTCGGATACTTGCGCGCTCCAAGCTCCTGCATACTTTCATCCATAGGGTCATCATTCATGTCACCCATCACGATAAGTTTCAGCTTTTTGTCTTCGCGCATCAGCGAATCTTTCAGCGCCTTCACCTGCCTGGCAGCATGCACGCGCACCGGAGACTCAGCTCCCCGCGAAGGCCAGTGATTAACAATGACACAAACGCGCTCACCTGCCAGTTTCCCGTCTACAATCAAGAAGCCACGCGTCAGGTGCACGGTGTCGCCCTGGAAAGGAGTAGAAAGCACCAACTTGGAGTTGGTAACGCTGAACTGTTTCGGATCGTATAGCAATGCACAGTCTATGCCGCGCTTGTCCGGGCCTTCATAGTGCACAAACTCATAGTTGGAAATGGCAGGCTGCTTCACCAAGTCAGACAAGGCATTGCGGTTCTCCACCTCTGCCACGCCGATAAAAGCCGGGCCTTCCGGTACCAGGTCGCGTGAAAGAGAACTGAGAACTTTAGCCAGATTCTGTAGCTTTGCCTCATACTTCTTCGCCGTCCATTGATAACTCCCATCAGGCAGAAACTCATAATCATTCTTGCCTGCGTCGTGAATCGTATCAAATAAGTTTTCAAGATTATAGAACGCAACACTATACAGTTTCCGTTCCGAGTTCTGCGCTCCCAACGTTGCCATGCAGAGGCAGAAAGAGAATAAGATAAGTAGCTTCTTCATAAATTAACAAGATTAATTCTCTGCAAAAATCAGAAATTAAACAAGATAAACCTATTTTTTCTCAGAACTTTTTTTCCGTTTCAGAGAAATCCATTATCTTTGCAGCTCGAAAAAGACCATTACACTATTTAATACCAAAATAGTAACAGAATATAAATTTAAAAACAAATATCGAAATGAAAAAAGGTATTCATCCTGAAAATTACCGCCCGGTAGTATTCAAAGATATGTCAAATGGTGATGTATTCTTGTCTCGTTCTACTTGCAACACGAAAGAGACTATCGAATTCGAAGGTGAAACTTATCCGTTGGTAAAACTTGAAATCTCCAGCACTTCTCACCCGTTCTATACAGGTAAGTCTAAGTTGGTTGATACTGCAGGACGCGTTGATAAGTTCATGAGCCGCTACGGTAACCGTAAGAAATAAAATAGCTCTAAACAGCTAAAAAAAGGGAGACTTTGAGTAGTCTCCCTTTTTTATTGACCACCATCCATAAAACTCTTCCTGTCCAAACATCTACTTATTAGAGAAATCCCTATTACAAAATAGGGGAAAAGATAAGGAATAGAAAAAACCCTTTTCTATTTTTGTACCAGCAAAACCATAACTCACAATAATCATGAAACGATTCACTACCTTATTGATGTTGACAATCTTTGTCGTCACGGCAGGATTTGCCAAATCCCAAATAAAAGATTTAAGTGGTACCATCGCCATCAAAGGGGAACTGAGAGAAAAGTATCAGAATACGCCGGCAGGTACTCCTGTCACTATTCGCCGGGTAGTACAAAAACGCAACTCCACCGAACATGCCAGCGACATCTATTATGGCGTTGAGATCAACGGCGTACAGCTCACGATTCCTTTGGAAGATTTGAGAGTCCTAGTCCTGTCCAAACCGGAAAACGACCAGGAATTCTGGCAGCAAGTTTATCTGACAAGACATCTGTACGAACATTTCGACAAGAGAGGATACAAGCACAAACTGCGTCAGGAAATTGACGAAGAATGCCTCGACTATCTGAATAAGCTGGACGAGATAGCCTATCAGGACGATTATCTTACCTCGTATGCACAAGGCGTATTTGCCAAATTAAACTCCACCACAATCGATCCCAACCGGGATGAAAACCTGAACATACGTCTCATTCAGTCGCCCGAACCGGATGCCTTCATGCTCCCCAACGGTTCTATGGTCATCAGCACAGGGCTCCTCTGCACCCTCGACTCCGAAGACGAGTTGGCAGCTGTCATAGCTTGCGAACTGTCCCACTTCGTTCTCGACCACCAAGTAGAAAATATCTATCGTGCCGAACGACGTGCCAAACGTGCCGCTTTTTGGGCAGAAGTATTTGCGGATGTTTCCGATGCTGCCCTCGACGTTGCCTATTGGGATGATAATAACAAAGCCTATACCGTCAGCCTCGTTTCCGACATCGGCCTCATCGCCTCGTTGCTAAGCATCCCCGCAACCGACCGGCTGGGCATGAAGTATAAAATCGGGCAAGAGCTGGTTTCCGACCAACTGGCACGTGAACTGCTGGCATTCAAAGGCTACAACCCAGACGGCATGGCATCGGCACTCAACAAAATTACCAATTACTATAACCAGCAACAACGCAGTGACGACCTCACTCGCTACGGCAGCATCAGCGACTTAACGAAACGCATAGAGAAAGCAGGCAAGATTCAGAACCTGAGCAGCCGCCCTTACCTGAAAATGACCAGCGATGTAGTCACTTTCAACGCCGCCATGAACTACGCCAACAAACGCTACAAAGAGGCAGCCCGACTGATACGCAAGAATGTGGAAAATGAGTTTGCTACAGATAATGATTACATTATTCTTGTAAAGGCACAAATGGCACTATCCAATACAGACGAGACCAACAACCAATGCCTCGCCCTGCTGGACAAAGCCCAGGAACTGGCAGGCGCCAGTCCTAACCTGGACATCAGCAAGCAGAGAATCCTCCTCCTGATGCGCATGCACAAACAAGCCAAAGCGGCCAACGTACTGAAAGAGTATATAGACCAGCTTTCACAATACCAGAACCAAGGCATAGAGGGAGAAGAAAAGGAATGGACAAATAAGGAAATGGGATGGGCAAACCAGATGCTGAGTAAGATTAGCAGGATTTAGTGTGCAAGACGTGTAAAAACAGTAAGCAGCAAGTAGTAACCTACTTGCTGCTTACTCATTATTATTTGCGGAACGGCGGTCTCACCACCACCGCCTTCAACTTGCGCCCGCGCATATCAATGCAGATCTCAGTACCCACCTTGCTATATTCAGGCTTTACGTAGCCCATACCAATACCAATCTTGCGCATAGGCGACATAGTGCCGGAAGTAACTACGCCGATAGCAGCACCGTCAGCACTGAAGAGCTCGTAGCCATGACGGGGAATACCGCGGTCTATCATCTCAAAACCTACCAATTTGCGGGTAGTACCTTCTGCCTTCTGCTTTTCCAGCATCGCGCGATTGGTGAAGTTCTTGCCATCTACAAACTTAGTAATCCATCCCAAACCGGCTTCGATGGGCGAAGTAGTATCATTCAAATCGTTGCCATACAAGCAGAAGCCCATTTCCAGGCGAAGCGTGTCGCGAGCTCCCAAGCCAATGGGCTTGATACCGAACTCGGCACCTGCCTCGAACACCGCATCCCAAATCTTCATGGCAGCATCGGGATAGAAGTAAAGTTCGAAACCTCCGGCACCCGTATATCCGGTATTGGAAATGATAACATCCTTCTCACCGGCAAACTCGCCATGTGTAAAGGTATAATACGGAAGATCGGAAAGGTTGATAGAAGTCAGCTTCTGCAAAGCAAGAATCGCTTTCGGACCTTGCACGGCAAGTTGCGCGATGCGGTCGGAAGCATTCTCCAATTCGGCACCTTCAGTGTTATGGGAGACGCACCAATTCCAGTCTTTCTCAATATTGGAAGCATTTACAACGAGGAGATATTTCTCCGGTTCATAGTGGTAAACAAGAAGGTCGTCCACAATACCGCCGTCTTCATTGGGAAAGCAGGTATATTGCACCTTACCCGGAGTGAGGGCGGCAACATTGTTGGAAGTCACTTTCTGTAGAAAGTCCAATGCATGAGGGCCTTTCACCCAGAATTCTCCCATGTGGGAAACATCGAAAACGCCGACACCTTGACAAACAGTTATGTGCTCGTCGATGATGCCGGAGTATTCGATAGGCATATTGTATCCCGCAAACTCGTGCATCTTGGCACCCAGCGAGATGTGTTTTTCGGTAAACGGAGTAGATTTCATGGCAATAAATTTAAGTTGGATGTTATAAGTTTGAGTTATTTGCTGGCTACAAGTTCGGCAATCTTCACAATGACATTCATGGCTTTCTCCATATTCTGAATAGGCACGAACTCATAGCGGCCGTGGAAGTTCAGACCGCCGGCAAAGATGTTGGGACACGGCAAACCTTTGAAAGATAGCTGTGCACCGTCCGTTCCTCCGCGGATAGCCTTTACGCGTGGCTCCACACCTACTGCCTTCATGGCGGCAAAAGCGGTGTCGATGATGTGCATTACCGGTTCAATCTGTTCGCGCATGTTATAGTATTGATCGCGCAGATCAAGGGTGGCAGTACCTTCACCATATTCGGCATTGATTTTGCGTACCAAGTGCTCCACTTCCTGCTTGCGGCTTTCAAAGCGGGCGCGGTCATGGTCACGGATGATATAGGAAACGGTGGTTTGTTCTACCTCACCGGTAATTCCTACGAGGTGGTAGAAACCTTCATATCCTTCGGTATGTTCGGGAGTTTCGTGGCTGGGAAGCATAGTCATGAAGCGGTTGGCTACGCGGATGGAGTTAATCATCTTATGCTTGGCATAACCCGGATGCACGTTGCGTCCCTTGAAGGTTATCTTGGCAGATGCTGCGTTGAAGTTCTCGAACTCAAGTTCGCCCAGTTCGCCGCCATCCATGGTGTAAGCCCATTCGCAACCGAATTTCTCGACATCAAATTTGTGTGCACCCAAGCCGATCTCTTCATCGGGATTGAAACCGATACGTATCTTTCCGTGCTTGATTTCGGGATGTTCCTTCAAGTAAACTACAGCCGATACGATTTCGGCAATACCAGCCTTATCATCGGCACCAAGCAAGGTCTTTCCGTTGGTCACAATCAGGTCTTCCCCTCTATGGTCAAGCAGTTCGGGGAACTGTGAAGGGGAAAGGATTATATTCTCTTCGGCACAGAGCACGATGTCTTTTCCGTCATAGTTCCCCACAATACACGGATATACGTCCTTGCCACTCATATCGGGACTTGTGTCCATGTGGGCTATAAAGCCGATGGTAGGCAACGGCTTATCCGTGTTGGCAGGAAGTGTGGCAAACAAGTAGCCATTCTCGTCCAACGAGATTTCATCCAAGCCCAAGGACTCTAACTCTTCTTTCAGATACTTGGCAAATACCATTTGCCCCGGAGTACTCGGAGTTACTCCGCTCTCTTCATTCGACTGGGTATCGAAGCTTACGTACTTTAAAAAACGTTCTACTAAAGTCATATCATTCTTATTTTTGGGGTAGCAATTTCTACTTACGACTTGACTATTTACTATTTGCTACTGATTTAATTGCCGTAAAGGTAAAAAAAGGGGAGTGAACTGCCAAGCAATTCACTCCCCTTTTTTATTCATTAACGACAATTTGTCAATCAAAAATGACTGCTACCATCAAAGCAATGGGTACACACCTTACACTTAGGCAATCCGATGGCTTCTATTAAGGTTTCCAGCGTATTGAACTTCAAAGAAGAAAGCCCGAAGCGTTCGCGAATCACATTCACCATCTTCTCGTATTCGGGAGAACCGGTAGTGGCATACTTTTCAAGATTCTTGTTTTCATCGCCTTCCAGTTCCTTGATGACGCGGCGGGTGATAAGTTCCAAGTCTCCCTTAGAAGCCGTGAAGCCTACGAACGGGCAGCTATAAATCAACGGCGGACAAGCAATGCGGATATGCACCTCTTTAGCTCCATATTCATATAATACTTTTACGTTATCGCGCAACTGCGTGCCACGGACAATAGAATCGTCGCAGAACAGCAGACGTTTGCCTTCGAGCATGGCGCGATTGGGAATCAGCTTCATCTTCGCCACCAGCGAACGCATCTCTTGCTTACTGGGAGTGAAGCTGCGAGGCCACGTCGGGGTATATTTGGAGATAGCACGATGATAAGGCACACCTTTACCTTCGGCATAACCCAAGGCCATGCCTACACCGGAATCGGGAATACCGCAGGCACAATCCACTTCCGAATCATCCTTCTGTCCCATTTTGAAACCGGAAGTAAAACGTGCTTCTTCCACATTCTTGCCTTCGTAGCAAGAAGTGGGGAAACCGTAGTACACCCACAAGAATGAACAAATCTGCATTTCCTCGTTGGGCTTGCGTAGCTGTTCCACACTATCGGCACGTAAGCGGACAATCTCGCCCGGTCCCAGATAGCGGTCTATCTCGTAATCCAGATTCGGGAAACTGCTCGACTCGCTTGTTGCGGCATAAGCGCCCTCTTTTTTACCGATAACGACAGGGGTGCGTCCCCACTGGTCGCGGGCGGCAATGATGCCGTCTTCGGTAAGTAGCAACAAAGAACATGAGCCTTTGATGTGCTTGAATACATTCTCAATGCCTTCTACAAAACTCTTGCCTTGCATTATAAGGATAGCGATAAGTTCGGTCTGATTGGTCTTGCCGGAACTGAGTTCGGCAAAATGCATATTCTGTGCCAGGAGGTCTGTTTCCAGTTCCTGAAGGTTTACGATTTTAGCGACTGTTACAATGGCGAAGCGCCCCAAGTGGGAGTTCAATATAAGCGGTTGAGGATCTGTATCGCTGATGATTCCTATGCCGGAATTTCCTTTGAACTTATCCAGTTCGTCTTCAAACTTCGTGCGGAAATAGGTACTTTCCAGGTTATGGATAGAGCGGGTAAAGACAGCCCCTTCGCCATCGTATGTAGCCAATCCACCACGTTTTGTTCCCAAATGCGAATTATAATCTGTACCGTAAAACAAGTCTGCCACGCAACTAGCTTTGGCCACTGTTCCGAAAAAACCTCCCATAAATTCTTGTTTGTTATTGGTTGCTAAATTTAACGGATGCAAAGGTACAAAGAAGTTTCCTTGTTCACGTCATATTACCGTAATACAAATTCTAAAAAAACTTATTTTCGCGAATCAGGATGAACTCCTCGAAGTATCATTTGTTTGTAACCAACAAAAAGACTTTATGGCTCAGGTTGATAACAGACAGGAAGTTGATGAAACAGACGGGCTACCTTTTCCGCAACGTTTGTGGGCAATAGTAGCCATCGCCTTCGCACTCTGCATGTCGGTGCTCGATATCAACATCAGCAACGTCATCCTCCCCACTCTTTCGCACGACTTCGGAACCTCGCCTTCCATGGCTACATGGATTGTCAACGGCTATCAGCTTGCCATTGTTGTGTCCCTGCTCTCCTTTTCATCTTTGGGCGAAATATTCGGCTACCACAAGATATTTATTTTCGGTGCTACTTTCTTCTGCATCACCTCACTAATGTGTGCATTGTCCGATTCCTTTTGGACACTGACCATAGCCCGTGTATTTCAAGGATTCAGCGCATCTGCCATCACCAGCGTGAATACTGCCTTACTGCGCCTCATCTATCCCAAGAACCAGATAGGACGCGGAATGGGCATCAATGCAATGGTCATTGCCATATCGGCGGCGGCAGGTCCGTCGGTAGCCAGCGGCATTTTGTCGATAGCATCCTGGCACTGGTTGTTTGCCATCAACGTGCCGCTGGGCATCATAGCACTGGTGCTGGGCATCAAGTATCTGCCCCGCCCCAAGGGAATGTCGAAACGCAAGTTCGATACGAAGAGCGCCATTGCCAATGCCATCACCTTCGGACTACTGATTTATACACTGGATGGTTTTGCACATCACGAGCGCTACGACTACCTGATACTTCAACTGATCGTGTTAGGGGTAGTAGGCACTTATTACGTACGCCGCCAATTGGGGCAGGAGTCTCCCCTACTCCCGTTGGATTTGATGAAGATACCTATTTTCAGACTATCCATATTGACTTCTGTCTGCTCGTTTACGGCGCAGATGCTGGCAATGATTTCATTGCCTTTCTTCCTGCAAAACACTTTAGGCCATAGTGAAGTGATGACCGGATTACTGCTAACCCCGTGGCCTCTTGCCACCCTGATTACCGCACCCCTTGCCGGCTATCTGATAGAACGCATCCATCCGGGAATATTGGGAAGCATCGGAATGGTGATATTCGGCATCGGACTTTTCTCTCTTTCGAGCCTGAGCACAGAATCATCTGTTATCAGCATCATCTGGCGACTGGCACTCTGCGGGGCCGGCTTCGGTATATTTCAGACTCCGAACAATAGTACCATCATATCGTCCGCTCCCACCAAGCGTTCGGGAGGTGCCAGCGGAATGATGGGCATGGCGCGGCTTATGGGACAAACGTTGGGAACCACCTTTGTAGCACTCTTGTTCAGTTGGGTGGCAGGAGGCAGGAGCACGGCAGTTTGTCTGATAACCGGTAGCGTGTTTGCACTGGTGGCGGCAGTAGTGAGCAGCCTCAGATTATCAGGAAACAAAAACGCCCCGCAAAACCAATGTCCTGCGGAGCGTCCACTAATGCCTAAATAAAAACTCTTTCTACCCTAATCATTTCCATTTCTTCACGGCCTTCTTGTCAGCACGAGTAGCTTCAATCAGGCTCAGGCCGAAACCACCGCTACGTGCTTCCCATACAGACAACTTCGTCTTGCTGGTTACGATACCTTTCTTTATCTGATAAGAAGTAGGGTTCTCCTTGTAGTCAGCATCTTTGCCGTCGGCATAAAGAGTGGCTACATATTGTTTGCCCGGTTCCAGGAAGTCGAGTGTAAAGACTGAGGTACGTGCATTTTCATCGGTGATACCTCCAACAAACCAATTACCGGTCCCTTTTGCCTTGCGGGCCACGGTGACGTAATCGCCCGGTTCTGCTTCCAGATATTTGCTGTCGTCCCAGTCTACTGCAACGTCTTTGATAAATTGGAAAGCATCCATATGCTTCTCGTAATTTTCCACCAGGTCGGCAGCCATCTGCAAGGGGCTATACAGAGTTACGTAAAGAGCCATTTGCTTGGCAAGGGTTGTTTGTACTTGTCCGTGAGGCAAGTCGCCCATAAAGTCGAGTTTGGTGTCGAAGATACCCGGAGTATAGTCCATCGGGCCACCGATAAGACGATTGAAAGGCAACAAGGTGGTGTGGAACGGTTTGCTACCGCCAAAGGCTTCGTATTCGGTGCCACGGGCAGACTCATTACCAATCAGGTTCGGGTAAGTGCGGCACAGACCGGTGGGACGCACGGCCTCATGTGCATTGACGCAAATCTTATAATCGGCAGCCTTCTTCACGGCGTAGAGGTAGTGGTTGTTCAACCATTGACCGTAGTGATGCTCGCCGCGGGGAATCATGTTGCCTACATATCCGCTCTTCACGGCATTGTAACCATTGTCTACCATAAACTGATAAGCCTGATCCATGTGGCGCTCATAGTTGCGAACCGAACCGGAAGTTTCGTGATGCATCATCAGCTTTACACCTTTACTCTTGGCGTATGCATTCAGCATCTTCACGTCGAAGTCGGGATAAGGAGTCACGAAGTCGAACACATAGTCTTTTGATTTGCCGAACCAGTCTTCCCAGCCTTCATTCCAACCTTCTACCAGTACTTGGTCAAAACCATTCTCTGCGGCGAAGTCGATGTATCGTTTTACATTCTCGTTATTGGCCCCATGACGTCCGTTGGGCTTGGTCTTTGAGTAGTCCGTTTCGCCCAACTTCACAGAAGGCAGGTCGTCGGTATAAGCCCATGTGCTCTTGCCGGCAATCATTTCCCACCACACGCCGACGTACTTCACCGGCTTAATCCAGGAAACATCTTTGTAGGCACAAGGCTCGTTCAGATTCAAAGTAATTTTGGAAGCGAGGATATCGCGGGCATCATCACTGACGATCACCGTACGCCACGGCGAAGTGCAGGGAGCTTGCAGATAACCTTTATCGCCTACTGCATCGGGAGTCAGCCAGGATTCAAACACCATATTCTTATCATCCAGGTTCAGGTGCATACAAGAATAATCCACCAAAGCGGCTTCGTGCAAGTTGATGTACAGTCCGTCATCTGTTTTCATCTGAAGGGAAGTCTGTACCCCTGTCGGCGAGAATTGTGTCTGCGAAGAATTAGGAGTGATAGCTCCATCCATCAAGCCGCGAATCTCTGAAAGTTTGGATTCTGTGTAGTCATATTCCTGTGTATCATAGTCGCCCGGAATCCAGAAAGCGGTATGGTCGCCCGCCATGGCAAACTGGGTATGTTCGTCTTTGATGACGAAATAATTCAGATTCTTCTGCAAAGGAAATTCATAGCGGAAGCCGAGGCCGTCGTCGAACAGACGGAAACGGATAATGATGTTGCGGTCTTGCGCTGCTTGGTTCAGCGTCACGGCCATTTCGTTGTAGTGGTTGCGAATTTGCTTTACCTCACCCCAAACAGGTTCCCATGTTTCATCGAAAGTAGAGGTCTGGACATCTGCCAACGTAAAGCCGTTCATCAATCCCGGATCATCTTTCAATTCCAGTCCCAGTTTGGAAGGTTTAATCACCGGCTTTCCCTTGTAAGTAAGTTCATAAAGCGGTTCACCTTTCAGGTTTACGGCAAAGTTCAGTTGCAATTCTCCGTTGGGAGAGCCAATGTTTTCAGCAGTCGAGAGTTTGATTTCTTCCCCTTTGGCTGAGCTGCTCACTAATAAAACAAGCAGCAGGCAGGCAAGTTTCGTGCAGATACTTTTCATGTTTCTCATGTTATAGTTTATAAAAATAATATTCGTTGTACAAAGATAAGCGGGAAAAGGATAACTCAACAAATGTTCCTGCGAAAAGAGGAATGATTTATGAACAAACGTTTGCATAAACCATTATCTTTGCAACTCCCAAACGGATACAGACTGATTTATGAGCAAAATACTGATAGCTATATTTCTTGGCGGCGGCACGGGCAGTGTGCTGCGCTATTGTGTGCAGATGGCGCTGCACGAACGGATAGTTCCTTATTCTTTCCCGTGGGCCACCTTCACCGTCAATATCATCGGCAGCTTCCTTATCGGACTCTTCTACGCTCTTTCAGAGCGGTTCAACCTGTCTACCGAAATACGGTTACTGCTGACGGCCGGCCTTTGCGGCGGCTTCACCACCTTCTCCACCTTCAGCAATGACGGGCTGCTACTGATAAAACAAGGATTCTACGGAATGTTTATCCTATATACCTTATTAAGTATCGCATTGGGCATCATTGCCGCCTTTGCCGGCGGAGCTGTAGGCCGATAAATACAAAAGACTGAAATGAAAACAAGCAAACCCTCCGCCATGCCACCCGTACGGATTGTTCCTCCTACGCTGGAAGGACAAAAAGAAAGCACCAAATCGCTGAACGATTGGCTCGAAACAGAAGAAACCGTCAGAGGGCTTTACTTCTGCAAGCAGACGGAAGAGCAAATGGATTATTCCTACAAAAGCATTACGAATTGCACCTTCAGCCACATCCAGTTCAATGCCTGCCGACTGAAAGCGACTCACTTTACAGACGTACGCTTCGAGAATTGCGACCTCTCCAATATTTCATTTGCCGAAAGCTCGCTCTTCAGAGTGGAATTCATATCCTGCAAACTGGTGGGTACCAGTTTAGCAGAAACAATTCTGAACCACTTAACCCTGAAAGATTGCAACGCCAGATACCTCAACCTCTCCATGAGCAAAATCAATCAGGCGCGTTTCTCCACCTGCGACTTACGAAACACTGACATCAACGATTGCAAACTGGTTTCCGTTGCCTTTGAGAATTGCGAACTAATTGAAGCCGAGTTCTCGCATACTTCCTTGAAGGGCATTGACCTGAGCGACTCTCATATCGAAGGCATCCACGTCAACCTGCCCGATATACGGGGAGCCATCGTCAATGCTACGCAAGCAATGGACTTGACCTCACTTTTAGGAATCAAAATAAAGGATTTCTGACGATACTTCTACTACATCTTTAGCAAAAAGCACATAGTTTTACTAAAAATGCCTGCTTTTAGGGGCATAAATGCCTGCCTTTTGAAGGGTGAATGCCTGGTGTTTATTCTCTTAATGCCCAGTGTTTATCCGGCTAAATCCTTATGTCTATTGATTATCCACGGACGTGGTTCACCTTATTCACATAGGTGATTCATCTTCTTCACATAGGTGGTTCAACTTAACCACGTCTGTGGGTAAGTAATATACATAAGGGATGAACGGAACAGACATAAGGCATTTATCATTGAGATACAAGCGTTTAACAGAACAAACAACAGGAAGTAAGAAGGGAAAAGTATGGCATTTATGGAAGAAAAGCGAAGCATCAGAGGAACAAAAACACAAAATTTTTGCGAGTGCAAGCAAGTTACTTGCACTGCTGCCTACACCGTTTGCCTACACCCATGTAATGCCGATGAATAGATGGACACAGGTAAGTAGTGCAAGCGTGCAAGTAAAATGATGATAAAAATACAGTTAGTGTGAATCCTGAGCTTTTACTTATAGAACACGAAGTACACCGCCAGCACCAGACAGATGAAAGCCGCGAAGTGATTCCAGTGCAACGTTTCGCCCTTGAAAAGCACGGTGGTGAATACGGTGAAGATTATCAGCGTTATTACTTCTTGGATGACCTTCAGTTGCATCAACGAAAACGGGCCGCCGTTGCCGATGAAGCCGATGCGATTGGCTGGAATTTGAAAAGAATACTCGGCAAGAGCTATCATCCACGAGAAAAGGATGACGGCGTAGAGCGGCCAGTTGGAAATAATCTTCAGTTCCTGAAGTTTCAGGTGACCATACCACGCAAAGGTCATGAAGACATTGGAAATAATCAGGAATAAAATGGTATAAAAGACTTTCATGGGAAGTTACTAATTACAAATTACTAATTATTAATTACTGGTTACAAATTATTGGTTACGAGTTATTGAGTTACGGAATTTTGATGTTTAGCAGGTAGCAGTTCTTCCTGAACATTCGTCATACTGCCCCACAAGCTATATCGCGCTTCCGGGTTCATTTCTTCCAGTTGCCGCAAAATGCCTTTCATCGTGCTACGGCTGGATTGCGATTCATACGGACAATTCTTCACCTGCTTGCGATAACCCCGAGCTTGCGCCAGTTCCACCAAGTCGGCTTCGTGCACCAAGCACATCGGGCGGATGATGATCATATCGAATTTATTCATCACCAGCCGGGGCGGCATGGAACTGAAGGCGCCCTGATAGGTAATGTTCATCAACAAAGTCTCCAGGATATCATCCATGTGATGCCCCAGCGCTATCTTGTTGCATCCCTGCTCCTTGGCGACGGCGAACAAGGCCTTGCGCCGGTTCCAGGAACAAAGGAAACACGGAGACTTGCGGGTGTCGGTAGTAGCATCGAACTCCGTTTCGTAGAGCACAAAAGGTACTCCCCACGACTCGGCATACTCCCGGAGATACCGCACATCGCTCTGATAAGGAATGTTCTTCATCACCACGTGCACCGCCACCACCGAGAACTTCGGCTTGAGAATGCGCGCACGCCTTGCCAGCAGCTCCACCAACGCCAAAGAATCCTTACCGCCCGAAAGCCCGACGAGGATTTTATCGCCATCCTCTATCAGTCCGTACTCCACCACGCCTTTGCTAAAGCGCTTCGTGATGCGGCGTAGCATTTTCTCTTCTTCGGTAAATAGTGCCATCAGTTTTTTCTTTTTATCGGCGCAAAAGTAATAGAAAAGTGGGATTTAAAGAAGAATTAACATAATAGAATTACGGAAAGCGGCTTTATTCACGATTAATTTGTATTTTTGAACTTCTGAATCACATTAGCACATCAGTATGAAGAAAAGATATATTCTATTCCTCTTTCTCGGACTTATAAGCATGACAATTTCTGCGCAATCATTGGCAGAAGCCAGAGCCTTGTACGACAAAGGAGAATACGAAAAAGCGAAACCCGCTTTCCAAAAGTTTGTCAAGACACAACCCGCCAACGGCAACTACAACCTGTGGTACGGAGTATGCTGCCTGAAGACCGGAGAACCGGCAGAAGGTGTAAAATATCTGGAAACCGCCGTCAAGAGACGCGTGCCCAGCGGACAACTTTATCTGGCGCAAGCCTACAATGACCTATACCGCTTTGAAGAAGCCGTAGACACTTACGAAGACTACATTGCCGACCTCACCAAGAGAAAGCGCCCTACCGAGGAAGCGGAAAAGCTGCTGGATAAGAGCCGCGCCAACCTGCGTATGCTGAAAGGCGTAGAAGAGGTTTGCTTCGTCGATAGCTTTGTGGTGGATAAGGAGAACTTCCTGGATGCATATAGAATCAGCCCCGAGTCGGGCAAGTTGTCCATGTACGATGCCTACTTCGGAGATTCCGGCAGACAAGGCGGAACGGTGTACGAAACGGAGTTGGGAAACAAACTCTATTATAGCGAGCTACAACCGGACAGCACCCTGAGCATCCTCTCGCGCAACAAGTTGCTGGACGAATGGAGCAAAGGAAGCCTGCTACCCGGAAGCATCAACGAAGCCATGAATGCCAATTATCCCTACGTACTTACCGACGGCGTCACCATCTACTACGCATCGGACGGACCGGAATCAATGGGCGGATATGACATCTTCGTCACCCGCTACAATACGAATACCGACTCTTATCTGACGCCGGAGAATGTAGGTATGCCGTTCAACTCGCCCTACAATGACTATATGTACGTCATCGACGAATTTAACAACCTCGGCTGGTTTGCATCCGACAGATACCAGCCGGAAGACAAGGTATGCATCTATGTATTCATCCCCAACACCTCCAAGCAGGTGTACAACTATGAAGCTACGGACCCGCAAAAGATGATCGCCCTGGCGCAACTCCACTCCATACAAGACACATGGACCAATGCCGAAGCCGTAGAAGCCGCCCGCGAAAGACTGAGAAACGCCGTGAGCGAGAAGCCGCAAGCGGCAAAGAATTATGACTTCAAGTTCATTATTGACGATAATGCCACCTACTACCATCTGGAAGATTTCCGTTCGACGAAAGCCAAAGAACTATATAGCAAATATAGTCTGGTGGAAAAGAGCTACAAACAACAACAAGCAAAACTGGAAGAAATGCGCATGGAATATGCCCGCGCCGGCAAGAGCGATAAAGACAGAATGTCCGCCGCCATCCTCGACCTGGAACAACGGGTGCAACAACTTTCTACCGAAATCGAGCAGATAGCCATCCAGGTGCGCAACTTTGAAAAACAAGCCATCAAATAAAGACAACTATGGATATACTAATTATCGCAGCACTGATCATCGCAGCAGTCATTCTCTTCTTAGTGGAATTGTTCGTAATTCCCGGCATCAGCATTGCCGGAATACTGGCGGGAGGGTGCATCATCTTTGCCAATTACTATGCCTTCGCCTTTATGGGTACAACGGCAGGTATTATCACACTTGCCGTATCCGCCGTTGCCTGCATCGGTTCGCTAGTGTGGTTCATGCGCTCAAAGACACTCGACAAGCTCGCATTGAAAAAAGATATCACATCCAAGGTAGACCGTAGTGCCGAAGACAGAGTGAAGATAGGCGACACAGGCGTCACCACTACCCGACTGGCGCTTATCGGCTATGCCGAAGTAAACGGAGACATCGTAGAAGTAAAATCCACCGATGGCTTCCTGAATGAAAAGACTCCGATCATCGTGACCCGCATCACGGACGGAGTGATCCTTGTAGAAAAGAACAAATAACTAATAACCCACTAACAACTTAATCATTATGGATCCAAGCACAATGTATCTGACCGCCTTTGTAATTATAGGAGGTATTATCTTTCTGGTACTGTTTTTCCATTACGTACCATTCTTCTTGTGGCTATCCGCCAAAGTATCGGGAGTAAACATTTCACTGGTACAGCTCTTCTTGATGCGCATTCGTAATGTTCCTCCCTACATCATTGTGCCCGGAATGATTGAAGCACACAAAGCAGGCCTGAGAAACATTACCCGCGACGAACTGGAAGCGCACTACCTTGCCGGCGGCCACGTAGAAAGAGTGGTGCACGCACTGGTATCGGCCTCCAAAGCCAACATCGAATTGCCGTTCCAGATGGCTACCGCTATCGACCTCGCCGGCCGTGATGTATTTGAAGCCGTGCAGATGTCGGTAAACCCGAAGGTGATAGACACGCCGCCCGTAACCGCCGTTGCCAAAGACGGTATCCAGCTGATAGCCAAAGCCCGTGTAACCGTACGCGCCAATATCCGCCAGTTGGTGGGTGGTGCCGGAGAAGATACGATTCTTGCCCGCGTAGGCGAAGGCATCGTGTCGTCCATCGGTTCGTCCGAGAATCATAAGACGGTATTGGAAAATCCGGATTCCATCTCCAAGCTGGTACTCCGCAAAGGATTGGATGCCGGTACGGCTTTTGAGATCCTGTCCATCGATATCGCCGACATCGACATAGGTAAGAACATCGGTGCCGCCCTGCAAATAGACCAAGCCAACGCCGACAAGAACATTGCCCAAGCCAAGGCAGAGGAACGCCGCGCCATGGCCGTAGCCAACGAACAGGAAATGAAGGCGAAAGCACAAGAAGCCCGCGCCAAAGTAATTGAAGCCGAAGCCGAAGTGCCTAAAGCAATGGCCGAAGCATTCCGTAGCGGCAACCTGGGTATCATGGATTACTATCGGATGAAGAACATCGAAGCCGATACCTCCATGCGCGAAAACATTGCCAAGCCGACAGGCGGTAATAGCAATCAGCCTCTGAGCAAATAACCGGAGAAAAGTAATTGACGAAAACGTCGGAACCGGTGAACAGAAACCGTTTTCCGACGTTTTCTATTTAGAACGAATCACTAATAGTCCTACCAATATGAAAAAGTATTTTGCATCTTCCGAACTGATCATCAACGATGACGGTTCCGTGTTTCATCTTCACGTAAAGCCCGAATGGCTGGCCGATAAAGTAATCTTAGTAGGCGACCCCGGACGAGTAGCCCTGGTTGCTTCCCACTTCGAGAACAAGGAGTGCGAAGTCGAAAGCCGCGAGTTCAAGACCATAACCGGCACGTACAAAGGTAAGCGCATCACCGTAGTATCTACGGGTATCGGTTGCGACAACATAGACATCGTGATGAACGAACTGGATGCCCTGGCCAATATCGACTTCCAAACCCGCGAAGAAAAGCCCCAACTACGTCAACTGGAGCTGGTGCGCATCGGCACCTGCGGCGGACTCCAACCCAACACCCCGGTAGGTACATTCGTATGCTCCGCCAAGTCCATCGGCTTCGACGGCTTGCTGAACTTCTACGACGGGCGCAACTCGGTTTGCGACCTGCCCTTCGAGCGTGCCTTCCTGAACCACATGGGATGGTCGGGGAATATGTGTGCCCCCGCCCCCTACGTGATCGACGCCAATGCCGAGTTGATAGACCGCGTGGCGCAAGACGACATGGTGCGTGGCGTAACCATTGCCGCGGGTGGATTCTTCGGTCCGCAAGGACGTGAGCTCCGCGTGCCGCTTGCCGATCCTAATCAGAATGAGAAGATTGAGAAGTTCGAGTACAACGGCTACCGCATCACCAACTTCGAAATGGAAAGTTCCGCCCTGGCCGGTCTGAGCCGATTGATGGGACACAAAGCGATGACCGTATGTATGGTGATTGCCAACCGCCTGATAAAAGAAGCCAATACCGGATACAAGAATACCATCGACACCCTGATACAAAAGGTGCTCGAACGTATCTAATTTACACCTCACCTCCCTGAAAATGATAACTGGTACTATCATCTCCTGTTTTTTTGTAAAGAAACCACTATCTTTGCCGAATAACAAGAAGTTTTGAACACAATGAATCAAGATACCATTTGCGCCATAGCCACCGCCCAGGGAGGTGCCATCGGATGCATCCGCGTCTCCGGGCCGGAATCGATTGAAATAACTTCCCGCATCTTTGCCCCCGTCGCCGCGGGAAAGAAGTTGGAAGACAGCAAGCCCTATACGCTCACCTTCGGGCATATTCGGGAGGAAGAAGAAGTGATAGACGAGGTACTCGTAAGCTTGTTCCGCGCCCCGCACTCGTACACGGGCGAGGATAGTACGGAAATCACTTGCCACGGTTCGAGTTATATCTTGCAGAAGGTAGTGCAACTACTCATCAAGAACGGTTGCCGCATGGCCCAGCCCGGCGAATACACCCAACGCGCATTCCTGAACGGCAAAATGGATTTGAGCCAGGCAGAAGCCGTAGCGGACCTGATAGCCTCTTCATCCGCCGCCACCCATCGCCTTGCCATGAGTCAGATGCGTGGGGGCTTCAGCAAAGAGCTTGCCTCGTTGCGCAACCAGCTCCTGCATTTCACCTCACTTATAGAGTTGGAACTGGACTTCAGTGACCACGAAGAGTTGGAGTTTGCCGACCGCACCGAGCTTTGCCGCTTGGCGGATGATATAGAGAGCGTCATCTCGCGCCTGGTGCACTCCTTCAGCGTGGGCAATGCCATCAAGAACGGCGTCCCCGTAGCCATTATCGGCGAAACCAATGCCGGAAAATCCACCCTGCTCAATGTGCTGCTGAACGAAGAGAAAGCCATCGTAAGCGATATCCACGGCACCACCCGCGACGTGATAGAAGACACCGTCAACCTGGGCGGCATCACCTTCCGCTTCATCGACACGGCAGGCATTCGCCAGACAAGCGACACCATCGAAAGCCTCGGCATCGAGCGCACCTTCCAAAAACTGGACCAGGCGGAAATCGTGCTTTGGATGATTGACGCCACCGACGCCGCCTCTCAAATCTCGCAATTATCAGCCCGCATACTCCCCCATTGCGCAGGTAAGCAACTCATCCTCGTATTCAATAAGGCGGACTTAATAGCCGATGCTTCGAGCACTGCCCTGAATGTTTCGAGCATTGCTCCCCTCGGCTTTTCCAGCGACCACCCTATCGCCACGTCCGACCGCGTACAATCCATCTCCATTTCCGCCAAGGACCGGGAGCACATCGACGAGTTGCAGCAGATGCTGGTATCTGCCGCCCACCTGCCCGCCATCAGCGGTAGCGACGTCATCGTCACCAACATCCGCCACTACGAAGCCCTGTCCCGTGCCCTCGAAGCCATCCACCGTGTCCAGCAAGGGCTCGCCAGCAATCTTTCCGGCGACTTCCTCTCCCAAGACATCCGTGAATGCATCTTCCACCTGAGCGATATAGCCGGAGAGGTGACAAATGATATGGTGCTGAGGAATATATTCGAGCACTTCTGCATCGGGAAATGAGAAGTGAGAAACGGTGATAAACGCCGGCAAACGATAATAAACAAATATCTAATAATCAATATATTAAGCAATGTTAGCGCAACTGCTAACATTGCTTTTTTTGTACCGTTTTGCATATATTTGTACCCCAGGTGTACCTTTCAACTCATTTGAATGAATTAAGTTGAACCCGTGCGAAGTAGTAGAGGTATTTACACATCATTACACACCATTACACACTATTGCACACAAAACAGGGAGAGCTCATTATGAGTAATAAGGTCAAAATTGAACGGATTTGCGAGCATTGTGGCAAAAGTTTTCTTGCCCAAACATGCAAAACACGTTTCTGTAGTCATGCGTGCAACAGCAGACACTACAAAGAAATGATTCGGAACGGGCGTTACAACGTCATTACTAAAGAGGTAAAAGAAGAAAAAAAACAGCGTATAAAGCTGTCGGTAGATGAAGTGGAATTCATACAATCCAAAGAATTTATCAGCCTAAAGCAAATGAGTATCTATCTTGGAATATGTCGTAAAAGTGTTTATACCTATCTGCGTAAATATTCTATACCTTTTTCTCGAATGAGCGGCAGAATTATTGTAGAACGTAAAGAGATTGATAAGATTATGAATAAACTTATTCAAAGCATTGAAGCTAAACAGGAGAATCCAGTCAAGGCATTGGAACACCTCACTGACTTCTATTCCGTCAAAGAGATTGAAGAAAAGTACCGCATCCAATACACCCGTATATATGTTATCGTAAAAGAGAACGACATTCCTTTTGTCACCATTGCCGGACACAAATACTATAGTGTCAAGCACATCGACAAGTACTTTCTGAAAATGGGTTATACAGAAGCTGAAGAAATAACAGAATGGTACACCATTGAGGATATACAGAAAACATTCCAGATGACAGTAAAAGCCGTACATAGCTTCACCTCTCGTCACAAGATACCCAAGATGAAAGAAAAGACCGGTAACACCACCTTATACTCAAAAAAGCATGTAGATGAAATAAAGAATGTTCAAATCGGTGAAGATGGTTACATCACCATACCTGAAGCATGCTCCATGTTCAACGTTGATCGAGATACCATATACAACCGATGTCAGTCGTACAATATCCCCAAAATAAATAAGGGAAAGTTCGTCATAATAAGTGTTGAAGGGCTCCGAAAAGTCTTTGGGACAGGAAATGTAAGCATAAATAATGTTAATGAGGCTCTCTAAAACAACAATGATGAGATAACAAACGGTGATAAATAAAACGAATAAATAATCAATAATAAATTAACGTATGAACACCAAAGTATATTTGAGAAAGAAGAAATTGAAAGATGGAAAAGTATCGTTGTATCTGGATCTCTATCCCCCTATCCGCATTCCAGATACAAACAAATTGACAAGACGATATTTCCTGGGGATCCATTTACCAGCGAAACCGAAAAACTTTGCAGAGCGTGAGCAAGTAAAAAGTATTATGGCGAAAGCAGAGATAATACGCCTCAGAGTTTTGGAACAACTTATTAATGAGAAGTATGATTTCTACGACAAAGTGATTGAAAAAACGGACTTTCTTGAGTATTTCCATAAAGAGGCCCTGAAGCATAACAAAAAGTGGTTATTTGTATATCAGCATTTTGCAGCGTTTACAAATAACAAGTGTACCTTTGCGGACGTAAATGTGACTTTATGCGATAGGTTTCGTCAATACCTGATGAATGCTACTAAGTTGAAGGATAAAAAAGTAAAGTTGAAACAAAACTCGGCAGCGGGATATTTCTCTACCTTCCGTGGCATGTTAAAGGATGCCTACAAACGGAGGCTCTTAAAAGAGAATATCAACGATTTCTTAGATAGGATACCGGAAGAAGAAACCGAGATTGAGTATCTGACATTAGACGAACTTCATTTGGTCATCAACAGTAAATGTTCTTATCCTGTATTACAGAAGGCCTTCATATTTTCCTGCATAACAGGAATGAGGCGCAGTGATGTTCTCACTTTGCAATGGAATGACATCAAGCAATTACCGACAGGAGGATGGTGTGTCAATAAGCGGATGGTAAAAACCAAGAGTTTGGTGAACGTACGTATTGGAGAAGACTTAATAGAGCTTATAGGTCCCCGAAAAGACGGGTTGGTTTTCAGAGGATTATCCTCGTATATGATGACTTATCCACTGAAAAAATGGTTGAAAGATATTGGTATAAATAAGAACATTCACTACCATTGTACGCGCCATACATGTGCTACTTTGTCTCTGGCATTAGGTACTGATATTGTTACAATCAAGAATATTCTTGGTCACAAGCAGGAAAGTACCACATTACGTTATACAAAGGTTGTGAATCCTTTGATGGAACAGGCAGCCCAACGATTGAATATTACAACTATCAACCAAAGTAATGAGTTAATCAAAGATACTGATACAAAAAATCATTCAATTTAATAACAAACCACTGTCACTAACTTGCTACCGAAGACTAATAGTAATTTTACCGCTATTAGCCTTCGGACAAATCCTTGCAGGCAATGTACATATAGGTATAGTTCAATACTTTTATTTCCATTTGATTAGCGAACTTGTTTCTATTAAATGGTGTTTTGGGAAATTCGGATGATAAACAGAGTATGATAATTTAAGCCCAGCCTTTCAGATTAAATAGTTGGCTGGGCTTGTATGAGGTTAACCTTCTAATAAGTCTTTGTTTTTGAGAAAGAAGTCATCGAGGGCTTCTTTTAAGACTTCTCTCTCCTTTTTTCCTTTTTTTGCAGCTATCACTTTTAAATTGATGTGATATTGTTTGTTCATGACGAAGTTACAGTGAACTACTCTTTTTTCGGTTGTATCTTCACTTTTAGACGTGACTGCATCATTGACGTTACTGGTGTCGCTTGTTGACCTGATCAGGCTGTCAAGTCCGCCACGGATATTGTTCTTTAAATCTCCTTTTTTCATTGTGTTTGAATTAGAGGTTATGGTGGGCTATTATTTCATCTGCAAGTTTCAGGTAATCCTGTGCGCCGTTCGATTTGGGTGCATAGTGGAATACATCCTGTTTGGCGGATGTGGATTCGGCTATTGCTACATTGGTGCGTATCATGGTTGCGAATACGTCATCCTTGAATGTTTCCTGTACTGTCTCAGCAACACTTTGGTGAAGGTTCTTGCGTCCATCGTACATGGTTAGCAAAATGCCCTCTATTTTTAGATTGGGATTCAAGCGCTTTTTCACCTTGTCGATCACGTTAACCAATTTGCCCATTCCCCGCATAGCTAAATATTCAGCCTGAACTGGTATGATTAAACTGTCGGATGCTGTCATGGCATTCAACGTTAGCAGAGATAGTGATGGCGGACAATCTATCAAAATGAAATCATAGTTTTTTCTGATTGGTTGAAGAAGGGATGAGAGAATTGTTTCTCGTCCGGGCTCATTCATAAGTTCTGCTTCCGCAGCTGACAAATCCAAGCAGGCAGGCACTACGTCTATTCCATCCTCGTGTTTGCAAATTGGTAACTCTTCCTTGCCTTTTAGGGCTTCGTATAGTGTCTTATCCATATCCATAGAGAAGCCCAAGGAGTCGGTCAGGTTCGCTTGCCCATCCGCATCAATTAATAATACTCGGAAGCCCTTGCTCTGCAAAGCTCCACCTAAACCAACCGTGGTTGCTGTTTTTCCAACCCCACCCTTATGATTTGCGACACTGATAATAATAGCTTTATTCATATTCGTAATGTTTATATGAACTGATTGTTAATTGGTTATACAAAGATAGTAAAAAAGTACATACTACAATACTACTTTACTACTTTTTAGTATTTTATTTTTTTGTATATTGGTTTATGGCAATGGGGCGGGTGAAAAGATGGGGTGTAAAAAGCTTGTTTTTTTGATGTGTTTTTTATACTCATGCCTTTGGCGATTTTGGCGATTCCGGCGATTTGAATGAAATCACCCTACTTTTTGGATTGGATTTGGTGGGTTGTACTTTAGTCTTCAAATGAACTGTTTGTATTCGGCTATTATCAAACATGCCGCTGCTACCATGTGCTAAAGCTCTGATTTGACAATATTCTATTTGGATTCATTATACTACAAATAGTTGTGACTATTATGCGACTATACTACAAGTAGTCTTTTAGTATAGTAGTATATATTGATATATAGATATTTATTATCATAATGCCTGTGTGCTATTTGCTGTATTATCTGACATTTTGCAATTTAGAATGTTTGAGTTATTGAACTTTGCAATCGTGATTTATTACATTCCAGTTCCAATACAGGTTATTCAATACAAATAAGACCGCATATCTTCACTTATGAGATAGGAGAAAAGTTGCCGGACAGAAAAAGTCTGATGGCAGGAGTACATCTGAGCAGCGACTGTACATTTCAAGCCTGAATTGCCGTGCAGAACGGCTTAGCTTAGGCAGGTAACCAAACAGCATTGGGCTATTGAAAGCATGTGCTGGAATCTTGACCGCAACCTCCGACAGGACAGCATAAAGTGTAAAGCTGAACGGGCGGCCAGGAACCTCGACACAATTCAAAAGATGGTGTTGGCGCTGATTGCCGTTTGGAAGAACGGAAGGAAAAAAATATCAGGCAAGCGAAAAGGTACGGCTGAGATAATAAGGGGACTATCGGTGGGCTTTACTGTGTTACATTTTCTGGCTTAAAAATGAGAAAAATTCAGATATGATATATTTGTAAATTATTGATTACCAATAACAGAATTGACCTCCATGTCGCAATGTTATGGGGGCATTGTACCCCAAAATCAAAGCTTAAATGAAAAAAAACGTGTTTCAAGAGCCGTTCCTTTTAGTATAGATCTGAGTTTTCAAATGATTTGCGATCAATAGAGCTTTGCAATATGACGCATACGTCATATTGCCCCAAAGTTACACATTTATTTTTTTTTAAAACTCTGATAACAACGAAAAAAAGCAGAATATAGAGTTTGCGCTGTAAGTAAGTCAGGCGGTTTCGAGAAACGACCTCTTGAAGTGAAAGAAGCGGAAAGACAGGTTTATACCAAGTCCGGACAAAGTTCAATTCCTACATCATTGCCAGTTTCAAAGGTGGTAACTAATGGAAAGACAATGTAGCTTCTTTGTTTTGTTCTTCTCCTTATCGGTATTATCTACTACAAACTTAGATAAAAATATCGATTTATAAGCGAGCCTTATAAAAGAATAGTCTGATTTATCCTCATTTGCATACAAAATCAAGACCGCGTATCTTAAATTTGGTACTACGAACTCTAAGTTCAAATAATATTGTACCTTTATATAAGGAACATCTAAATCGACGCCTATGGAACGATACTGCGGTCTTGATGTACACAAAGATAGTGTATTTATGTGTATAATTGATGAATTTGGCTTTAAAAAAGAGCACAAATTTAGTACTTTAACCTCTGATTTGCTTCTTTTTGCGTGAAGCTCTTCTTGATTCAGAATTTCGCTATGTGGCCATGGAAAGTACCAGCATTTACTGGATTTTTATTTGGCGACTACTGGTTAGTCATTTTGATATAAAACTAGTTAATCCTTTATTTATCAAACAGCTTCCTGGCGTAAGACAGATGTCAAAGACGCCCATTGGATAGCAATCGTTTTAATGAAAGGCTTGGTTTGTGACAGTTATGTACCTGATCAGAGCATTCAAAGCCTACTTCAGTATGAGCGTTGTTATTCTCGTCTGAACAAAAAGATTGTGAGTTGCGAATCGTTTATTGATATGCAGTTACAGCGTTGTAATATCCGTTTCAGTAATTACATCTCTGACACTCAGCCTTTGTTGCATATATCAGTTCTTTAGTCTACAATCCAAAACAAATGACCTAATACTAACATTATTGGTTTCAGATAATTCTTTTGCCTTTTGTTTGTATTTATCTCTTGTCTCTTCTATTGACTTACACCCTGTACGATTCCGAACATCACGAGAGCTGTCATACCAGCCGATTAGGTATAATCCATGATTGCACTTAGATGTTTTCATGTATCTTTCATAGAGTTGATTTTGCATATTAGTAGGAATCTCAGAATTCCAACTGCCTTTAATTTCTATAATGACACTACTCCGTTTTCCTCTTAAATTACAATCTACTAAAATATCTATATTTTCTCCTGTACGCCCATCATCTATATTAATTCTCTTACATCTAAGTTGGACTTCTCGATATGGAGTAATTGCATATTTTTCTAAGTCATACCTTAAATGAGATGCAATATAATCAGATAAAAACTCCTCTTTCTTAGTACTGTATTGAGATTTCTTCGTTTTCGTGATTATATTCCAAAGTGAAGAAGATAATGGCTGAGCACCTTGCAATAAGTATTCTAACCTAACCAAAGATTCTTCAATTAACTTAAGTAGATCATCCCCATTGGAAATAATTCTGAATTGCCCATTTCTTGATAGACGTTGAAAATTAGCAGGAGATATCCTATCAAAGCATGTATTCCTAAAATTATTTTTGGCTGTAACTATAGAAAACTCTATGCCTGCGTCTGGTAGAGCAGTCTTTAGTCTGGTTAACTCTTGTATAGATTCTGGAGTTCCTTTACTCGATAAAGTACCAAGAAGCCTATCTCGCAATGAAGCGACTTCTTCTCTCTGTCCAATATAATGTACTCCTTCGTGCTTCGGATCTTCATCGGGCGGAAAGAGTTTGTATAATCGTTCAAATAAAAAGGATAGATGTTCCTCGTTTAAAACTGGATTATTAAAGCTATATAGTATGCAACCTGGTGCTAGAGAAAGATAATACTCCTTTTCAATACTTTCATCATCTCCTATATATTGAAATGCAAATGACCAGAACTTCATTCCGTCATCATAATCATTATTATGCCTTAACAATGAGATAATAATATATTTTTTCAATTCATCATCAATAGGGTTTCTAAATACCTCTTTAATATATTCAAATGTTCTGACTGGAGCTTTTTCGAGCAGTAGGTTTATTATCTGTTCCCGTGATTTGTTATTTATATTTTTCTGCTCCAATAAGTCTAACAACATCGTTTCAGAGTTTATGTCAAAACATTGCTCTAAAGAACGCAAAGCAAACAGATATGATTGGCCGGTATTGTTTTCTATCAATATCTTTTCGCGAATAACTTCATTGGCTTTTTGAGGGCTTTTTTCAAACAGACATTTTATTAATTTTTCTTTGCGATTTCGATGTTCTTGTGTTTCTGAATTCTCCCCATAATTAATAATAACATATCTCCATTTTTCAAGAATATTTTTATCAATATTCTCAATGTAAGAACTATCGAATATTTCAGTGATTATCAAAGATTTAAATCCTGCTGATGCAATATATGAATAGATGTTTTTACCAAACCATGTATCACTCTCTTCGTTATGATTTTCAATGTAATATTTAGACAACTCGACTACCTCAGGTTGCTTTTCTTGAGGTAATAAAGCCCAATTATCTAAATGTGTAATATCCGAGCTAAGAATCTCTTCATAATAACGATTGCTATATTTCATTCCAAGATGCCTAAAGAGACTTGCCCACCATAATGGATCTTTTGTTTCGCTATATTTGGAAATACATTCTAAAATCTTTTTTTCAATCAATTCTAAAGCATCTTTTTCATCCTTAGCCCTTTTTTCTTGTTGGGCTTTTTCTTTAATTTTTCTATTAATATCAATTGTTCTCGGAGTAAAAATGAAGCTGAATACTCCATCTACATCTTCAGGAAATGACGTTCTTAAAAAACTTACCCTCTCCTGATTTTCGTAAGAAAAATAACACAAAATTCGCTTCCAAAGTTCTATATTATTCGATCCTTTGCAATACTGAACTGCATTTTCAAATTCGTCATGCAAAATTAAACGAGAGCTAAAAAAATCAAAATTGTAAAATTCATCATTTTTACAATGGGCTAATAATTTGTCAATAACCTCAAATCTCACTTCTTTTGGAACTTCATAAACATTTTCATCAGTATCAAAAAAAGAATCTCGCACAGGAAAAATGGGATGATGTTGAATTAGTATTAATCTCACAGTATCTACAAACTGGTCTTTGTTGTCTAAGGAATTATAGTTTTCCCACCCTAACTGTAGAATACGTGAAACCAATCTACTAAACACAGATAAACTATCGTATAATTCGTCGATGTTTTTTCTCATCCACTCTAAAGCAACCACAAAATCTTTAATGTCTAATTCTCTTGGCAATAAGAATTCAATAAATGCTTTATATATACCAACGAAACTATCCTTTTTAGGTTTGGTAAGGCTATTGAATATTTCTTCTACTGAAATTATTCTCTTATTCCATGTAATATTTAATGCGTATCCTTTTAATCCATCATTCTCATCGGATTTGTCATCAGTAGTAGCCACTTTTACCAACTTTGAAAGTATTTGGTCATCATCAACTAATTTAGAAAGAGAAGACATTGCTTGCTCTCTAACATGGATGTCTTCAGTATTATCAGACACAATCTTCCACAAAGGTTCTTGCAGCTCGACTAAGTTACAGGCCTCTGCCATCTCCATTGCATTTCGTCTAGCTAATATGTGATTCTCTTTCCCTGATATATATGGCAAAATTTGCTCTGCCATTTTAGAGTGAAGTAGTTTATGCCCATTATTAGATAATAGCCCCCATTCATTATCTATAATTTCTGCATTATTAAATTTTTCTAATATTGATTTTACAAGTTCTTCTTTTATTTGATCATCATTAATAATTCGCCCATTTAAAACCTTTAATGGATCATGTGAAATAAAGAATTTCAATATATCTATTCTGGGCGTGATATTTTGCAGCCATGTATTCACCCCTCTTATCCATTCGAATAACTTACCTTCTCTGTCTTTTGAGTTTGTCAATAAAGAGATAACCTTCTCGTTGTCATATTCGTGATTAATAATAAATTTTGCTGCTAAATAATCCTGAAAGGCTTGATGATAAAATGAAAAACGCCCATCTGAATTCTTGTAAAAAAGCCCAGAGAATATTATTGTTTCTATAATATCTCTATGCAATATCGTAAAATTATATTCTCCCGTAGTCTCTTCTTCTTCAAAAATTTCTGAGACTAAAAGAGTATCGACTCTATTGCTGTCCAATTTATAGATTGTAACGAAATCCTTTCGGCAAAACGCCATTATTGCCGCAATACGAGCTGCTATGGCGATCATTTTATTGGAAGAAATAAAATCTCTATTTTTAATTTTAGAGACAGAGCTTTCACTCAATATCATGCATGAATTGTAGTACAACTCATCACTACTGAGTTCATCTCTGTAAATCTGACTCAATTCTGTCTCTAATAATTGGCTTAATGAATATGGAATTATTGCTAACGGTTGCAGTCCTTTTTCAATTACAATTTTCAAAAATTCATCGCTATCAATGTTCCTGTTTTTACAAATGGTTGATACATCTTCTTGTCTTAATGGTGCTACTGACAGCCTTATATTATTTTCTACTCCCCAAAACGTATCAAGGAATCGTTCTAAATTAATGTCCCATAACCCTGAAATTGAAAGCACTCTAATATATAACCTATCTTTGTATTCATGGAGTGCATTAATCTCGCTAATGAATATTTGAAAAACGGTATGTATATTGACTGAACACAAGTCTATTCCGGATATAAATAGATATAAATCCTTATCGCTTTCTTTCCATGTGTTTATGTGACAAGAATTGAAAATATCATTAACTAATCTACTCTCACTACAATAGCTTGAAAGGTCATGGTAAATACAAAAAGTATCGTTGTATTTATCTCTTACTCTTTGGTGCATAATACTGAAATCGTACGATACCTCTCCAATAGTATTACAAAGAAGAATACACGCATTTTGAGAAATATCATTTAAATCAACAATATTTTGCTCTGTGAAAGAATATTTGTTTTGCGGATTTAGTAAGAACCCAGTATTATTAAGGACACCATTATAAGTCCTACACCAATAACGCTCTATATTATTTTCACTATTTGCCATTTATTCTTATTTATGTTACAATTTTTCAGCCACTTGCTACCATTCTTGACAGGAACTGAGACAATAACCTCTGGAGTTACAACTTCAAAATGGTTACGTGCACATCTGATTTTATCCTGCTCTGCAGGCCGAAGCTCACTAAAAATGTCCGTTCCTTTTGTTTCCACAACGAAGTAGACTTTATTCTCAAAACCTTTCACGTATACCGTCCAATCGGGGTTGTATGCTCCTAGTGGAGTGTCTACTTTAAACAATGAACGAACTCCATGGAACAGCTTACGCACTCGCTATTATCAAGCGTTTTGGCAAATTCCTGCTCTTCTTTCGAATCAACGGCAAAACAATCTACAATTATCATACTTATTGGGATTGATAATTAGATCTACGCTATTGACTTTCGACAGTTCTTCCTGTATTTCTTTATAGGCATACAGCGTAAAATAGGATGTAGTTATTTATAAACGACTTCCTACCTGTACATCATTTGTATAATATCTTTTAACTGAGCAATGCTACCCATATTCTACTTTGTCTTATTAAATAATTTTCTTATGTCAATATCCAACAGTTCCGCAATGCGAGTGAAGGTCTCGACTGATGGTTGGGCATTATTGGTACACCAACGCGATACTGTTGCTACATCTTTGCCCAAATTCTCCGCCAGTCATTTTCCAGTCTTGCTTCGCTCAATTAAAACCTCTTTTATCCTGTTGATTTCTTTCATTGTTACAAGCTTTTAATTGACTCAAAACGCAAATTTAGAATAAATAATTGAGATTGCAGTCTTTTTTTGAATAAATCTTTTAATCAGACAATTGCAGGCATGGACGAACAATATCAATCTCTTTTATAACAAAGCCACCTCACCCAATATCCCGACAATTGTATTCTGACTTTCAATTTATGTGTATGCCAATAATGAAAACCACCTCTACCTGCATTCGCACAGATAGAGGCGGTTTAACAGGGGTTACATTCTGAACCCTCGGCTTGGTGGGGTTAGCCGTTCGGCGGCTTTTTCGACACTATCCGGCAATGACGGTTGCCCGGCATCGTTCGAGGGCTGTGTGGCGTGTGCGGCACTCTGCCTGATAGTATCTGACTGCCCATTGGTTTGGGGCGGCGGTTGACCGACAACGGAGGTCGAAATAGACGGCTCAATCGGATGGGGTTGTCTGAGAGTGTTGTCGGTTTCGGTCGGCGGAACCGTTTCTGCGGCAATCGCTTTAATATAATGCTCAATCGTTTTTGGATTATCCGTGCCATATTCGTCATAATATAAGTCGTCCACGCTTTTTCTGTAGCTCCGGGTCTTTGAGGATTGTTTCTGCTCTGAAGCCATCAGGATTATAGTATAGTTCCTTTTTTAATGGCGGCGAGATACGTTTCTTTATCGACAAATTCCATGACCTCGCAGGTATCACCGCCGGAGCCGAAATATTTTATTCTACGACAATCTGTTCTTGGGGTATATCATCACTGTGTTCACGCTCAGTGATGTTTTGGTCATTATCCGTTGGCTGTTCGCTTTGCTCAATCGGTTTCAAGGAGAGGAGGATCTGGCAGTCAAGGATAACAAGTTCGGCTTTTAGCTCTTTCAGTTCCTTGTCCTTCTTCCAACTACCGTCCAATACTTCTCGCAATACGGGAATATCTTTGGAGATTTTCTCGTTGTCCTTTTCGTATTTCTCAATCAGGGTAGGCATCTTTTCGAGGGCATTGAGGAAATTCGTTGAAGCCAATAGCGGGTCGGCGGCGATGTTTCCGTTGTTGTAGCTGTACTTGATACCGCTTTCGCCCTTGATGAAAAATTTGTTCTGCGAAAGTTCGAACAAGTTGCTGCTGGACGATTCCGTTTTGACTACGATGCTGAACCCGTAGAGGGAACCGATGTCGAAATCTTCGCCTCGTGTACGGGTGGAAAGTGGTATAACCTTGTGCGTATAATTGGCTCACTGTGTTGTATAGCTTGGCAAAGAGGGTATCACGTTCGGTTGTTATCCGCCCCTGCCTGTGTCCCGTAAAGGCAACTGCCTTTGTTCAGTTGATTTCCATATCCATAATGAGTTATGAGATTAATATCCAAAATATTCTGCCGATGATAAGGGCATAGAATAGCACGTAAAGGACAACTGCCAATGCAAGGGTAAATACCAATCTTATTAAGAACTTACCCCAAAATCAAAGTTTAAATGAAAAAGCCGTGTGCGGTAGTTAGGTTGTATTAAAATAAACCTACTCTCTTATTGCAAATTCGCCATACTACTATTACACTATTTGACTAATAGTAGTAATTTAGTAGAGTAGTATTTATTTATATTCAGCATATTATATATTTTTAAAGGACTGGTTTTCCTATACTTGAAGATTGTTCGTACTTTGGAATATTCTGGAATGCTTGGGTGCAGAGCGAGATTGGTGTTGCCTTGCATTGTCTTTTATGAAGAGGGTTTCTTAATAAGAGGTCATAAGGAGCGGTTCAGAAGAAGAGATAAAGGGTAAATAAACTGGTTATACATCTTCATGTTTTCAAAGCTGAATCCTTCTTGTTGGTATGGGTCGGTATGACAGGTATAGAAGAACATGTTGATGACTTTTTCGTGCTCTTGTATGGCAGCTCCTTGTATGGGCAGTTCCTCCAAATCAGAAAAGTGCTCCAACGGCAACTCTTCCAGTTTGCCGGGAGAATCGTCACCTAACGTGTTTAATGCCTTGTTGAATAAGACAAAGCCATTCTGCCCAAAATCCACCCTCATTCCGTAAGGGCGATTGACATAGAAACTATTTTTCGCTGTCAATACGAAGTCTTCTTGTTTTTCCATCCTTAATTTACCTATTTCATAATACCTGTCCATCCGGTTGCCAGTTAAGTTATGGCTGTTATGGCTGGGCGAGTATTTTATTTCTGTGCAAAATTAATAATATATTCTCTGTTTTCGCTCATTCTTCTATTATATATTGATGTTTTGTTAGAAGTATGATTAATGTTACAGTATTTGTATATAGCATTGATATATAATTTATTTATAAGTTTGATTTAATAGTTTGATTAATGTATATTGCAAAATAAAGATTAAATAATCAAACCTTTTGGCGTATTCCTTTTTCTTGTGCTGATAATCTCTATTCCTTTGCTCGAAAATTGAAAAGAGATGATACTGACTTTTTCAAATAAGAAGGGTGGCGTAGGGAAATCAAGCCTCTGTGTAGCACTGGCCAATTATTGGGCAGCACAGGATATTCCTGTGCGAATCATTGATGTGGACCCACAGCAATCTCTTTTCTATGCCCGTGAGGAAGATTTGAAAAAGTATTCCGAGTCTCCCAAATATGACGTTCTGAAATTTGACCTGTTCAATCAGGCGAACAAGCTTCCTGAATACATCCGTACACTCAAAAACTCCGGATTCCATGTTCTTTTTGATGTTCCCGGCGGGGCAGACAGTGATGTGTTTATGAACATCATCCTGTTTTCGGACTACGTGATTGTGCCGTTCCAGTACGAGGCTTTTTCCATTGATACGACCGGACGGTACGGTCGTGCCTTGAAAATGCTGGAAGAGGCATTTCCTAAATTGCATCGTACTGTCATCTATGTCCCTAATATGGTAGATACACGAATCGGGCGGGCTTCAGACCGTAAGGCGTGGGACGAATGGGATAATAACATCGAATCCGTAGGCGGTATCAAATCTCCGAGAATTCCCTTGCGGGCGTGTCTGCAACGGCGGAACACGCTTTTCCTGACTCCCGGTGAAATGGCTTGTGTGAGTCCCTGCTTTGATTACCTGACGAAAATGATTTTTCAATCCAATCAAATGAAATAATAAAAATAGATAGTTATGAGTCCATTCGGAATATTTACAGTGATACTGGTTGTCCTTTACCTTCTTTATTATGGAGTACAGATTTCCAGAGACCTTTACGGTAAGAAAGGTAAAGCCAAGAGTGAAGAGGAAGAATTTGATGTCTCCATGCTGGAAGAGGAAGAATTTGCTGTTGGCGTTCAGGAATCCTCCGATGGGTTTCTGATTGACTCTTCACGGAAAACGGCTGCTGCCTCTCCGACTTTCGGTCTGAACTGCGAAGCTCCAACTACTAAAAAAACGGCTCCCCCTTCGGGTTTTGGTTCCGGTGCAGGTTCCAAGGACGGTATTGCTTCTGTTGGTGAAGCTGAATCAAGTTCAGATGCCGATGCCGGTTTCAATCCCGGCGAGGACTCTGCTACCCGTGCGGTGATTGAGAAAGTCCAAAATGAGTTGGAGGTGATTGAGCCGCAGGGCAGTGCTACCGTGAGCAAGGAGTTCTTTAAGGAACTTCTGCTGGCGGCAGATAAGAAAGGTTCTTTATTTCTGGATGCCTATCAAGTCACTACCGTATGATTTTCAGTAGAAAAAAACTCCTGATGGCTATCCTGTGCGGATTGATCTGGCCGTTGTCCTTGTCCGCCCGATGCGGGGGCGTGGATTATAGCTGGGGTGCCAACTCATTGGCTACGATGCACGATTATGTGGTAACGATGATGCTCTATGTGCTTTACATCATCTATGCCGTTGCCTCTATCGTTGCCATCATCGCTTCCGTACAAATCTATATCAAAATGAACAATGGAGAAGACGGTATTAAAAAATCCATCGAGATGGTCGTCGGTGCCTGCCTGTTTCTGATTGGCGCCTCCCTTGTCTTCCCGGCATTCTTCGGATACCGGATTTAACAACGTGAACTCAACTGCAGAAGAGTATATAACAAGTAAAAATGAATTTAAAAATGAAAAGTAATTATCAGGATTTTTTTAAACCGTTTATCACCTCCCGAAGACTACAGACTTTGGTTGGCCTGCTGGTTTGTGGGACAGTGACGGTTTTAGCCCAAAATACTGCCGGTGATTATTCTGCGGGAACGACTGCTTTGAGTACGGTGACCGAAGAAATAGCCAAGTATGTACCTTATGTGGTCAAGCTTTGCTATGCGATTGCCGGCATTGTTGCCGTGGTCGGGGCGATTAGTGTGTATATTAAGATGAACAACGAGGAACAGGATGTCAAGAAGTCTATCATGATGATTGTCGGTGCCTGTATCTTCTTGGTTGCCGCTGCTCAAGCACTTCCGTTGTTCTTTGGTGTAACGAGTTAATAATGAATACTACAGAACAGAAACAGGAAACCACTTATCCCGAATACCCGATTTTCAAGGGGCTTCAAAGACCTCTTGAATTTATGGGAATTCAGGGCAGATACATCTATTGGGCGGCTGGGACTGCCGGTGCTGCCATTATCGGCTTCATCCTGGCTTATTGCCTTCTCGGCTTTGTTGCCGGTCTTATCGTGTTGGTCATAGCTATCGGAGGTGGAACCTCCACCATCTTCCTCAAACAGAAGCGGGGGCTACATACCAAAAAGATAGACAAAGGCATTTTTGTCTATGCCAGTTTCAAAAAGATGTAAAGTTTTAATTAAACCTGCACTGAAAAGATGACGGGGTTATTACAGATTAGAAAAACGTCAACAATAGGCTCATTCCCGGTTGGTGCAATGAGCCTATTTTTAAGTTAATTACCAAGCATGAACAACTTATTGTATCACATTACAATTTCCCTTCTGTTATTTTCATCCTGCTCGATGAAAGAACAGAAGAATGAAGTTCCCCTGACCATCAGTACGGCGGAGTCCGTGCGTGACGGTTGGCTGAAAAGCCGCAAGGTACTCGGATTCACTATGGACGGGATGCCATCGGCATTCTTGAAGCGTATGGATCGGCTGGGCGTATTCTCCGTCCCGAGTGACGCGACGCTTGAAGAGCAGTTGTCCCTGACGGGCGTTCCGTTCCGGTATCATCCGGAAGGACAGTTCTTGCCGGAAAATGGGGAGATCCTTACGGGAGATTCCCTCTCTCGATTCTACGTGTGTTATCCTTACATGGCTGGGCTGAACCTCAATGATTCTTTATCGTTGAAAGCACCTTATCGGGAATACCTGTACGGGGAAGAGTTGTCCCGGACGTTTTCGGATCAATTCTCTGTTCGATTCCGGATGAATTACTCCACTTCGCTGTTGCGGCTGCGGCTGGAAAGCCTCCAGATGACCGACCGCCTGCATAAGGTGTCGGTGTCGGGGCAACGGATTTTTACGAGAGCGGATTACATGCCCTATACTGGGCAATGGTTGCGCCTTACGGGGGCAAACCAACCGATTGTATATCCGTTTGACCGGATCATGAATAATTACCAGTTCGTGGATGTACTGCTTCCGCCGGTGGATGAGCCGAGTGATATAACCTTACGGATAGGAATGAATGCTGCGGAGTACACTGCACGCACGACGTTGCCCCGGTTAGGAAAGGGAGAGATGACGCAACTGAACCTTGCACTGGAGGGGACGGGATTGAAAATCACGTCAAGCTGGGTGGAAGAGCGTACCGGGTTTCTTTTTTCGGACGAAGCGAAATTGGATACTGTCAAGGTGGGGCATTACTTGCAGAACGACGGCAGTATCAGCCAGATTTACGACTCCGCATCCATCGCCGTTGTCTATGTGACGGATGGGAAGCACGGGAAAGCGGTTGCCCTGAAGGATGAACCCGGACTGTGGCGATTCTCTTCCCGGAGACTTTCTTCGGGAAAGATTTTCCGGACTGTGGATGGAGCCAAACAGGAGGGATTCATTAATCCGTCCCAAACGGATGGGGTGGAGAAAGAGAGCCGGTTGGTGTACAAACCCTCCCTCCTTTATCCGGATAACTGCGCGTTCGGTTACAAGAACGGATGCAGTTTGTCCATGAGCCTCTTGGACAAGTCGAAAGAGAGGGAAAATGATGATATGCTTACGGCACTGTCATCCGTGCGGGGGGCTTTCGTTCCTTCGGTGGCGGAACTGGCTACGCTGTACTACTTGGTGCAACCTTACTCTGAGAATCCATTCACTGCGGGGGAATTTACTCTTCCCGTTGGCGAATACCTCACCTGCTGCGAGTCTTCGGCTTCTAATTTCTATATGTTTGAGTTTAGCCACGGTATTGTGACCGGGGCTTTCTCCAAGCAGTTTGCGCGGCTCAAGCTCCGGCTGTTTTACCTCTTTTAAAATATTCACATTATGACGTTGTATGTAATTCTCTTTTTTATTGCGCTGTGTGTCGGCATGAGTATTGCCGTGGCGGTATTCGGTACGGGAAGTAAACGGAAGAAACTCTTCAGGGAGATCTATTACTCCATTGAGGAAACCGATGACGGGATTGGTGTTTTTTATACCAGAGGTGGAGATTATTCGGCTACCTTGCGGATCGAAAATCCGGTAGAACAGTATTGTGCCGATATTGATGCCTATTATCACTATTCCAACCTATTTACGGCATTGGTGCAGACGTTGGGAGAAGGGTATGCGCTGCATAAACAGGATGTGTTCTGTATGCAGAACTTTGAGATGGAACCGGAGCAAGGGAAGAAGAGAGAATATCTTTCGGCTTCTTACTTCGACTATTTCGAGGGGCGTCCCTATACAGAAGTCTATACTTATCTGACCATTACGCAGGAGGTGAAGAAAGGGCGGTTCACCCAGTACGATGAGAAAAAATGGAACGAGTTTCTGGTGAAGCTCCGCAAGGTGGCCGACCAATTGAAGGATGGCGGGGTGCAGGCGGCTTTCCTCAATAAGAAAGAGGCAAGTGATTTTGTCGACCGTTACTTTGCCGTACACTTCAAACGGGGCAACTACTCGGTGAGCAACTACAAAGCGGATGAAGAGTGCATCAGCATGGGTGACCGGAAGTTCAAAATGTTCTCTCTGGTGGATGTGGACAGTGTGTCGTTTCCCCAGTTGGTACGTCCCTATACGGATATTACGGTGAACAATACTTCGATGCCGGTCGATTTCATGTCGCACATCGCTTCCGTACCGGAGGCGGAAACGGTGGTGTATAACCAGATTATCTACATTCCAGGTCAGAAGCGGGAGCTGGCGGCACTGGACAAAAAGAAAAACCGCCATGCCTCTATGCCCGACCCGTCGAACCTGATAGCGGTGGAAGACATCAAGCAAGTGCAGGATGTGGTTGCCCGCGAGAACAAAACGCTGGTCTATACCCATTTCAACCTGATGGTGTGCTGCTCCCGGTCAACGGATATGCAGAAGCCGACCAACCATTTGGAAAACAGCTTCGGAAGGGTGGGCATTCATCTGTCCCGCCGGGCTTATAACCAGATGGAACTGTTTGTCAACTCCTTTCCGGGAAACTGTTTCCAGATGAATCCCGATTATGACCGTTTCTTGACCCTTGCGGATGCTGCCACTTGTATGATGTACAAGGAGCGTTCTAAATACAGCGAGGATGCTGCGCTTAAAATTTATTATACGGATCGGCAGGGCGTTCCGGTAGCGATTGACATCTCCGGCAAGGAGGGGAAAGTGAAGCTGACGGATAATTCCAACTTCTTCTGTCTGGGCCCTTCCGGTTCGGGCAAGTCCTTTCACATGAACTCGGTGGTGCGGCAACTGCACGAGCAGGATACGGATATTGTGATGGTAGATACCGGACACTCCTACGAAGGATTATGCGAGTATTTCGGTGGGAAGTACATCTCGTACACCAACGAAAATCCCATTACGATGAACCCGTTCCGCATCAACCAGGAGGAACGTAACGTGGAGAAAATGGGCTTCTTGAAGAACCTGATTTTCTTGATATGGAAAGGGGCGCAAGGCGAGGTAAGCAAGGAAGAGGACAAGATTATCAGCATGGTGCTTGCCGAATATTATGACGCATACTTTGATGGTTTTGAGGGTTTTTCCGAACAGCAACGGGAGGATATGCAACGAAGTTTGCGTATCGACATCCGCAATCGGGAGGATGAAAGGGAAGAGGAAAAGTCCCGGCATCAACGACTCAAGGAGATTGGGCAGTGGAAAAAGCGGTTGGAATATATTGAGCCGGAACAAATAGCGGCGATGGGTGACCGCATGAACGGCGGGTTCGGCATAGGTAGCGGGGACGATGAGAACGGAATAGATGGCGGGAATGGGGAAATAGTCAGTCCGTCCACTGCTCTGCGGAAAGTGATGCAGACGGAAAGCGAACTGACGTTGGAGGACATGAGGCTTTCGGAAGAAGAAATTTATGCCAAGGAGAAGGAACGGAAAGATTTGTCTTCCATCAATGATCAGATTGAATCCATTGAGAAGCGGCGGAGGGAGTTGAAAGTTACTTCGTTGTCGTTTAATAGTTTTTACGAGTACGCCATGCAGCGTGTGCCGGATATCTGTAAAGAAAACAACGTAACTATTGAGCTTTATTCGTTCCGTCTCATGCTCAAAGATTTCTACCGGGGCGGCAATTTCGAGAAGACACTGAACGAGGATTTTGACGGTTCTCTTTTCGATGAAACGTTCATCGTTTTCGAGATAGATTCGATCAAGGATCACGCCTTGTTGTTCCCCATTGTGACACTCATTATCATGGACGTTTTCCAACAGAAACTACGTATCAAAAAGAAGCGTAAAGCCTTGATAATTGAAGAAGCATGGAAGGCTATCGCTTCCCCACTGATGGCGGAATACATTCAATATTTGTTTAAAACTGCTCGTAAATTCTGGGGGACGGTGGGCGTAGTCACGCAGGAGATTCAGGATATTATCGGCTCGGCGATTGTGAAGGAGGCCATCATCAACAATTCAGATGTGGTGATTCTGCTGGACCAGTCGAAGTTCAAGGAGCGGTACAATGAGATTAAAGCGATCCTTGGGTTGACGGATGTGGAGGTGAAGAAAATATTCACCATCAATCGGCTGGAGAACAAGGAAGGGCGTTCGTTCTTCCGTGAGGTGTATATCCGTCGCGGGGCGGTGGGAGATGTATTCGGGGTGGAAGAACCCCGTGAATGCTATATGACCTACACGACGGAACGGGCGGAAAAGGAAGCCTTGAAACTGTACAAGAGAGAACTGGGCGGAACGATTCAAGAGGCGTTAGAAGCCTATTGCCGGGATTGGGAACGCTCCGGAATTGAGAAATCGCTGGAGTTCGCACAGGTGGTGAACAAAGCAGGAAAAGTCCTGAACCTTGAAAAACGATTGGCATGAAGTTGAATCATCTGCCCCTGCCGCTATTCACGTTGCTGCTGTTTGTGCTGTTCCTTTCTACGGGGCAGTGCTTACGGGCACAATCATACGTGAAAATCAATTATGACACACGGACGGTGGCGGCGATGGCCGCTGAATACGCAGCGGCAGCCGTGGCAGAGGGATACTACGACGAGCAGGTGAAAGACATCCTCGGTAAATACGGGGTAGCGGAGGTGGCGGCGGCAGGTATCTTCACCTCGAAATATATGGATAGAAAAGCACTAACCGACCTTGGGATATGGAGTGACGGGGCGGAGAACCATTATTACCGGAGAATCTACCGGCTGGTAGCTTCCAAGATTCTCCCGCAACTGTGGGATGCTTCGGGAAAACTGCTCCGCTATCCGCATCAGGCCCTGTATTGGGGTTCCTACCTGACAAAGGTCTGCTCCGAGGTGAAATCGCTCTGTATGCAGTTCGAGGCGGTAGTGACGAACGGACGGTTGTCTTTCAATGATATTCAATTTCTTGAATTAGACCCTCGGCTGGCGGCTTTCATGCAGTTCTCCAAATTCGGGGATGTGGATTGGAACACGTTGTTTGATGACCTGGCATCCGTGCCGGGGAATTTTACGAAAGAGAACCTGAAAGAGGACTTGAGCACAATTTACGAATTGGGCACCCAACTGGCGACTTCGGGGTTCAATAACCTGAGCATGGATATTCTGGGAAGCTCCCAATTCAATGGAAACTTTAAGGATAAAGCATTGGCAGTAGCGGAGGTGGGCAAGAACGTGTACGACATTTACCACGATTGTGACGGACAGGTGGCGGGGCTTTTCAGGCAGTACCTCGGAGAGAATCCTACCGCTGCCGACTTGTTCAGCTACTCGTCTTACAACCTGACGGGTTGGGTAGACGATTACCTGAATGAAACAAAAGGGACGTACTACACGCAGCGATGGTACATCGGGCGGACGGAATCGGGTTCGGAACTGGTGGCAGAATATAACCCGCCGACGGACGATAACAACGTAATCAACGGTTCGCAATGGACGCGGTTCGGAACGAATGACCCTTCGTTCTGGCCGAGCAGTTCGCAGTTGGAACAGGTATTGTCCAACTCGGAACGTTATGCCGGATGGTCGCGTTCGCGCATCGAGCAACTGAACGCACAGAACGACGGGTACACGTATACGATGTCGAAATCGTTGCTGGGCTATATCATATCGAAAGGCGGTAAGCAGACACAGAAGGCGTATGCTTACCAGATTATTGTCCGGAAGTCCTGGCACCGGAGTGAAGAGGTGTATGAGGAATATTTTGACAGCTACAAGATGGATTTGACAACTTTCAAACTGAAACTGCAAGCCTTGCTGAATGAGTACAACGACAACGAAGAGGGGTACGTGTACCAACTGAAGAGCGATGCCAAGAACTACTACCAGGCGGCGGATGATGTCAAGTTGAAAGGGTGCGAAAGTGTCATCATTAGTATGACTTGTACGGACAACGCCAAGTTGGGCGAGGGTGCCACGCAATATAAATGCCGCAAGTGTGGCGGTTCCCTTGACGAGCACTCCAAAGCGTGTGCGATGGAAACTACATTGACGGAATCGGACCAACTGGATTTGTCCGAACTGGACAAACAGGAGAAGGAGTACCAACGCCAACAGGCGGGGTTTCAAACGGAGATTGATGCGCTGGAAGCGGAAAACCGAAGACTTTCGGGGTTGATTCCGGGGGCGACGGAAGAGCAAGCAGCACAGTACAGGCGGCAAATCAACGAAAACAGTGCATTGATTACCCAGAAACGGGGACAGCTCGCGCAGGTGAAAACACAGTTGGATGAGTTGCAAGAAGCCAAAGCGGAGGCAGAAGCGGACAATGACGTGCAGGCGGACGACTATTACCGCATCCCCGCCATTATGAACGACTGCAAGACGGCTTATAAACTGACGTGGCAGGGAGAGGGCTGGTGGAGTGGTTATACCTACTACCGATACGCTTCGGCTCCGAATATTAAGGGGACGGTGACATTCAGTGCCAGCCTCTCCATCGCCCGCAAGCCGAAGTACTTCCTCGGTATCAAAATACACCGTGCCATCCTGAAAATCAGTTGGCAACTCAGTGCCACCTATTCTGATACACAGGTGGTGGAGAACATACCCCTGAACCCCGAACTGACGGATGCGGAAAAGAAAGCACTCGTCAACGGCAAACTGGCGGAGCTGGCAGTCGCCTACCCGAACTGCCGGCTGAGTACGGAATACGTCAAGTCCGACCCTCTCGAAGAGGATGTGACGGATGATACTTACCACCTGCTCTGGGCTTCCGACCGCTTGGCGATTGCCCGGCAAGTGGAAACCCGGTTGATGAAAATCTATGCGGATCTGGTATCGTTGAACAAGATGCTGAACTATAAGATGTCCATACTGGATGTGTTCAAGGACATCCTGCCCTACGTGAACGAAGACAACGGACGCAAACAGACTCTTGCGGAAAAGTGCCGCAAGCGGTGGCTGAGGTTTGCGGCGGAGCAATGCCATTCTATCCACTACAACGGAAAATATGATGATGAAACCAATTAGATTAATGAAACCGATTCGATGGATGAAGCTGATTCGACCGCTCCTGCTCTGGCTGCTGTTGTACCTGCCTCTGTGCGCCGAGGCACAACTGACCTTTGATTATACGTCGGTGGAAAGCTATATCCGTGACCATAAGAACCAGCGGAGCCTGCTTATCGCACGGGCGACACTGGAGTATGGCAACCAACTGTTGCACGATTACAGCAAAGACCAGATAAATGATTACAAGGAGCTGAACTTCAACCTTGACCGCTACACGAGGGCTTTTGACGTGATCGATATAATATACCAGTCCTTGCGGCTGGGGTTGAATGTCTATTCGACCTACGACCAGGTATCGGAACGGCTGGGCGGTTACCGGAACTTGCTGGATGAGTTCAACGAGAAAGTCATCCGGCGGGGCAAGCTCGAACTGGCGGACACGCTGCTGGTGTCCGTCAATTACCGGGCGATTCGCAACTTGTCGAAAGAGTGCGGATACCTGTATAAGTCGGTTTACGACCTTGTGCTCTACGTGACGGGTGCGGCTGCTTGCTCTACCGCCGACCTGATGGTGGTACTGGAGAGCATCAATACCTCGCTGGATAAAATCAGATGGCTGGTGAACCGGGCTTACATCGCTACATGGAACTATGTGCAGTTGCGCATCGGTTACTGGAAAGAGAAGGTGTACCGGACGAAAACCAAACAAGAAATGATTGAGGATGCCTTCGGCAGATGGCGAAAATCAGGTATAACTATAAAAGTGAATTGACAATGAAAACGAAAAACTTATTATTGGGTGGAATGCTCCTGCTGGGAAGTCCGGCGGGGTGGGCACAAGGTGTCCAAGTCTCTTACGAACATGATGATGCTAAGATGAATCAGGTGACGGTGATGGAATCCGGAACGGGAACGCTATCCCCGGCCTGGTATTACAACACGCTCCATGAAAATTACGGGAAGAGTGCGGCATCCAAGAACAAAACCCTGTTCCGTACCACAGCGGGTATCAACTTGTACAACCAGAAGGACAAGGCGGAACAGATTGATTCGGCACTGGTGAAGCGGGCGGCTGTGGAAGCGTTGAACGTGGCAGACCGTTCGGGTGGTGCGCTCGACTTGGCTTGGAAAGCGGAAGGTCCTAAGCTATCGGAAAAGATGAGCGGCTACCTGACGAATATTGGCAGGGTGCGCACGATTGGCGGCAGCGGGGAGGAACACGATTACTGGATGCAGTATTATAATGTGTATTCCTGCGCCATCCGCTCCACGCAGGATGCGTATATGCCCAATGCCCAACGCAAGCGGGAGTACCTGCGGATTTATGAAGACGTGTCACGGAAAAACGAACTGCTGGTGAACTACTTGGTACGGTTGTCCAATTCGCAAAAGGTGGATGAACTGCTTCAACAGGCTACCCAGAACCTGACCGCCAATAAGCCGGACATTGTAAAGGCGGCGATGTCGCGCTGGAAAGCATCCGGCATGAGAACGAGTAGCCGTCCCCTCCAAAACTGACAGAACAATGGCAGACAATATATTATCAGATTTTGGCATTGGTCTCTTGGAAGAAGAGATTGATGATGTGATTTTCCAAACCAACGAGTTCCTGTGCGATGCGACCTTTACGGGTTCGCAAGGGCCGTTCTGGTGGATATTACAGATGAGTATGGCATTGGCGGCTCTGTTCTCGCTGATTGTGGCTGGGAGCATGGCTTACAAGATGATGGTGAAAAACGAGCCGCTGGAAATCATGAAGCTGTTCCGTCCGTTGGCCATCGCTATTGTGATGTGCTGGTGGTACCCGCCAGCCGACACCGGCATGGCACGGGGCGGAAGCTGGTGCGTATTGGACTTTCTCTCGTACATTCCCAACTGCATCGGTTCGTACACGCACGACCTGTACGAAGCCGAGGCGACACAAATATCGGACAAGTTCGGGGAGATACAACAACTGATCTATGTGCGCGATACGATGTACAACCGTCTTCAGGCGCAAGCGGACATTGCCCATACTGGAACGACGGAAAGCTCGCTGGTAGAAGCTACAATGGAGCAGACCGGGGTGGAGAACGTAACGAAAATGGAACAGGATGCCTCCCAATTGTGGTTTACCTCGCTGGTGGGTGGCGTGACTGTCTGTATTGATAAAATCGTGATGATTATCGCACTGATTACCTTCCGCATCGGTTGGTGGGCGACCATCTACTGCCAACAAATCCTATTGGGGATGTTGACCATCTTCGGCCCCATCCAGTGGGCGTTCTCGATGCTGCCCAAATGGGAAAGCTCTTGGGCGAAATGGCTGACGCGTTACCTGACCGTGCATTTCTATGGGGCGATGCTCTACTTTGTGGGTTTCTACGTATTGTTGCTTTTTGATATTGTGCTCTGCATCCAGTACGAAAACCTGTCCGCCATTACTCAGTCGGAGAATACGATGGCATCGTATCTGCAAAATAGCTTCTTCTCGGCGGGTTACCTGATGGCGGCCTCTATCGTTGCGTTGAAGTGCCTGAACCTTGTGCCCGACCTTGCTTCGTGGATGATACCGGAGGGGGACACCGCTTTCTCTACCCGAAACTTTGGTGAAGGGGTTGCTCAACAGGCGAAGATGGCTGCCAGCGGGGCAATGAATACCGTCACGGGCGGGATGCTGCGATAACGAATTAAAAACGACTATACCTATATATATAAGAATATGCTCATAAAGAATCTGGAAAACAAAATCAAATTGGTGATGATCATCGCCATCTCGGTCATCGTGGGCTGCGTGGTCATCTGCATCGGTTCGATGGTGACTGCCACGAACATGGTCATCGACTCGCAAAAGAAAATCTACGTATTGGACGGCACCGTGCCCATCCTCGTCTCACGGACGACAATGGACGAAACGATTGACGTGGAAGCCCGCTCGCACGTGGAGATGTTTCACCACTACTTCTTCACGCTGGCACCAGACGACAAGTACATCAAGTACACGATGGAGAAGGCAATGTACCTGGTGGACGAAACCGGGCTTGCCCAGTACAATACCCTGAAAGAAAAAGGGTTTTACAGCAACATCATGGGCACGTCGGCTGTCTTCTCCATCTTTTGCGACAGCATCAAGCTGGACATGGAGAAGTTGGAGTTCACCTACTACGGACGGCAACGCATCGAACGGCGCACCACCATCCTGACCCGTGAACTGGTGACTGCCGGACAACTGAAACGGGTGCCTCGCACGGACAACAACCCCCACGGACTGCTAATCGTGAACTGGCGGACACTGCTCAATAAGGACATCGAACAACGAACCAAAAGCAACTACTAACATGGGATGGAAGAACCTGATACTCGGAGAGAAGATGCCTGACAAGGATGATCCGAAATACCAAAAGCAGCGCGAAAACGAAGTGAAAGCCGGACGGGATGCCGCCAAGGCACTGGGCGTGGATAAGGTAGCGGGCAAAACTCAACGGTTTGCGTTGCTGCATCCGCGAACGTTCCTTGCCATCGTCTTCGGATTCGTTGTCGTCTGTCTGGGATACAACGTGTACCGGATGTTCGGTGCCTACAACCAGCAAGGCGAGACGCAGACAGCCATCGAACGGCAGGATTCCCGGCTTCGGCAGAAAGGAGTGATCAAAAAGCCTGCCGCCGGACGTGACCCTTACGGGGAAGAACGGCAACTGCTCGAACGCGAGGTAGATGCCCTGACCGGTACGGGCAAGCCGATGACGTATGAAGACTCCCTGCGGGTGAAGTTCCTTCTGGAACAACTGGTACGAATAAACAACCTAAAAAAAGAGTGATATGCTGACAGACAAGATCAATTTCAAACAGCCGAAGTACATCCTTCCGCTGATTATTTTTCTTCCGTTGCTTGCCACGGCTTACTTCATCTTCGACCTGTTCGACACCGAACCGATCAAAGAAGCGACCTCGCTGGAAACGACGGAATACCTCAATTCCAACCTACCGCAAGCCCAGATAAAGGACGACGGCATTGGTAACCGTTACGAGAATATGTTGAAATCCTACGGGCGTATTGAGGATTACAGTGCGGTGGAGAGTATTGAGCGAGGAAAAACTGAGGAAAATAAAGAGGATTATTCTTCCAAATATACGGATGAAGATCTGGCGTTGCTGGATGAGGATACCGACCGTAAGGCTCAGGAACTGGAACGGTTGCGGGAGATGCAGGGACGCATCCGGAGCGGAGCGGAAAAGGGCGACGGCATGAACGGCGGGGAAGCTGCCCTCCCTGCTACCGACGAAGAACGGCTTGACCGCACCCAGAAACGGCAGAATGATGCGATGGCGGAGCTGAACAAGGCATTGGCCGAAGCCCGTCTGAAGGGGCAAAAGGGGCTTGAGCCGGCGGGTGCCGATACGGTGAACTCCCGTTCCTCTGCTTCGCAAGCAACCCTAAAAGCTGCTCCGAAAGCCGCCCCTGTTGCGGAACGGAAGATAGATGCGACCGATGGTGCCGTCAAAGGAATTGACGAGAACGAGGCAGCCAAAACGGTAGTGAAGGCGGTGAACAAGACTTCGGACTACTTCAATACAATTGCCGAAAACGAGCCGGAGCCCAACCTGATAAAAGCCATCATCGACGAGGACATCAAGGCTACGGATGGTTCCCGTGTCCGCCTCCGGCTGCTAGACGATGTGATGATCGGCGACTACAAAGTGAGCAAAGGTTCTTACCTGTACGCCACCGTTTCCGGGTTCGGCTCACAGCGGGTTAAGGGTAAAGTGGAGAGTGTTCTTGTGGCGGACGAGCTGGTGAAGGTGAGCCTGTCCGTGTACGATACGGACGGGTTGGAGGGGCTTTACGTGCCGTCAAGCAAGTTTCGCGAAACTGCGCAGAACGTGGCCAGCGGAGCCATCGGCGGAACGATGAACCTGAATAATAATTCCGGTGGAGGGAATATGCTTCAACAGTGGGGAATGCAGGCACTGAACAATGCCTACCAGAAAACGACCAATGCCCTCTCGTCTTCGGTCAAGAGGAACAAGGCAAAGCTGAAGTATGGCAGCTTCGTCTATCTTGTCAACGGAAGGGAAAAGAAAAACGATTAAAAAAACAGTATCAATGAAGAATCAGATGAAAAAGCTTTTAGTGGCGATGGTAGGAATGGTGGCTGCCTTTCCCGCCTTTGCGCAAGATACTTTCATGGAAATGGAAGTGTTGACGGTCAACGAACAGGTGACCACTCTGGTTACAGCCGGAGAGAATATCCGCTTTGTGGACATTTCGACCAACAAGGTGGTGGGCGACCAGCCGATTAACAACGTGATTCGCCTTAAACCCAAAGAGGCGGCTGTGGATGGGGACATACTGGGAGTCGTTACCATTGTGACCGAACGTTACCGTGCTCAGTACGGGCTGGTTTACACGTCCCGCATCTCGGAGGCAGTCACGGACAAGGAGATACGGCAACCAGAAACGGTGCCTTATCACAATCCCGCTGTAAGTCTGTCTACGGAAGATATGTATGCTTTTGCCCGGAAGATATGGAACTCACCGGCCCGTTACCGGGATGTCAGTTCACGGGGTAATCGTTTACGGATGCGGCTGAACAATATCTATACGGCGGGCGATTACTTCTTTCTGGATTTTTCTATCAGTAACCGGACGAATATCCGCTTCGATATTGATGAGATACGGTTGAAACTCTCGGACAAGAAGATTACGAAGGCGACCAATGCACAGACCATCGAGTTGTATCCGGAGATGATGCTGGAGAAATCGACCACTTTCCGCTCCGGATACCGGAACGTGATTGCGATCAAGAAGCTGACCTTTCCCAATGATAAGATACTGTGCATCGAGGTGAACGAAAAGCAGATTTCGGGGCGAACGGTTTCGCTCAATATTGATTATGAGGATGTGCTGAGTGCGGATAGTTTTCATGATGCGCTACTCAAGGTGGAATAATTAAAGGGAAAGAAAAATGAAAAAAATATGGATGATAGGGATTGTTCTGTTTGGGTTATCGGTAAAGGCCAATGCTTCGGACGGTGATAAGTTTGTTCAGGTCGGTACAGGGTTGCTGTACCAGCGCGGGTGGGATGTGACCATTGGGCTGGAACAGGAAACCCGTTACCACAATGCGTGGGAGTATTTCGGGAATGTGTATCTGAAATGGGAGGATTGCTCTTCATGCGGGCATGTTTGCCCCGAATCCTTCTGGAAAAGTTATCGTGCGTGGGGCGTTGGGGCGGCTTATAAGCCTGCGGTTGTCCGTACCCGAAACTCGGTGGGACGTATCCGATTGGGTGCTTCCGTTGGTTCTGACCGGGATAAGTTCCTCGGCGGTGTCCACGTAGGTTATGAGCAGAACTATGCGATGCGGAGCGGGCTTGTGCTGTTCTGGCAAGTAAAAAGCGACTTGATGATAAATGGCAAAGACTTGTTCAGAACCGGTCTGGTACTTGGTGTTAAATTTCCAATCAAATAAGAGCGTATGAACAAGATTGTAATTTCGTTCCTGTTGCTGGCAGCTATGCTGGTTGGCTGCGATGGGCATATTGAATACCCGGACAACTCACTGGCGGTGTGCCAGATTCTTTGTACGGATGGGGAGATTCTTCCTTTAGACAACTACCGGGCAAGTGGCAAGGAAGCCATTGCCGTAGTCTTTCACGTGAACTATGATGCGGGCATCGATGGGAAAGGATACGCTGTTTATCTCTGGGACTTGGAGCCGTCGGCTTTTTCCGATACGACAGGCATTGCCCAAAACACCTCCGCCGATACCGAGGCGTTGGACGGGAACACCAACACCTATGCCTTGTATTCCGGACGGGATGCCTCGTCTCCGCTGGCGCAACAGGTGGTAGAATTGTGGCGGTACGGGCAGAGTGCCTACGTGCCATCCGTCGCCCAAATGCGTTACCTGAAAGC
>JAUUPT010000024.1 GCA_030843315.1 Bacteroidaceae bacterium | reverse complement strand
GAATCATGTATGATGATTGTAGGAATCATGTATAATGATTATAGGAATCATGTATGATGATTGTAGGAATCATGTATAATGATTATAGGAATCATGTATAATGATTATAGGAATCATGTATAATGATTATACAAATCATCCCCAATGATTATATCCTCACTCCAGGACAGTGCATAGCTGAGTCAGAGACAGAGTGTCTCTCTTCTTAGGTATTATCCATATTAAACTTAAAGTACAAGTCAGATGAAACAATATATATTAGTGTTGATACTTGCAGTGGTAAGCATCAGCACCTCTTTTGCCACAAATCCGATAAAGGAAGGTAACATGATTTCCGGTCACGTTATAGTGAAAGGTACAGAAGAAAACATACCCTATGCCACCATCCTGGTGGTGGGTAGTAATCAGGGAACGGTGTCCAATGAAGAAGGACAGTTCGAGTTTCGCAAGCTTCCGGTAGGAAAATATACGCTCCGTGTCTCCGCCGTAGGATATAAGACGCAGGAGAAGGAAGTGGTGGTGAATAAGGACTTCACCACCGTCGTCCACTTCCCGATGGTGGAGGAGAGCTTCATGACCGACGAGGTGGTGGTATCTGCCAACCGCAACGAGGTGAGCCGCAAGAATGCTCCGGTAGTGGTGAACGTGATGAGTGCCAAACTCTTTGAAATGGTCAACTCTACGGATTTAGCAAAAACTTTGAACTACCAGTCGGGCTTGCGTGTGGAGAACAACTGCCAGAACTGCGGTTTCCCCCAAGTGCGCATCAACGGACTGGAAGGACCTTACTCGCAGATTCTTATCAACAGCCGCCCCATCATCAGTGCGCTGAGTGGCGTCTACGGACTGGAACAAATCCCCGTAAACATGATTGAACGCGTAGAAGTGGTACGTGGTGGCGGTTCCGCCCTGTTCGGTGCCAATGCCGTGGGGGGAACTGTCAATATCATCACGAAAGACCCTATCAATAACTCCTTCCAGGTGTCGAGCATGTTCTCTCAGATGGACGGAAAGTCGTGGGAGCAGTATATGGGCGGCAATGTGTCGTTGGTTGCCCCGGACCAGTCTTATGGCATCGCCCTCTACGAAAGCTATCGCAACCGCAATCCTTACGACCGTGACGGCGACGGCTTCTCCGAGTTGGGCAAACTCAACATGAACACCTTCGGCTTCCGTGCCTATTACCGCCCCACGCAATTCAGCCGAATCAACCTGGAGTATCACACTACCAACGAGTTCCGCCGCGGCGGCAATAAGTTCGACCTGCAACCGCACGAAACGGACATCACCGAGCAAACCAAGCATATCATCAATAGCGGAGGCGTCAGCTACGACCTCTTCTGGAAAGAGTACAAGCATAAAATTTCGGCATACGCATCCATCCAGCACACCGACCGCAACAGCTACTACGGTGCCCAGCAAGATGCCAATGCCTATGGCAAGACGAAAGACTTGACTTGGGTGGCCGGCGCCATGTATGTGGGCAATATGGACAACTGTTTCTTCGCTCCCGCCACCTTTACCGGCGGACTGGAGTATCAGGACAACTCCCTGCACGACGTCATGACCGGCTATCACCGCGACATGGAGCAAGACGTCCGCATAGCCAGCGCCTTTGTGCAGAACGAATGGAAGATGAACCTGCTGACTCTGCTTGTCGGTGCCCGCCTGGACAAACATAATCTGATAGACAACCCCATCTTCAGTCCCCGCGTAAACCTGCTCTATAAACCGTCCGATGACTTCCAGGCACGCCTGACTTACTCTACCGGTTTCCGTGCCCCGCAAGCCTATGACGAAGATCTGCACGTGACCGCCGTAGGTGGCGAAGGCGTACAAATCAAGTTGGCGGATGACCTGCGCGAAGAGCGTTCCAACAGTTACAGCGGTTCGATAGACTGGACCACGCACCTGGGACACTGGCAGGCAAACCTCTTAGTCGAGGGTTTCTATACCGACCTGCGCCACGTTTTCGTCCTCGAAGACCTCGGCAAGAACGAGGTGGGTGACGTCATCAAAGAACGTCGCAACGGAAACGGTGCCCGCGTATATGGTGCCAACCTCGATGCCAAGATTGCTCATGGCAAGGAAGCACAGTTCCAACTCGGCTTCACGGCACAGCGCAGTTGCTACACCCGCGAGGAAGCCTGGACGCAGGTAGACGGGCAGGACTTGACGACCAAACGTATGCCCCGCACGCCTGACTATTACGGTTACTTCACCTTTTCGTCTGCACCGGCCCGGAATTTCGACTTCTCCCTCTCCGGCACCTATACCGGCAAGATGATCGTTCCCCACTATGCCCCTATAGATGCCCCCGAAGGCGCTTTCTGCAACATTGAGACCGACCGCATGGAGAATACCCCTCAGTTCTTCGACTTCAACGTGAAGCTGAACTATACATTTGTCCTTCGCAATCACATCAAGCTCCAAGTGAATACAGGAATGCAGAACATTTTCAATAGCTTCCAGAAGGACTTGGATAAGGGTGAATACCGCGATGCCGGTTACTTCTATGGACCTACGCAGCCGCGGACATTCTTTATCGGATTTAAAATCATGAATTAAGAGTGCCCTCCTTTCTCTATTTAAGGAATTTTAGGGAAGTATTCCATAAAATAATCCTATTTTTGTCGCTAAAGCATGCGATTTATGGAAACTAAGAGAATACGAAGTGTGGATATCTCCCAGATACATCATTTGCCGATGATTGATTTCATTGGCAATGATTTTGCCATCTTCAACGATATAAAAGATATTCCTTTGAGCGTTTATCCTACCCGACTGAACGCCGCTTGCCTGCTCATCTGTATGTCGGGCAGTTGCCGGGTGGAACTCAATCTGCAGCAGTACGAGTTTGGGAAAGGGATGCTGGGCATTATTCTGCCCGATCAGATAATACAGCAGTTGGAACGCTCCGATGACTTCTCAGGTCTCTTCATCGCTGTGTCGAGAGACTTCATGGATATGGTGATACCTACCATGCAGCAGCTCTTTCCTATGTTTTTCATGATTAAGGATCAGCCTTTTATCCGTATCACTCCCGAAGAATCCCAGTCGTTCCTGGAGTACCATTCTTTTCTTTGGAGCAAGGTGAAGTTGAAGGACAATCCTTACCGCAAAGAGATAACCCAAGGTTTGCTGCTGGCATTGTTCTACGAGTTATACAATATTTATCAGGGACACGTCGTTCAGGAACGCATTCCCAAGAGCCGGAAGGAAGACTTGTTCGAGCGTTTTATCCGCGCCATTTCCGAATCCTATAAAGAAGAACGCAGCGTTTCTTATTATGCCGATAAGATGTTCCTGACCGCCAAGCACCTCTCTACCGTAGTGAAGGAGATTAGTGGAAGAACGGCAGGCGACTGGATTGACAGCCTGGTGGTATTGGAAGCCAAAGCTCTGTTGAAGTCCTCCGAGCTCAGTATCCAGGAGATTGCCGACGAACTACACTTTGCCAATCAATCTTTCTTCGGTAAATACTTCAAGCATCACACCGGTATGTCCCCTAAGGAATATCGTAAACAATAAAATAAACTATCATGGAAAAAAGAGAAATAGACCTTACCGTTTCCTGCTATGGAAAGCTAAAAGGAGTGAAATACGATGTCGTCATTCTGCCGTGGGGAGCTACAGAACCCCATAACCTGCATCTGCCTTACCTCACCGACTGCATCCTGTCGCATGACGTGGCGGTAGATGCCGCCACCCTTGCATTGCAACATTCCGGCGTGCGTTGCATGGTGATGCCCCCCGTTCCGTTTGGAGCTCAAAATCCGGGACAGCGGGGATTGCCGTTCTGCATTCATACCCGCCACTCCACTCAGCAGGCTATTCTGGAAGATATTGTAGCTTCGCTCCATACACAAGGCATCCGGAAGCTGATAATCGTCGGTGGTCACGGTGGCAATAACTTCAAGGGCATGATACGCGACTTGGCATTTACCTATCCCGATTTCTTGATTATCGCTGTCGATTGGTTCAATATTGTCCCCCCGAAAGGCTATTTTGAGGCCGTCATCGACGATCATGCCGGTGAAACCGAGACTTCTGCCATGATGTACTATCACCCGGAACTGGTTAATCTGGCTGAGGCTGGTGAAGGAGCGGGCACCCCGTTTGCCATTCCTTCTTTGAATGAGAAAGTAGGCTGGGCACCCCGCCATTGGGATAAAGCCAGTGTAGACAGTGGAATAGGAGATCCAAGAAAATCTTCTGCTGAGAAGGGAGAACGCTACTTGAAAGTTGTTATTGAGAAGTTGGCAAAGCTCTTTGCAGAGGTAGGCCAGGGCGAATTATATTGATGTTGTATTGATATAAAAAGAGCAATATCCGCCGATGGATATTGCTCTTTTTTTAATGTACCCTGAAAAACAATCTCTCTATTCTTATTAAAAACCAATCTTTCAATTACAGTAAAAATGATACTGCAAAGTTAGATGCTTCTTACGGATTATGATTTGACATAGGTCAAAAACATGATTTCGGTTGAAAGAAATGCAGAATAGGATATATTTTACAGTATGCCCGAACGTACTCTGCTCAGCGTTTCAGGGGTCATCAGCAGGTAAGACGCAATGTGCGACAGAGGCGCCCGTTTGATGACTTCCGGCTGGTGCTCCATGAGTTGGTTGTAACGTTCGCGTGCCGTTTCAAACCGCCAGGAGTCAGCTTTCACTTGTGAGACAATAAGAGAGTATTCAAGTATCTTGCGATAGAACATATTAATTTCCCATGAAATTTCGGTGAGCGTCATCAGCTTGTTGTAGGGTAGCAAGTACACTACACTGGGTTCCAACGCCTCAATCATCAGGTGGGTAGGCTCTTGCTTCAGTGTGCTTTCAATGCAGATGACGATGCATCCTTCGTAGGAGAAATGTTCGGTGACGTCTTTTCCGTTCTTATAATAGAATTGGCGCAGCATGCCTTTTCCTACGAATACTATATTGTGGCTGATTTGTCCTTCGTTGATAAGTAATTCGCCTTTTTCTACTTCTTTGCGAATGAGGATTTCTTCTATTAACTTCCTGCCTTCAAGGGCCATGCCCGGATAGCGGGAGTTGACGGCGGCGTCTACGGTTTTCTTCAATAATGCATCCATAAAACCATAATTTGTTCGTTTCTGGCTGCAAAGATAGAGAAAAAATGGGATTGGTGATTACAAATCGGTTATTAATCACCAATCAGCGAATAAAGCTTTTATTCGCCCACTTCATGCTATACCAGCGACGGACAAAGATGGCACCACGGATATTTTCGTCCAGCAGGAATGCCACCCACATGCCGCAGATGCCCCAACCGAGAGGAATGCCGAAAAGATAGCCCAACCCGACGGCGACGCTCCACATCACTACCAACCCCACGTAGAAGGGATAGTTGACATCGCCTGCCGCACGGAGTGCATTGGTGGCAAAGATGTTGATGGGACGTCCTATTTCGAGGACGACGTCTATCATCAGAATGGTGGTGCCCATGCCAATAATCTCCGGATTGGCGGTGAGCCAACTGAAGATAGTACGCCCGAAGATGGCGAGGACGCAGGAAAGTATTACGGTGATCATGACGGACTTTTTCATAACATATTTTCCCATTAGGAAAGCGGCGCGCGGCTTCTTTTCGCCTATCAGGTGTCCGATGCAGATGGCACCGCCTTGCGCCATGGAGATACTGAACAGATAGGCGAACATGATGATGTTGACGCAATAGGTACGCGTGGCGAGTGCCTCTACACCCAGCATATTGATGAAAAAGGTGATGACTACCTGGGAAGAACTGTACGACAACTGCTCGCCGGCAGAGGGAAGCCCCACTTTCATCAAGTTCTTCAGTTCCGGCCACGGGAATGGGCGGAAGTATGCCAGTGGGAAACGTGGGATGTGCTTGCGGAACAGGATGATGAACAACAGCACCATGGAGATTCCCCGGCTGAACGCTGTAGAAATAGCGGCACCTTCTACACCCAGTTCCGGGAAGCCGAAACGTCCGAAGATAAGGGAATAGTTGCCTATGATATTGAGGATGTTGACCACAACGGTGACCAGCATCGGATAGATAGCTTTGTTAGCACTGCGCAAGGAAGCGGACAGGGTGAGGGACAAAGCCTGGAAGAAGGCGAAAGCGCCTACGATGCGCATATAATCCATGCCGTCCTGCATCAGTTCGGGGGTGAGTCCCATCAGATGCAGGATGGGGCTGGCACAGGAAAACAGGAACAGGCTGACGGTGACGCCAATCACCAGATTGACCAGGATGGAGACGCCGACTACCTGTACTACTTTCTGCTGCATCTTGGCGCCGAGATATTGCGAACAAAGTACGGAAGTTCCGAGGTTGATGACCTCGAAAACAAGGAAAGTAAGCATGATAATCTGATTGACCACGCCTACGGCAGCCACACTATTGTCGGAGTGGCGGCTCAGCATGATGGTATCTACAGCTCCAAGCATCATGATGAGAAGCGTCTCTATAAAGATGGGTGCAGCCAGCTTGGCAAGCCGTTTTTTCAAACTTTCTTGTTGTATCATTGTCCGTATGTATGCGCTATGTTTCTGGAAAAACCGCGCAAAGATAAGGAAAGATTGGAGAGGATAGGTTGATATGAATCAAAAAAGAAATTTAGTGCCCAACTCTTACGGTTTGAATGTTAACGTGTTATCTATATTGTTACAGAAACGTTGAAAAAAATATGTAGGAAAGATTTGCACAGTCCAAAAGTTTGCCCTACATTTGCACCGCATTTGAAAAGAATGCTGGTTACAAAAAAGGAAGTTTGGGTGAGTGGCTGAAACCACCAGTTTGCTAAACTGACGTACGGGCAACTGTACCGGGGGTTCGAATCCCCCAGCTTCCGCAAACGCGTGTAATTGGTGGGTTCATCTAATGGTTAGGATACATGCCTCTCACGCATGACATACGGGTTCGATTCCCGTACCCACTACCTTACCGGTGGTTTTGTAATGCACTCTTAGCTCAGTTGGTAGAGCAACTGACTCTTAATCAGTGGGTCCAGGGTTCGAATCCCTGAGGGTGTACAAAGCATGATTTTAACTAAAAAAGAAAAAAGGAGAAAGCTCTGAAGATCGAAAGATTTTCGGAGCTTTTTCTTTTGCTTCAGGCCTTATGCTTTCTTAGCAGATGCTTGGTCAGATATTTGCGTACGGGCTCATCGTACAGTTTTAAACAGAGGTAAGCCAGTATTATGCTTCCGATAACTAATGCTGCAGCTCCCGGCAGGGATTGCACAAAGGTCAGGTTCTCATTCTTTACCCAGGCGTAGTACAGGTATATAAAGGGGTAATGTACCATATAGAGGGGGTAGGAGATATCTCCCAGAAACTTGCATATCCGGGTGGTATATTTGTCTGTGGTCTTGCCTGAGGCACCCAGATAGACGATGATGGGAAAGAAGATGAGAGAGCAAACGGTGTCGTACAGTCCGTTCATCCACAGGTTTTCGCTACCGCCAACGCGGGGCACTGCCAGCAGAATGATGATGAAGAGGCTGCATATGCCGAAAGCGCCTCTTATGTGGATCGGTTTAAAGACGCGGGATAACAGTAATCCTGCTGAGAATGAGAATAACAAGCGAAGGGAGCCGCCGACGATGTTGTCGTCGGTCAATGAGAATCCTACACAAATATCACCGTAAGGGCCGAACATGGCAAATGCGGCCAATCCGCATCCTGCGAGTATTACTAATGTGGTAAGCGCTTTGGTGGGAAGTTTGCGAATGAAGAAAGCATATAGAAGGTTTCCGATATATTCGAAGAACAAAGACCAGCTTGGACCGTTCAAGGGGTACATTTCACCCACTCCTCTAATCTCGAAACCGGGGGTAGCCGGAATCAGAAGGGCGTTTATCAATGTGGATAGAAGCAGCATTCCTATGGATATCCGGGAAACATCCCATACCGAGCATCCCTGGGTATAGAACATGATAGCTCCGATAATGGCCCCGATGACTACCATCGGATGCAAGCGGATGATTCGGCGAAGGAGGAAATCTTTTGTTTTCATTGTCTTCCAACGGCCATCATAGGCATAGCCTACAACGAAGCCCGAAAGGATAAAGAAGAAATCGACAGCCAGATAGCCGTGATTGATTTGCTGGTCTATGTGGCTGGTGGCATAGGCCTCGAATAAGTGGAAACATACTACCATGATTGCCGCTACTCCACGTAGCCCGTCGAGTATGTCGTAATGCGGTTTTGTATCGGCAAATGCCGCAGAGGGGGGTACTGCTGTTGACATTGTAATGAACCTGAATTTATAGTTTGCGTACTTCGGGTTCTTTCTTTAGCGTGTTTTCCGGAAGCACCCGCCAAAAGTATGAAATAAATCGAATGTGCAAGGCAACACTTGCCCTTATTTTGTTTGGACATGTTTGAAAACATTTCTCGCTTAATATTTTTCACCTCCACAGATACTTTCTATCTTTGCAGCTTGAAACTGTAATTTGAATATACATTGGATTGGTTGTATAGTTTGTTTGTCGAACATTCCGCTTTGCAGGCGGTAGTGGTACTTTCGCTAATTTCCTCCATCGGCCTTGGATTGGGGAAGATACATATTTGCGGCATTTCTTTGGGAGTGACGTTCGTCTTTTTTGCAGGTATCATAGCCGGGCATTTCGGCTTGTCTGTTGACCCGCAGATGCTGAACTATGCGGAGAGTTTCGGCTTGGTGGTATTTGTGTATGCCTTGGGACTGCAAGTGGGGCCGGGCTTTTTCAGCTCTTTCCATAGGGGAGGAGTAAAGCTGAATATGCTGGCGCTGGGTGTAGTGCTGATTGGCACGGCGATGACAGTGCTTGGAAGCTATGGTTTTGGCATCTCTTTGCCGAACATGGTGGGCATTCTTTGCGGTGCTACGACAAATACTCCGGCGCTTGGTGCGGCACAGCAGACTTTGAAGCAGATGGGACTGGAGGCCAGCACACCGGCTCTGGGATGTGCGGTGGCATATCCGTTGGGTGTGGTCGGTGTAATCCTGGCTGTATTGGCTATCCGAAAGGTATTGGCGCGTAAAGAGGACTTGGAACTGAAAGAGAAAGATGATGTGAACAAACCGTATATCGCAGCGTTTCAAGTGCACAATCCTGCAATCTTTAATAAGAGCATCAAGGAAATCGGCGAACTGAATTATCCGAAGTTTGTAATTTCCCGTTTATGGCGGGATGGGAAGGTCACTATTCCTACCTCCGAGAAGGTGATAAAGGAAGGAGACCGCCTGCTGGTGATTACGTCTGAAAAGTATACTCCGTCGTTGACGGTGCTTTTCGGTGAACAGGAACATACCGACTGGAACAAAGAAGATATAGACTGGAACGCTATAGACAGCCAACTGATTTCGCAGCGCATTGTGGTGACGCGTCCGGAACTGAATGGCAAGAAGCTGGGATCACTTCACCTGCGCAATCATTATGGAATTAATATCAGCCGGGTATACCGCAGTGGTGTACAGTTGCTGGCTACGGCAGAACTGACCTTGCAGTTGGGCGACCGCCTGACAGTGGTTGGTGAAGCTGCCGCCATACAGAATGTGGAGAAGGTCTTGGGCAATGCTATCAAGAGTTTGAAAGAGCCGAATCTGGTAGCGGTATATGTGGGCATTATCCTGGGATTGGCATTAGGTGCTATACCTATTACTATTCCGGGTATCAGTGCTCCCGTAAGGTTGGGATTGGCTGGCGGTCCGATTATTGTGGGTATTCTTATCGGTAGATTCGGACCGAGGATGCACATGGTGACTTATACGACACGCAGTGCGAACCTGATGCTTCGTGCCTTAGGTTTGTCGCTCTACCTGGCTTGTCTGGGGCTGGATGCGGGTGCTCATTTCTTCGATACTGTGTTCCGGCCCGAAGGGCTGCTGTGGATTGCTGTCGGTTTTGCGCTGACGGTGGTTCCGGTATTGATAATGGGCATTATTTCCTTTAAATGGGTGAAGGTGGATTTCGGAACGATGGCGGGTATGCTGTGCGGAAGTATGGCAAATCCGATGGCACTGAACTATGCCAACGATACCATTCCGGGGGATAACCCTTCGGTGGCCTACGCTACGGTCTATCCGCTTTGTATGTTTCTGCGGGTAATCATTGCGCAAGTGCTGTTGATGTTCTTGCTCGGTTAGTAGGAGAATACAGCCGAACGATTGTCAACAAATTAATTATCAACTATCAATTATCAATTAAGATCATGGGAAATATAACTCCGGAAAGTATTGTCAACGACTTGCGCTATCTTCAACTGTTGTCGCGCAGTTTTCCTACTATTGCTGATGCCAGTACGGAAATTATAAATCTGGAAGCCATCCTGAACCTGCCGAAGGGTACGGAACACTTTTTGACCGATATTCATGGTGAGTACGAAGCCTTTCAGCATGTGCTGAAGAATGCTTCGGGGGCAGTGAAGCGTAAAGTGAACGAGATCTTCGGTCATACCTTGCGCGAGAGCGAGAAGAAGGAAATATGTACGTTGATTTATTATCCGGAGGAAAAACTGCAACTGATAAAGGAGCAGGAAACGGATCTGGACGATTGGTATCTGATTACATTGAACCAGTTGGTAAAGGTTTGCCAGAATGTTTCGTCCAAATATACCCGCTCCAAGGTGCGCAAGGCGTTGCCGGCAGGATTCTCGTATATCATTCAGGAGTTGCTGCATGAGTCGAGCATAGAACCCAATAAACATGCCTATATCAATGTGATTATCAGCACCATTATCTCTACAAAGCGTGCGGATGATTTCATCGTTGCTATGTGTAATCTGATACAGCGCCTGACTATTGATTCGCTGCACATAGTAGGCGATATCTATGACCGTGGGCCGGGTGCGCATATCATTATGGACACGCTTTGCGATTACCATAACTTTGATATCCAGTGGGGAAACCATGACATCTTGTGGATGGGGGCAGCAGCGGGCAATGATGCATGCATAGCCAACGTTATCCGTATGTCCATGCGCTATGCCAATCTGGCAACGCTGGAAGATGGCTACGGTATTAATCTGCTGCCACTGGCTACGTTTGCAATGGATACGTATGCGGATGATCCTTGTACAATCTTTGCTCCTAAAATGAACTTTGCCGATGCGGAGTACAATGAGAAGACGTTGCGTCTGATTACGCAGATGCATAAGGCTATTACAGTGATTCAGCTGAAACTGGAAGCTGATATCATCAGCCGCCGGCCGGACTTTGAGATGGAAAACCGGAAACTGCTGCATAAGATTGACTTTGAACGTGGCATATTTGTGTACGAAGGCAAGGAGTATGAACTGCGCGATACAAACTTCCCGACAGTTGACCCTGCCGATCCGTATCGCCTGTCTGATGAAGAACGGGAGTTGGTCGATAAGATTCATGCTTCCTTTATAAACAGCGAGAAGCTGAAGAAACATATGCGCTGTCTGTTTACGTACGGCGGCATGTATCTGGTGTGCAACAGTAATCTGTTGTATCATGCTTCGGTGCCTTTGAACGAAGATGGCAGCTTCAAGCACGTCCGCATCGGTAAGAAGGAATACTGGGGGCATAAATTGTTGCAGAAGACTGATCAACTGATACGTACCGCTTATTTCGATGAAGACGGTTCGGAGAGTAAGCGGTTTGCACTGGATTACGTTTGGTATATGTGGTGTGGAACGAATGCTCCTTCTTTCGATAAAGATAAGATGGCTACGTTTGAACGCTATTTTGTAGCGGACAAGGAACTGCATAAAGAGACGAAAGGATATTACTATACTCTGCGAAACCAGGCAGAGGTATGCGACCGTATTCTGGAAGAGTTCGGTGTAGAGCCGGGCACTCATTCGCATATTATCAACGGGCACGTTCCGGTGAAGATTATCAAGGGGGAGAAGCCTATCAAGGCAGACGGCAAGTTGCTGGTTATCGATGGCGGCTTCTCTAAAGCCTATCAGCCGGAAACGGGTATTGCCGGATATACATTGGTTTATCATTCCCACGGCTTGCAGTTGGTACAGCATGAGCCGTTCCAAAGCCGTCAGAAGGCAATAGAAGAGGGACAGGATATCAAGTCCACTACGTTCGTCATCGAGTTCAATTCCCAGCGTATGATGGTGAAAGATACGGATAAAGGAAAGGAACTCGTGACGCAGATACATGATTTAAAGAAGCTGCTGGTGGCGTATCGTACGGGATTTATTAAGGAAAAGCAATAATAGTGATTAGTATTTAAACAACACCAATCCTCCTTCTACAATTACCCCTTTGTCATAAGTTCTGCCTTTAGTGTAATAACGGCTACCGCCGTAACCTCCGGTTAGGAATACGCCGAACTGGTCTGTCAGCCGGTATTCCAGATTGACACGGGCCTGGAGGGCATATAGACGGGCCGGAATGCCATAGTCTTTGTTCTTGAAGGTTTCGATGTGCTGATAACCTAGATCGCCGCTGATGAACAACTGCTTATAGAGCGGCAATTCCAGACCGGCACGATAAAACAGGGCGGCAGAGAACTTGTCACCGAAATCCAGATAATGAGTGCCACCACCGAGAATGGTATAGAATAGTTTGTTCTTAAAGCGGGCACCTACATTCAACTTGGTCGCATTACCGCCAAAAAGCATCATTTGTACTTTGGTATCGGGGTTGGCATTGACCAATCCTAACTGAAAACCATCCAAACTCTTTTTGTAATAGTTGAATAATCCGATTTGGAGTCCTTTGGCATGAATAGCCATGTTGGCGGGAGCTATCTGCAAGCCTTGGGCTGTGCCGGCTACTACGTTGCCTATACCGGAAATTTGGACACCCGTCATGTCTCTGGCGGTGATGCTGGCAAGTCCGGATAGTTGTACACCTTTCATGTTTTCGCCCACCACGTTCAACAGGGCGGATGAGGAAAGGCCTTGAAAGTTTTCACCGGTGATGTTGGCAAGACCGGCAAAGTGTACACCGCTGGCATTTTCTCCGCTGATGTTTAATAAACCTCCTATGGAGACACCGCTACTGCTATGTCCATTGATGTTTGCCAAGCCGGAGAAGGTAACTCCCCGGGAGTTGTTCCCAGTAATACCTACCAGACCGGATATGGACAAACCTGTGAGGTCGTTGCCGTTGACGTTGCAGATTCCTGCTATCTGAATGCCATGCATGTTTCCACCCACTGCATTCGATATTCCTGCTATTTGCACACCGTTCGCATCTCTGCCTACTGCTGCGCCAAGAATATTGATTCCCAATCCGTCCAGGCGGTTCATGGCGGAGAATAACCCCAGGTTGAAGCAGGTACTTCCTACGGTATCGGTTCGTTGCGTGGCGATGTTCTTCCATAAGGAGAGGTTGATGCCTACCGGACCGTGATTTGTCCGTGGTGTTTGATTGTCCTGTGCAAAAGCTGTCCCTGCAATGAGCAGGGACAGAAAGATAAGTGAGAAAGTTCTTTTCATATTTATGGATTATCCTTTAGCCTCTTGATACAAGAAGCGCTTGATGGATTTCTTCGGTGTTTTTTCAAATTCTTCGGGATAAATCTTCATTTTGAATATCTGGCTGTATGCAGGCAGTTCGGCATTCAGAGCAACACGGTTTTCTTCCATGACGCGTTCTATGTCGTCGTTGTTCAGTCCGTGGGCGAAGGCTTCGTCAAAGTCGGGATAAACCAGGCCGACGAGCTTTTCATTCTGCTGAACGATGATGCTTTCGGATACATACGGCATATTGTTCAGCTTATCTTCTATTTCTTCGGGATAGATATTCTGTCCGCTGGGGCCGAGGAGCATATTCTTGCTGCGGCCTTTAATGCTGACGTTGCCTTCTTCGTCCATCAGAGCGAGGTCACCGGTGTGCAGCCATCCGTCTTTGTCGAGTACTTGCTCGGTAGCTTCTTCGTTCTTGTAGTAGCCCAACATTACATTGGGGCCGCGACATACAATCTCTCCCGGGATGTTGGCAGGGTCGGGTGAAAGAACCTTCACTTCCATGCGTGGCACGGCCTTTCCGCAAGAACCGGGTTTGAAGCGTGTCCAGTCTTCGTAACAGATGATAGGGCCGCATTCGGTCATTCCGTAGCCTACTGTGTAGGGGAAATCTATCAGCTTCAGGAATTGTTCCACTTCCTGATTGAAAGCGGCGCCGCCCACAATGATTTCTGTGAAGTTACCGCCGAAGGCCTGTATCATTTGCTCGCGTATGGTGTTTTTTATCTTATCATTGATGATAGGAACTTTCAGCAATAACTTCATTGTCGGCGTTTCCAGCTTGGGCAGTACACTCTTCTTTATTATCTTTTCGATAATGAGCGGAACGGCTATAATAATATTGGGTTTTACCTCGGTAAATGCCTGGAAGATAATCTTCGGACTGGGCATGCGGGTGAGGAAGAAGATGTGACAGCCCACTGCGAACTCATAAAGGAATTCGAAAGCCAGTCCGTACATGTGTGCCATCGGCAGCATGGATACGATCTTGTCACCGGCTTTCAGCGGCAGTACTTCGAAGGCAAATTTGGTGTTTGACCACAGGCTGCGGTAGGGCAGCATTACTCCCTTGGAATAGCTGGTAGTGCCGGAAGTATAGTTGATGACTGCCAGTTCGTCGGGTTGGTCTTTATGGTAATCTACGTGTTCCTTGCGGAAGTTCTTGGGATATTTCTTGCCGAACATTTCATTGAGATGTTCGCGCGCATAGTTCAGTTTTTCACTGCGGGAAACAAGAATATAGAAGTCGGCCATCATCATGATGCCTTCCAGCAGGGGCATGGCACTTTCGTTGAGGTTCTCCCATACCTGGTCGCCCACGAAGAGTAGCTTCGCTTCGGAGTGGTTTACAATGTTATGTACATTGTCTGCCTTGAATTCGTGAAGGATGGGAACGATGACAGCTCCATACGTCAGAGTGGCAAGGAAAGTTACTCCCCAGTGGGAACTATTACGGCCGCAGACGGCAATTTTATCGCCTTTCTTAATACCGCTTGCTTCAAAAATAATATGTAGCTTTTCTATTTTACGGGCTACATCTTTGTATTGTAACGTTGCTCCTTTATAGTCAGTCAGGGCATCCAAATCCCAATTTGTTTTGATGCTGTCTTCTATATAGGCTATAAAACTTTGCTCCATGATATTGCACATTTGTATAAAATATGTGCAAATATAAGCCTTTCTATATAGAAAGCAAACTTTTAGCAGAAAAATCGTTTTCTGAAAGAGAAAAGGAATACCAGTTGTACATTCGTTGTACGCCTTCTTCAATCTCTATCTTGTGATGCCAGCCCAATGCATGCAACTTACCGGGATCGGTGAGCTTGCGCATGGTGCCGTCGGGTTTGCTGCTGTCGAAGGTGAGTTTGCCTTGATAGCCTACGGTGCTGACGATCAGTTCTGCCAATTGGCGGATAGTGATTTCTTTACCTGTACCGATGTTGATATGGCAATTGCGTATATCCTTGTCGCCCGGTTTATAGGTATCTTTGAAGTCTACATGCTCCATTACGAATACACTGGCATCGGCCATTTCTTCGCTCCAGAGGAATTCGCGCAAGGGCGTGCCGGTGCCCCATAGCTTTACTTCTTCTTCGCTGATGCCGTATTTCTTCAGGATGCCCAGTATCTCTTCTTTACTGCTATCTCCGTTGATGCCTTCTACCGGACGTCGGTTCATGTCCCGGCGCACGGCGTCCCAGTCACCTTGTTTCAGGCAGTGGGCAAGGTGTATCTTGCGTATCATGGCAGGGAGCACGTGGCTGCGTTCCAGGTCGAAGTTATCGTTGGGGCCGTAGAGGTTGGTGGGCATTACGGCGATATAGTTTGTGCCGTATTGCAGGTTGAAACTTTCGCACATCTTCAGCCCGGCTATTTTGGCGATGGCATACGGTTCGTTGGTATATTCCAACGGGGAGGTGAGGAGGGCGTCCTCTTTCATCGGTTGCTCGGCATCGCGGGGGTAGATGCAGGTACTGCCCAGGAAGAGAAGTTTCTTCACGTTGTGACGGAAGCTCTCACCGATAACGTTCTGCTGGATTTGCAGATTCTTGTAGATGAAGTCGGCACGGTAGATGCTGTTGGCCATGATGCCGCCTACGAAGGCGGCGGCGAGGAACACATATTCCGGTTGCTCTTCGTCGAAGAAACTGCGCACGGCTACTCCGTCGAGAAGGTCGAGCTCTTGGTGGGTTTTACCGACGAGGTTGGTATAACCTTTCTCCCGGAGGTTATTCCAGATGGCAGAGCCTACCAGTCCGCGGTGGCCTGCTACATATATTTTGGCGTTCTTGTCTAACATTTTATATTTATTTTTCTTTTGACCGCAGATACAACTTCTCCACAAACTTCATGTCGTGGGCTGCCATGATGCGTACTAATTCTTCAAAGCTGGTCTGTCTGGGATTCCAACCGAGCTGGGTTTTGGCTTTGGTCGGATCTCCCAACAACTGTTCTACTTCGGAGGGGCGGAAGTATTTGGGATCTACTTCTACATATACCTTTCCGGTCTTGGTATCGATGCCTTTTTCATCTATTCCTTTGCCTTCCCAACGAAGTTCGATGCCTACTTCACGGAAAGCCAGTGTGGCAAACTCGCGTACGGTGTGCATCTCTCCGGTGGCGATGACGAAGTCTTCCGGTGTATCGTGTTGCAGCATGAGCCACATGCACTCTACATAATCTCTGGCATACCCCCAGTCGCGGCGGGCATCCAGATTGCCTAAATACAGCTTGTCCTGCATACCTTGGGCAATGCGGGCGGCAGCCAGGGTTATCTTTCTTGTTACAAAAGTTTCGCCGCGGCGTTCGCTCTCATGGTTGAAGAGGATACCGTTCACGGCAAACATACCGTAACTTTCGCGGTAGTTCTTGGTTATCCAGAAGCCGTATTGCTTGGCTACACCGTAGGGGCTACGGGGATAGAACGGAGTAGTTTCCTTCTGAGGAACTTCCTGCACTTTTCCAAAGAGCTCCGAGGTGGATGCCTGGTAGATTCTGGTTTTCTTCTCCATGCCGAGGATGCGTACGGCTTCGAGCATACGCAGTGTACCTACGGCATCGGTCTCGGCTGTATATTCGGGTACGTCGAAAGATACTTTGACGTGGCTTTGTGCGGCAAGGTTATAAATCTCATCGGGCTGCACCGTCTGGATGATGCGGATGAGCGAGCTGGAGTCCGTCATGTCGCCATAGTGCAGGTTGATGGTGCGCTTCTGCTTCATGTCGCGCACCCACTCATCGAAGTAGAGGTGCTCGATGCGTCCGGTATTGAAAGAAGAAGAACGGCGCAGGATGCCATGTACTTCATATCCTTTTTGCAATAGAAATTCTGCAAGAAACGAACCGTCTTGCCCGGTGATTCCGGAGATAAGAGCTTTTTTCATTCTAATAGTTTTTTGTTTCTGTCCTTACGGACTGCAATATTCGTTATTTTTCACCAAACGGCAAAACTTTAGAGAAGTGATTCGTAATTGGTGATTAGTGATTTGTTACTGTTTTCTTTCCCATCACTTTGTCTATGACCAGTGCAATGGCACCGTCGCCCGTCACATTGCAGGCAGTTCCGAAGCTATCCATCGCAATGTAGAGGGCAATCATCAGCGCCTGTGCCGATTCATCGAACCCCAGCATGGATTGCAGGATGCCGAGTGCAGCCATGATAGCACCTCCCGGAACACCCGGCGCAGCCACCATCGTGATGCCCAGCATAAAGATGAATCCGGCAAACAGGGAAAAATCATAGGGCATACCCTGCATAATCATCAGTGCCAGGGCACACGCCACAATCTTCAACGTGCTGCCCGACAGATGGATGGTGGCGCAAAGAGGAACCACGAACCCTGCTATATCGGCAGATACCCCGTTCTTCTTGGTCTGCTCCAGTGTGACGGGGATGGTGGCGGCACTGGATTGTGTGCCCAGTGCCGTGAAGTAAGCCGGCAGCATCCGCCCCAACAGTTTGAACGGATTCTTACGGACAAACAGGCCGGCAATGCAATACTGGAATATCAAAAGGAAGATATGCAGCAAGAAGATAATGCCAATAATCTTGATAAAGACCATCAGTATGCCGAACACTTGTCCCGAATGCGTCATGTTCAGAAAAATGCCAAAGATATAGATAGGCAGCAACGGCAATATCACCGCGCTGATGGTGCGGACAATGATCTCCTGAAAGTCGCGCGCCACGTTCTTCAGTGCAGTGCTTTCCAGGTGTGCCAACCCCAAACCCAGGGTGAAAGCCAGTACCAATGCCGTCATCACATTCATCAGCGGCGGGATGGCTACGGAGAAGTAAGGAAGGATGCCTTTTGCCTCGCTCACCTCTTCGAGCGGCACCCCGGTCGTGATGAGCGAAGGGAACACCGCAGCCCCGGTGAAGTAGGAGAGGAAACCGGAGAATAGCGTGGCGCCATAGGCTATAAGTGCCGTTACGACCAGCATCTTCCCTGCTCCTTTTCCGATGTCGGCAATGGCAATGGTTACCAATCCCACGATGATGAGCGGGATGGAGAAGTTAAGGAATTCGCTGAAGATGGCATTGAACGTCACGAACAACCGCACCAGTCCGCCCGGAAGGAAATTACCGAAAAGAATACCTAAGATGATGGCGATGACGATGCGTGGCAATAATCCGATGTGGAACTTCTTCATAAGCTTTGAGTTTCTGTTTTAGCGATATCGCTTTCTGATTGACAAAAGTAATATTTTATTTTCGAAATTCATACGAACAAATGCTATAAGCACTTTGTTTCCATATAAAGTTAAATTTATAGAGAATATGGAGAACTTAAATAAAACAGACATTGGTCTTATCGGACTTGCCGTTATGGGAGAGAATTTGGCCCTCAATATGGCAGATAAGGGGTGGAACGTTTCGGTTTACAATCGTACCGTTCCGGGAGTAGAAGAAGGGGTGGTGGAGCGTTTCGTAAACGGTCGTGCCCGCGGAAAGAGCATTGAAGGCTATACGGATATAGCCGGGTTTGTGGCTTCCATCGCTACACCTCGCAAAATAATGATGATGGTTCGTGCCGGCAGTGCGGTAGATGAACTGATGGAACAACTTTTCCCCCACCTTACTGAGGGAGATATATTGATAGACGGTGGTAACTCCAATTACGAAGATACCAACCGCCGTGTGGAACTGGCCGAGAAGAAAGGCTTCCGCTTCGTGGGTGCCGGTGTGTCCGGCGGAGAAGAAGGAGCGTTGAATGGCGCATCCATCATGCCCGGAGGTTCGGAGAGTGCGTGGGAGGAAGTGAAGCCCATCTTGCAGAGCATTGCAGCAAAGGCGTCCGACGGCACTCCGTGTTGCCAGTGGATCGGTCCTGCCGGTTCCGGTCACTTTGTGAAGATGATACACAATGGCATCGAGTATGGCGATATGCAACTCATTGCCGAGGCCTATTGGGTGATGAAGCGGCTGCTCGACCTGAACAACGAACAGATGGCGGAAGTCTTTGCCCGCTGGAACGAAGGCAATCTGCGCAGCTACCTCATTGAGATAACTGCCAATATCCTGCGCCATAAAGATAAGTCGGGCGGATATCTGATAGACAAGATACTGGACACCGCCGGACAGAAGGGGACGGGCAAATGGTCCGTCATCAACGCGATGGAACTGGGTATGCCGTTGGGGCTGATTGCTACGGCGGTATTCGAACGCAGTTTGTCGGCACAGAAGGAGTTGCGCGAGGCGGCTTCCAAGCAGTTTGCTTGCCAACACTCGCAGGTAGTGTACAATAAGCTGGAGCTGGTGAAAGATATCCACTCTGCGCTCTATGCTTCCAAACTGGTGTCCTACGCGCAAGGTTTTGCCGTGTTGCAACGCGCTTCCGATGCTTTCGGGTGGAAGCTCGACCAGGCATCCATTGCCCGTATGTGGCGGGGAGGCTGCATCATCCGCAGTATCTTCCTGAACGATATTGCCGCTGCATTCGAGGCAGAGAACAAGCCCCGCCATCTGCTGCTGGCGCCTTACTTCAAGAATGAGATGCAGCAATTGCTTTCCGGCTGGAAGCACCTGGTGTCGCAAGCTATGAAGGAAGAACTTCCGGTACCCGCCTTCTCGTCCGCACTGAATTATTTCTATTCGCTGGTTTCTGCCAAGTTGCCTGCCAACATGATTCAAGCCCAGCGCGACTACTTCGGTGCGCACACCTTTGAACGGACAGACGAACTGCGCGGACAATTCTACCATGAGAATTGGACGGGACACGGGGGAGATACAAAATCGGGGAGTTACAACGTGTAAAAAGAAATACTTATGAGCAAATTTACAATGATAATCTTCGGCGCCTCAGGCGACCTGACGAAACGCAAACTAATGCCGGCGCTATATACCTTATATAAAGACGCCCGTCTGCCGGATGGTTTTTCCATCCTGGGCATAGGGCGAACCGACTATACGGACGAGTATTACCAACAATACATCCTGGGCGAACTGCAGAACTTTGTTCCCTCCAAAGACCGGAAGGAAGAAGAACTGAAAGCATTTTGCACCCATCTGCATTACCTTACTCTTGATCCTGCCGAGGCAGAAGGATACTCCCGCCTCGACCGGCGCTTGCAAGAACTCACCGGCGAGCCGGAACCGGACAACCTGCTTTTCTATCTCGCCACGCCTCCGTCCCTGTACGGTGTTATTCCGCTACACCTGAAAGCCGCCCACCTGAATCGTCCCCACGCCCGCATCATTGTGGAGAAACCTTTCGGATACGACCTGGAGTCGGCACAGAAACTGAATAAAATCTATGCTTCCGCCTTTGAGGAGCATCAGATTTACCGCATCGACCACTTTCTGGGCAAGGAGACGGCACAGAATATTCTCGCCTTCCGCTTTGCCAACGGCATCTTCGAACCGCTGTGGAATCGTAACTACATTGACTACGTCGAAATCACCGCCGTAGAGAACCTGGGCATCGAAGCCCGCGGAGGCTTTTACGAAGGAACCGGCGCCCTGCGTGACATGGTGCAGAATCACCTTATCCAGCTCGTGGCACTGACCGCCCTCGAGCCGCCCGCCATCTTCAATGCCGACAACTTCCGCAACGAAGTGGTGAAGGTGTACGAATCCCTCGCCCCCTTGACGGAAGAAGACCTGAACGAGCACATCGTTCGCGGACAATACACCGCTTCGGGTTCCAAACCGGGCTATCGCGAGGAGAAGAACGTAGCTCCCGACTCGCGTACCGAGACCTACATCGCCATGAAGATCGGTATCAACAACTGGCGTTGGAGCGGCGTACCCTTCTACATCCGCACCGGCAAACAGATGCCGACGAAGGTAACCGAGATCGTTGTCCACTTCCGCGAAACGCCCCATCAGATGTTCCGTTGCGAAGGCGGTCACTGTCCCCGTGCCAACAAGCTCATCCTACGCCTGCAACCCAACGAAGGCATTGTGCTGAAGTTCGGCATGAAGATGCCCGGTTCCGGGTTCGACGTGAAGCAGGTGATGATGGACTTCAGCTACGACAAGCTGGGCGGGCTGCCCACCGGCGACGCCTATGCCCGCCTGATAGAGGATTGCATACAGGGCGATCCCACACTCTTCACCCGCAGTGATGCCGTGGAAGCATCATGGCGATTCTTCGACCCTGTGCTGCGCTATTGGAAAGAACATCCCGACGCCCCGCTCTATGGCTATCCCGTAGGCACCTGGGGACCGCTGGAGAGCGAAGCCATGATGCGCGAACACGGTGCCGAATGGACTAATCCTTGTAAGAATTTAACGAATACAGATGAATATTGTGAGTTATGAAAAGTTATATCTACCAGACTGCTACTGAGACGGCACATGCGCTGATAAAGCATCTCATTGCAATGATGGAGAGTGAGCCGGAGAAGATATTCTACTTTGCCTTCAGTGGGGGAAGCACCCCTTCGCTGATGTTCGACATTTGGGCAAATACCTATAAAGACGTCACCCCCTGGATGAGGATGCGCATCTACTGGGTGGATGAGCGCTGCGTGCCTGCCGAAGATTGCGAAAGCAACTACGGCACCATGCGCCGCCTGCTGCTGAACGAGGTGGGCATACCGGACGAATACGTCTATCCTATCTACGGAAAGAACCGCCCCGAGACGGAAGCGAAGAGCTATTCGGATATCGTTGCGCGCACGGTGCCACATTGGGGTGGCTTCCCTGCGTTTGATGCCGTGCTGCTTGGTGCGGGAGACGACGGACATACATCTTCCATCTTCCCCGGGCAGGAGCGTCTGCTTTCTTCCTTCCATCCCTACGAAATGAGCATCAATCCTTATAACGGGCAGAAGCGCGTGGCCATGACGGGCTGCCTGCTCTTTGCTGCCAAGAAACTGATTTTCTTTATCACCGGCAAGAATAAGGCAGACGTTGTCCGCGATATTCTTGATTCGGGTGATACCGGTCCGGCTGCCTACGTGGCGCATCATGCCGAACACGTGGAACTCTTCCTCGATGCCCAGGCCAATGGCGGGAAAGCGGGCACTACTTAGAAGTGCCACTTTCCAGGATGCTCACGATGGAGAACAGCGTGAAGCAGATGCCTCCCAGTCCGGCAAGTACACGTGCCGGAACGAAATAAGCATCGTGTATGTTTGCCATCTCGAACAGAAAGGCGGAAAGGAACAAGCACGCCAGTGCCGTGAATACCGGAATAAGCGGGATGCGGTTGGCGAGTTTGAATGTATTCCGCCAGATGGCGGCAAGCAGAATCACCTTGCTGGAAATGCTGTAACACACCAGCCCCAAACCTATCATGATATATCCGGTAGTAGCCAGCGAAGGATTACTATTGGTCAATACCAACAGCCCCCAAAGCACACTGATACTGCCCATCGCCAGGACGAGGGCAGGCCATTGCCTCCGTTCGGCCTTCATGTAATTGTTGCGTATCTGCCGTACGATGGTTGCCACCAGTGCCACCAGGCTGGAACAGATGCAGGCAAGTCCCGCCATCACGTGGCCCGCCACGTAGTAGGCGTTGTGCTTGCTGCTCTGAGACAGCAGCATGAAGGTCCATACCCATGCTACCAGCGCAAGGATGGTGGCTATGGTTATCAGTATATTCCCTTGCGTACGGCTGAATGCAGCAGCGGGTTGCTCATGGTCGGTGCGTTCCGAGTTGGCGGGGATGAGGGTGAAGCGGGTAGAGGCTGTGGCGGTAGTGGCCACGCAGGCAGTGATGAAGCCCACTCCGCAGATGACGTGCCCCGAAACGAAGTTGCTTACCGTAAATGCTGCGTGCATGTGCTCCCAACCATAAATCACCGTCAGGATAGCTGCCAGATAGCCGATAATGGGGAGGGCGTATTTGGCAACGGAGTTGTAAGTGTGGATAATCTGCCTGATAATCGTTGCCGCCGTGGCAAACAGGGCAATACAAATCATTCCTAAAGAAAATACTACCGGACCGGCAACGAACTTTGCCGAGTCCAGCCCTTCGTGTAGCACAAAGGCTCCATAGCCGAAGCAGAAGAGAGCCATCAGCAGCGGTATGGCTCTGAAGAGAATACTGATTCCGTAATTCATAACTGTTGTTTTTAGAGTTTCCCCTTCCAACAGCATTCGGCAGGCTTTGTTCCTTGTTTTAAGATTTATTTGAGTTCATCCGGGCAGATACCACCATTAAGGCTGGGCATATAAAAAAATAAGTCAAGAGCAAACGGCCGTTTGCTCTTGACTTATTTTTTTATTTCCTTTGAATCTACAATTTAATCTTAGGCTTATACATGTCTTGTGCTGTCAAGCTACATTCCTTCTTCATCCGGACTGCGTATTCCAGCTTTCCGACTTCCGGCTTCACGTTGTTGGTACCGAAGGAGAACTTGAGTCCCGCTTCTTTGGCCTTCAAGATGATAGCTTTGCTCGGAATCTGATAAAGCTCGTTTATCTCCAGCACCTTTCCGCTCTGCTTCAGGGCGGCGATTACTTTGTTTACGCGTTGGTCTGTCCAGAACATGTCGTAGCGGTCGTTCATTTGCGTAGGCAGAAAGAATGGATTTACGTAAATATCGGCAGGTTCTTTGAACACGTCGCACATTTTCTCTACAATCAAGTCCATGTACTCCTGCTCGTTATCGATAAATACCTCGTCGTCTATCCAAAGACGGACGCGTCTTCCTTTTCTGTCGGTGAACGTCAGCGCATCGGTAAAGACAAAGTCGAACTCCTTGCGTGCCGCCTCGGAGAAAGTGGTAGGCCACTCCCTGCCTTCGCCTTGCATGGCAAGGATAAAGGGCTGCGTGCGCATGGAATCGAGGAAACAATAGATTCCTTCATCATCCGTTATCGGGAAACCGATACCGCAGTTGGGAGCCACTACGTAGTTGATACCCAGTCGGCGCGACTGGGCGGCAGCCACTTCCTTGGTGAGTCCGCCTTTTAGGTGCACATGATAGTCCAGCACGGGGAAGTCTTCCTGATGAAGCCTTATGATTTCATCCGTCTGCTCGTCGCCCGCTTGGGCCAGCTGGGCAGCAGTGTCAATGCCCCGTCCGTCGAGTGCCTCGATGAAGATGTCTTTGAACTCAACATCTCCCTGCCCATTGCTGATAAGCTCGATGGTACCTTCGGACAAGAGCGCCTTCTCATTGGGCGACGTGCGATAAGGATGTTCCGGTTCTATGTATTCCACCACCGGTTCGCCGTTCACTTTCACTGTAACGGCCTGCCCTTCAACGCGGATATCCATATCGAACCATTGGCCTTCTTTTACAAAGCTCTTGGTAAGATTGCGGACTGACAACAGACTGCCGGTCTTCTTCCACCAGATAGGAGCGTCGTTATCGTTGTTGATAGCAACACGATAACCTTTCTCCGAATCGTCTGTATGAAAAGCGATATAGCCTGTTCCGCCGGGGGTAGTGCGTGCCCGCAGGTGCAAATCGAAATTCTTATATACGCTGTTCTTCAATGCAGCCCGGGAGTTGAATCCGGACAGTATCAGCGAGCTATCCCTCACCAGCACGCTACCCGATGTCTGCCAATCTGCCAGATCGGCTCCATTGAATAGCTTTCGGCTGGAGGAATTACTGCATGAGCTCAGCAGCACAAGGCTACACACCAGTAAGATTGTTGTCAGTCTACTCATTTGTTTATCTGTTAAAGGGACATTCAAAGGTAGATTCTCTTACTTGCTATAGCTTGCCTTTACAAAAGGTGCCTTCAGCAAGTAGTCTATACTGGCTTTTACACTCTCCTCTACCGGCAGGTTGTATCTCTCTACCTCTACAACGATGTTTTCTACACCTGCTGTCTTGGTGTTGTTGAAGATAGCATCGAAGCCTACCATTCCGCTCTGGCCAATCTCGCGATCGTCTTTGATGTGCAGAATGTGGAAACGTCCCGGATACTTCTTGAAGTATGCTACCGGACTGTTCTGGCCTCTTACTACCCAGTATACGTCCATTTCGAAGAATACGTATTCCGGATTGGTGTGTGTAATCATATAATCGTACATCGTCTGGTCTTCCACTTTCTGGAACTCATGCGAGTGATTATGATAACCGTACTTCATGCCGTTGGCTTTGCATCTCTTTCCTATCTCGTTGAAGTAATCGCAATACGCCTGGAGTTCTTTCAGCGTTTTGGGAACACCAAGATACGGAGTCACGATGTAGGACATGCCTGCTTCTTTATGATCCTTGATAGCCTGATCCCACCACTTCAGTGATTCGCTGAAGTCTCCGGAGGCTATTTCTGCTTCGGACAGACCTTTGCCGGTGTGCGAAGACAATACTCTCATTCCGGCAGTTTCGATGTCTTTCTTGAACTCTTTGGGAGTGCGGCCATAGAATTTGCCATTGTTATAGTTGGCTGCTTCGACAGCAGTATATCCCATGTTTGCCAAGTTCTTCAGAATCGTTGTATACGTCTTGTACTTATCGGGCTGGCTTACGTCACCGCCGATAAGGTCTCTTACCGAATACATTTGCACTGCAATGTCCTTCTTCTGTGCCTTCAGAGAAGTAGGAACTGCAATGATGCAGGCAAGGAGGAAAATAAATAATGTTTGTTTTTTCATGATAATTGATTTTTATTTAATGGTTTCTTTCTGACTGCTTAGTCCAGAATCTTGACGCGTATATTACGGAACCATACGTCGTCGCCATGATCTTGGAAAGCAATGTAACCTTCGTGTTTAGGACCACCGACATTGTTCAACAGCTCGAATGCAAGCGGCCAGTCTTCTTTGCTGAACTTGCTTGCCTGCAACATATCAGTCCATTTCTGTGTCCAGAGGTGGTATTCAACCACGTTCTCGTCGTTCTGTCCGTGAACCACAGTTCCTTTGAAAACCATAACCTTCGCTTTGTTCCATTCGCCGAACGGTTTTGCATTCTGCGGTTTGGCAGGAATCATGTCATAAAGAGACATAGACTGGCGGTTGTTATCCTTACCCAATTTAGCATCCGGGTGGTTTTCGTTATCCAGCACCTGAGCTTCGGGAGCAGAGATGTAGATAGGTTCCAATCTCCATTCGCCGGTTGCAGGGTCTTTGGACTCTACTTCCTGTGCCAGGTACAAGATACCTGAGTTACCGCCTTTGGATATCTTCCATTCCAATTCCAGTTCGAAGTTTTTGAACTTGTGCGCAAAGATCAAGTCGCCACCGTCACCGTCCTGGGCTTCGCCGCCACCCGAACCGTTGAACTTGATACATCCGTCTTCTACCGTCCACTTGGAAGGAACGTTGTCTTTTCCGTATCCGCGCCAGCCTTTCATGTCTTTTCCGTCGAACAGAACGATGTAACCGTCCTTGTCTACCGGATAGCTTGACAGGTCTACTTGAGGATTATCCAATACCTTGTATTCAGGCATAGTGGCAGTTTCATCACTTGCTGCTTCTGTTTTTTTTGCATTTCCACCACAAGAAGTTAATGCTCCTGCTAAGAGGACGCAACCGCATGCATATAATAATTTGTTGTTCATAACTGTTTAATTTGAAGTGATTTGTTAATCGTTTTATTTTAATTAGGGCATATCGGGCAATTTCCAGCCGTCACGATATGTGTGCTTAATCAGTTCCTGAGCAAATGCTTGTGCATTAACCGGATCGGTCATTGTCTTGTTGAACGTCGGGTGTCCGTCTTTAATCTGGAAACCGTCCTTGATTACTGTACGAATCGTAGCGGCAGGATCGATGTTGGTGAAACGCATATTTGCACCATCCCAATGTAGTTCTTGGTTGAGGCCTTGCAGTCTTACACCAAGTACTCCCATTACCACCATTTCGTTGAACGGGCCTGCTTCGCTGAAAGGAGAAGCTGTCTGAACGCGGTTCGCTGCACTTTCTTTACAAGCGCGTACCCAGTCCATCTGGTGAGAAGTATCAATAGCTCTCAGTACCTTCGGAGCGCTCGGAGTTCTTCCTGACATCAACCAGGGGTCGGCACCGTAGCAACCGCATACCAATGTATCTTTTGTTCCGTAGAAGATAACGCAACCACCTTGGTGATTCATTTCTTTTCCGGCAGGGAAACCTTCGGGACGCATCGGCTTCAAACCACCGTCGTACCAGTATACTTCTACTTCGGGCATACCAACCTTAGGCAGGTTAGGACGTGCCGGGAAGGTGAATTTGATGCTTTGTGCACTCGGAGCGCAGTCCGTCAGCAGTAAGGTAGAGCTACCTTGAACCTTCGTGGGATATCCCAGTTGCAGTCCTTTGAATACCGGATGCAGGATGTGGCAAGCCATATCGCCCAATGCACCTGTACCGAAGTCCCACCATCCGCGCCAGTTCCACGGTGTGTAGATAGAGTTGTAGTCACGATATTTGGCAGGGCCCAGGAACAAATCCCACTCCAGTGAGCTTGGCACCTTTTCCACTTTCTCTGGGCGGTTCATGCCTTGCGGCCATATCGGTCGGTCGGTAAAGGTTTCTACCTTTGTCACTTCACCGATTTCACCGTTCCATATCCATTCGCACATCTTGCGCACTCCTTCGCCGGAAGAACCTTGGTTACCCATCTGTGTTGCCACCTGATATTTGTCGGCGAGCTTGGTCAGCAGTCTGGATTCGTATACAGTGTGTGTCAATGGCTTTTCTACATAGACATGTTTTCCCATTGTTATGGCTTGTGAAGCCACTAAAGCATGAGTGTGGTCGGCAGTGGCTACTACAACCGCGTCGGCGGATTTGCCCAATTCATCGAACATCTTCCGATAATCGCGGTATCTCTTGGCATTGGGATATTCTTTGAAAACATGGTCGCTGTACTTCCAGTCTACGTCACAGAGTCCGATGATGTTTTGTGAGTTCATGTCTCGCAATACTTGCGCACCACGTCCTCCGATACCAACACCCAGGATGTTCAGTTTGTCACTGGGGGGCACATGGCCGAATGATTTACCCAAAACTGTGTTTGGGACGATAGTAAGCCCTGCAATGGCAGCAGCCCCTGTCTTCAGAAATTTTCTTCTAGTAAAATTTGCCATAACTTTAATTGATTTTTAAACAATAATATATTTAGAACGCAATAGTCCATATCCGTTCTTCATGGTTCTTCTTCTTTGCAATATCTTTTCGAGCGTCTGCGTGTCGCCGATAGCCGGAAGGTCGTTGCTCCGGGCATTATCCAGAAACTTCCAGGCATATTCTGAGGCTATGGCAGAATCGCGGAATGTAGGCAAGTGCGGATCTCTTATGCCGGATTCTACCGAATTGGCAAACAAATTGCACAATACATCTATATTCTTTCCACCGAAGGGCCTTTCTTCACGAATCGTTTGGGAAACTCCGTGCAATTCTACTACGGCGGTCTTGAAGTCATGGCTCATGCGGACAATTCCTTTCGTACCTATTATATCTATGTACGAATTATGAGTTTGCACCAGTGAAAGTTGTCCATACACATGTCCTTGGGTGATGTCGAAAACCACACCACTTTCAAAGGTTCCGTGGCATTGCAAGTACCACGGGTCTTTATAACTCCACATCCTTACGGCTTGCGCATTCCACGTTTTATAATCGCATCCGGCATACCATCTGGCAATATCCACATAGTGCATGCCGCAATCGTGGAATGATGGACCTTCATACTCGTGCCCTTCTCCTGGAGCGAGTCCGGGGGTGAGATGGCATACGCGTATGATAGCCAATTCTCCAATTTCACCATCGTCGATGCAGTCTTTAATGAAATTATGGTACCAGGAATTGCGAAGGTAGAGGTTGGTAGTAGAAAAAAAAGGAGTGTTTTCGGCAGCTTTTACAGCTTCCCATTCTCTTTCGATAGTATCTGCAATTGGCTTTTCGCTTATTATATGCTTTCCACTTCGGAAAGCTCTTTCAATTTGTTCTTTTCTTGAATCTGCAAGTGCAAAGAGGCCGACTACCTGTACTGTTTCGTCATCCAGTATCTCTTGCTCGTTTTCCACCACCTTCGAACACGGTGACAATTTCTTTGCAAGCTCACGGCTTCTGGGATCTGTATCGCATATGTATGCTATCTCCCATCTTCCGCTCTTTTGCATTTCTTCAAGATAAAATCTTCCCATTCGGCCGAAGCCTATTAGTCCAACTTTAATTATAGTGTGCATGTCATCTGTATTATTATTAAAAAGGTTATTATCTATAGAAAAGGAAGTGAGGAATCTTACTGTTTCGAAGATTGTTTATTAGATATAAGAATTAAACCGTTCTTCCTCTTTACAAAGTTAGGATTAAATAGGACCTTTCAAAAGCTTAAACCTAATTATGTAGAAAATGAAAATAGTATTATCTTTGATAATCAGATGTTTATGCTTGTGCTCCTTCCTTTTTTTGTAGATGGTTTGGAGAGTCGTTCTGACCTATTTTCATGATCAGTTCCTCAAATTCATCCCGGTTTTCGGCTGCTTTGTTTCTCATCTTCGTCCGATAGTTATATATTGTGCTCATTGAACAGCGCAGGAAATTGGCTATTTTGGCACTGTCTGTTATGCCCAAACGGAATAGTGCGTATATCCTGAGTTCTTTGTTCAATAGGTCGTCTCTTTTTAGGATTATCTTTTCATTATCGTCAAGCAAGGCATTAAAATCAGAAACAAATGTAGGATACAGGTTCAGGAAGATCTTGTCGAAATGAGAATACAATTCGTCGAGTTCATTATCAACGATAGAGGTGGATTTCAGCTTATTTATCAGTTCTTCATATTGCTTGTTGATTCCAAGTTTGTACAGCACTCTGCGATAATCCTCCATTTTGTCGATATAAGTAGAGCAAATATCAAAGAACTGCGCTATATATTGTTCTTTGACTATATTCGATTCTGACAATTGCGCATACTTATCCTTCAGCATCTCATTTTTATCGTTTAGTTCATTGTTCAACTCATTCAACTTGTTGTTGGTTAGTGAGAGTTCTTCTTTTATAACGGATACTTTGTGCATCTGCTGGTATATGTATATCACTAACAGGATCAAGAACAAGGAAAGGAAACTAATAAGAATGAGATATGTCTTCAATTTACTGTTTATTGCACTTTCTTTATCCTGATATGACACATTTATAATGGAATAGAGTGCCGAAAGTTGTGCAGTCCTGAACTGTACTCCGGAGAATATGGCATCTTCAATGGCAAAATGGGAGTACTTGAACGCTTTTTCTATCTCTCCAGCATCGTAGCATATAATTGCGAGCCGTTGAAAGGAAGCATTTTCCTTAATGGCATTCTTCACATCGGCTATGGCTGACAGCATGTGATATTTCTTTTCTTGTTCCAATTCACCTCTCATATTGCTGATGGCTCCAAGATAATAGGTAATAACTGCGGTTCTGGGAGTTTCCATACCTTCTTCCTGAAGTAGTACATGCAATATTGTTTCTGCTTCTACTATTTGTTTCGAGGCTACATATTTGTGGACTAAATTAATCTTGTATTCAAATGAAGCAGGGGATAATACGGTAAGTAACGAGTCGCGGTATTTTTCCGTTTGAACCGAGTATCTGGGTTGATTGCTTATTGCGGAATAATGTTCGAAGAAACGGAGATATGCCTCATAATAGTCCGGTAAGATTTGAGGGGGAAGTTTCTTTGGATTAAAAGTCTTCAGTATTTCTTCCGATTCGCGAAAGCGTCCGGAATAGGAATACAGGCGGGCAAGGTTTATGTCTGATATGGATTTCAGATGAGAGTCTTTCAAGGTTTGGGCTATTTCGATTGTTTTCTCTGCATAGAGTATAGCAGAGTCCAACCGGAACTTTTTATATTCATCGGAGAGCTTATTATTTATCTCATATTCATATTCCAGTGAGTTTCCCTTTTTATTGAGAAGTTTCTGGAGGCTGTTTATTTCCAGTTCTTTGTGTCGGATATATCGTTCTTTGTTATTCATTACATAATCCAGAGAGTCTGATATGGATTTGAGATCGTTCTTTCCATATAGCAGGGCGGTGAAGACGAAAAGCAGCAATAACATTATATAGCTTTTCCGGGATATGTTTTTTGTATGTTTCATGGTCAACTGTGCATAGTCTCTTTATTGATGATGCACAAAGATAGAATTTTTTCTTTAATTAAGGTTATCTCCATAAAAAAAGCACTTCCTATCGTTCGCTTACGGAGGAAGTGCTTTACACAAAAACTAAACTAGACTTAACTAAACTATTCTATTGGGGGAGTTTCACAACTCCTATCTGTTCGGTGCAAAGATAAAAAAACATCTTTTAATATGCAAAGAATTGTATAATTAATCGACAGCTCTTTTATTTTTATCGGCAAATTAGAAATATATTTCAACTCCTTTGGTCTAAAAAGTCTTGAAATGCTTGTTTGTAACTATCACTTATCGGAATATAATTCTTCCCAAAGACAATGCGTCCGCGATCGATGATGCGTATCTTGTCTTTCTGAACAATGTAAGAGCGATGAACACGCATGAAGCGTGAAGTAGGCAGAAGTTCTTCCATCGCTTTCATACTCATCAGTGACAGGATGGGCTTGGGTGAATCTTCCTCGTAGATTTTGATGTAATCCTTCAATCCCTCTATGTATAATATTTTTCTTAATTCTATTTGCACCAGCTTGTAGTCGCTCTTTACGAAAATGCTTTGAATATCCTCTTTGGGTTGTTGCAATAATTCGAACCACTGTACGGCTTTGTTGGCTGCTTGCAGAAAGTCTACATAAGAAATGGGTTTCAGCAGATAGTCCAGTGCATTGACTTTGTAGCCGTCTATGGCGTATTGGCCAAAGGCGGTGGTGAAGACAATGCGAGTAGTGGGATCTACCATTTTGGAGAATTCGAGTCCGTTCAGTTCCGGCATCTGAATATCGAGGAAGAGCAGGTCGATATGCTTCTCCGGCAATTCCTTCATTGCCTGTACGGCACTGGAATACTTCCCGATCAGTTGCAGAAACGGGGTTTTGTTGACATAGCTTTCCAGTAGTTCTAATGCCAGAGGCTCGTCGTCTACGATTGCACAATTCAGATTCATGATACACTAATTACTAAAATCGATTTATATTCTTTTCCGTCTTCACTTACTCCCTGTTGCCAGTTGTAACGACCAGGGTAGGTCAACTCCAGTCGTTTCTGCACCTGTTCCAACCCGATGCCGCTTCCGCTTTTGTCGGTTTCGTTCTTGGGGTGGTAGCTGTTGGTTATTTCGCAGTGCACTTCTCCGGGACTTTCGCTGAAGTGGATGCGGATGAAGCTGGGTTCGGTGGGAGATATGCCATGTTTGAAGGCATTCTCTATAAGAGAGATAAAGATGAGCGGAGCAATTTCCGTACGGCTGTCCGGGCGGATGTCGATTTGCGTTTCCACGGTGACGTTGGCGGACAGACGGATGCGCATCAACTCAATGTAATTGCGGATGAAGTCCATCTCTTTGTCGAGGGTGACGAAGTCCTGCTGATTATCATAGAGCACGTGGCGGAGGAGGCGGCTCAATTCCTGCACGGCAGCTTGCGCTTTGTCGGTATTGAATGCGATAAGGGCGTAGATGTTGTTCAGTGTATTGAGCAGGAAGTGCGGATTGAGTTGGTTACGCAGATTCTTCAGTTCGGCTTCCGTGCGGTTCTTTTCGGCTTCGCGACGGGCGGCATCCATCTGTACCCAGCGGCCACTCATCTTGATGGCGGCGCTTAGTCCGACGGTCAATACCATAGAAAATATGTCACGTAGGATAAATATCCATTTGGGAGGTCCCATGTGTCGTCCCCCTTTCTCTGCGCCACCTTTCGCAAATGTTTGGAACGTATATTCCTGCCACAGATGTGCGCCGGCGGCAATGCACAGTATCAGTAGTATGTTCAGTATCAGATATTGCTTGATGCGCCCCTCGAACAGATATCGGGGAATGAGAAAGCAATAGTTCACGTAGAACACGATGAAGAAGGAGATGGGAATGATACTGCCATGACGCAGATAGTCCATCCAGGTGATGTTAAAACCGCTGCGTGTCATCATCAGGAAAGGGAAGCCGAATACGATTCCCCAGCCGATGACGTGCGTCAGGACTTCAATGATGCGGGGGCGGGAGGTGGGGAGTTGTTTCATAATAATGCAAAGATAATGTTTTTAGTGATTGGTGATTAGTGATTTGTTGATGTTTTCTTGTAACAATCTAACGTGAATTCGATATAAAGGATACCCGTTAGTGAAACAAAGCAAGTACTGCAATGTCACTGCATCGTTATTGCAGTGCCACTGCATCACAGTTGCAGTACTACTGCAACAATATTGCAGCGATGCTGCAAGTGTGATGCAGTAATACTGCAAATTCAATGCAGCGGTACTGCAGTGTATGTCACTGAAAACAGAAGTAACCATCTTATCTCAAACTCACGTTGATATAGCGCACTAATCCCCAATCACTCGTATCGTATTGCCTCTATCGGGTCCAGATCTGCCGCCTTCTTGGCAGGATACCAGCCGAAGAATACACCGGTCACCGTACATACGGCGAACGATAGGAATACGCTCCAAGCCTGGATGAAGATAGGCCAGTGGGCCGCACTCTTCACTATCCAACTGGCGCCACAACCGATGACGACACCGATAATACCTCCGGTGATGCTGATGAGGATAGCTTCTATCAGAAACTGGCTCAGAATGTCCACGCCACGGGCACCGACGGACATACGAAGCCCGATTTCGCGTGTACGCTCCGTTACCGATACATACATGATATTCATAATGCCGATGCCACCCACTACGAGTGAGATGCCGGCAATGCAGGCAAGTAGTGTAGTCATTAGGTCGGTGGTGGAGTTGAGCATGGTACTGAGTTCTTGCTGGCTGCGGATGGTGAAGTCGTCGTCATCATTCTCTTTCAGCTTATGATTCCTTCGCAGCACCTCGGTAACTTCTTCGGTGGCATTGTCCGTCATGTCCTCACTGAGGGCGGAGGCGAAGATGCCGCTTAGATAAGTCTGTGCCAGTAGTCGCTTCATCACGGTGCTGTACGGGGCAAGCACCACATCGTCCTGGTCCATACCCATGGAGTTGTAACCTTTCGACTTGAGTACACCCACCACCCGGAAGGGAACTTGGTTGAAGCGGATAATGCGCCCTACGGGGTCTTCGCCTCCGGGAAAGAGATTATCTTGAATGGTTTTCCCGATGACGCATACTTTGGCGGACGTCTGTATATCGGCTTCGGTGAACATCTCACCGTTCTCCACACTGAGCTGGCGGATTTCGAGATAATCGGTACCCACGCCACTCACAGAAGAGGGGTAGTTGTTGTTGCCCGCAATAAGTTGTCCGCTGGAAGAGACGTTGGGACTGACGGCGGCGAGGAAGTTCGTTTCGTTGCGCAATGCTTCGTAGTCGGCCAGTTTCAGCGTCTGCATGGCACTGGGGTCCTGGCGGACGCCCCCACGCATATCTGCTCCCGGATGTATCATAATCATGTTGGAGCCCATCTCGGAGATTTGTGCCTGGATGCTTTTCTTGGAGCCTTGTCCGATGGCAAGCATGGTGATGACGGACGCCACGCCGATGATGATGCCCAGCATGGTGAGGAATGCCCGCAGCTTGTTGTTGGACAGGGCGCGCAGGGCTATTTTGAAAAGGTTTGTTCCGTTCATGTTTTAGGATTTAAACAGTTTATCATTCATTTATTCATCCTCTTGCTTGGGCAAGGCTGCCAATGCTTCGGCGGCGTTCAGGATGTGGGGGTTGGGGCTGTCTTCCTTCACCCGTCCGTCGCGCAGCACGATGTTGCGGCTGCTGTACTGGGCTATTTCAGGGTTATGAGTCACGAAGATGATAGTACGTCCTTCGGCGTGCAACTTCTGAAACAGAACCAATATATCGAAAGATGTGCGTGTGTCGAGGTTGCCTGTGGCTTCGTCTGCCAGGATGACGGCAGGGTTGTTTACCAGTGCGCGGGCGATGGCCACGCGCTGCATCTGTCCGCCGGACATCTGGTTGGATTTATGTTCCAGGCGGTCGCCCAGCCCTACGGATTGCAGGGCTTCGATGGCGCGGCGGCGCCTTTCGGAGGCGGATACTGAGGAGTTGTACATCAGTGGCAGTTCCACGTTTTCTACGGCAGTGGTCTTGGCAAGCAAGTTGTAGCTTTGGAAGACGAAGCCGATTTTGCGGTTTCTTAGTACGGCACGCTGGGGCTTGCTCATGGTGCGCACAGAGATGCCGTCCAGCAGATATTCTCCGCTGGTGGGGGTGTCGAGGCAGCCGAGGGTGTTCAGCAGGGTCGATTTGCCCGAGCCGGAGGTACCCATGATGGTGACAAACTCGCCTTCATTGATGGTGAACGAAACGCCACGCAAGGCATGCACGGTTTCGTCTCCCACCTGGAAGTTCCGTTTGATATTTTGGAGTTCAATGACTACTTTGCTCATAATTGCTATACATTATTATATATGAGAATTCAGCGGATACAATGTGATTTGATTACTTACTTTTCTTCTTATTGTTTCCCGGAGGGCCAGGCATGAACGGGCTCTTTTCTCCGCTTGCTGTTTCTTGGCTCATAGCTGCTTCGCCTTCTCCCGGCATACTGCCGATAGTAGCTTCGGTAACTACATTCATCCCTTCAGAGATGCCGCTGATGACTTCCATGTTGATACCGTTCGAGATACCTATTTCTACGGGATGGGCGGTGAAGGTATTTCCTTCGCGTGTCCATACTTTGTGCTCGCCTTCGCAATCCTTCACGATATCATTGTCACCGATGAGCGGCTTCTCGGGAGTGAAACGCAGGGCACGGGCGGGGATGCAGAGCACATCTTTGCGGTCGAGCGTATAGATGGTGACATTTGCCGTCAGGCGAGGTTTCAGTTTTAAGTCAGGATTGTGGGCAGAGATAACCACCTCATAAGTCACCACCGTGTTCGATGAACTGCTGGTGCTGCTCGATGTAGCATCCCCCAATCGTATCTGCGTCACTACTCCTTCGAAGACATCATTCGGATAAGCGTCTACGGTGAACGAGGCGCGCTGTCCTTCTTCCACACCGCCTATGTCGGCTTCATCCACATCGGCCACTACCTGCATCTGCGTCAGGTCGGCAGCGATGGTGAAGAGTGTCGGAGTCTCGAAGCCGGAAGCTACCGTCTGTCCTTCCTCTACGTCGCGGCTGATGACTACACCGTCGATGGGAGAGGTGATGGTGGCATACGACAAATTGCGTTCCGCCTTTGCCAGCGATGCCTGGCTGCTTTCGTAACTACTCCGCGCCTTCTCGTAGTTATAAACTGACTGCTCGTAGTCGGTATCGCTGATAAGTTGTTTCTCGTGCAAGGTCTTGTTGCGCTGGTAGAGCTTCTGCTGGTATTCGTATTCGGCTTTCGCACCGTTATAGGTGGCACGTTGCGAGGCCAGTTCGCTTTGCAACGTCACGCGGTCCATTTCGGCGATGAGCTGTCCTTTGGTCACTTCCGAATTATAATCTGCATAAATCTTGTCGATGATACCGCTGACCTGGGTACCTACTTCCACTTCCGTTACCGGTTCGATGGTGCCTGTGGCGGTGACCGACTCTGATATTTCGCCTTTGCTGGCAGTGGCGGTCACATAGGTTACTTTGTGCTTTGCCTTTGCCCCGCCGAAAAGCCATATCCCGCCGCCGATTACTAGGACGGCAACTATGACTGCGAGGATAATCTTCTTCTTCATACTTATTGATATATTACGTTGATATTCTTGTTTTCTTTAATGGGAGCCTGCTTTTTACAATTCAATCTTTTCTCCTTGGTAAAACTTCAGCAACTGCGTGTTCAGTATCGCCATGTATTTGGCCTGCAACGTTTCCTGCTGTGCGCTGAGCAGATTGCTTTTCTCGGTCAGCAGTTCCACAGTATTCTTCATTCCCAGGTCGAACTGCTCGCTGATGAGTTCGTAGCTGGTCTGTGTGCTGCGTAGCTTCTCCATGGCGGCGGCATAGCGCTGCTGTGCACTGTTGGCATCCAGCCAGAGTCCTTCGATGGTCTTGTACAAAGTCTTCTGCTCGTCCAGCAGAGACAGTTCGCTGGTTTGCTTTTGGAGTTTCGCTTTCTGTATGGCGCTTTTGGTCTGGCGGTTATTGAATATAGGTATGCTCACGGTCAGACCCAGCGAGTTGTTCCAATTCTGCTTTATCTGTTCGCCAAAGGTGAAGTCGCTGCCGTTGGCGTTGGTGCTTCCTATCCCGGCGCTGAGGCTTAGGGTGGGGATGTATCCTGCGCGGGCAATGCTGATGTCCAGGTCCGAAGCCTGCACATTGAGCTTGCTTGCTTCTATCTCGGGACGCAGGGCGAGGGCGGCGCGGAAGACATCGGTCTTGGTGGGCAGGGGAGAGAGCACGTTCTCGTCGCCAAGCGCGGGGAGGTAGAGGCTCATTTCCTCTTCACCGTCCAGTTCGAGGAGCTGCTTCAACTGGAGTTTATAGTCCTGCAAGGTAGCTTCGGCCGTCACCACTTGATACTTGTCGGTGCTGACTTGCGCTTCCAGTTGTGCCAGGTCGCTCTTGGCGATGCTTCCTGCCTGGAACAATGCGCGGGCACGTTCGCATTCTGCCTGGCTCACTTCGAGGGTGGACTGGTTGACTTTCACTGCTTCGGCTGCATAGAGTATCTGTACGTAGGTTTGTGCAATGCTCTCTTCGATGCTGTTCTCGCTTTGGGCCACGCTGAGGTCGGCGATGCGGTTGTTGATACGCTGCTGTTTCAGGGTGTTGATGCGCTTGCCGCCGTTGTAGAGCGTCCAGTTGGCATCAATGCCATAGCTGCCGTTGTAGGAAGTCTTGCTCTGACTGCTGGTGATGTTGTCACCGTTGATGATGGTGTTCGTCTCGCTGTAGGGACGGTTCACCACGCGCTGGCTCACGCTACCCGTGAGGCTGGGGAAGAGAGCGGCTTTAGCCGTCTTCACATCTACTTCGGCGCTTTCGGCACTGAGGCGGTTCTTGCGGATGGTGATGTTCTGCTGCAGGGCGTAGTCGATGCAGGTCTGCAAGTCCCATTGGGCAGGCTGCACGTTGGCATCGTTTTGTGCACCGAGCCACGTGCAGCTTGCCATGCAGAGTGTTATCACAGTTAATCTTTTTACGTTCATCATATCTTCTTTATGCTATGGTTTTTACATTTGCAAATGTAGGGGACAGACTGATGGTATGCAAAACCGATAGACGTAGGGAGAGTTTTCATCGCCCAAACTGTTTTTTGTGCCGATAAGGGAGTTCATTTCTCTTTTTCTCAACTTTTTTGCTTTTTATTTGTTCTTTATATAAAAGAATTCTATATTTGTAATCATTATAAATCTATGCCGGCATGAAGCAGACTGTGATAAACATTGGACGTTTTTATTTGGAAGGTTTTCGAAGTATGACGTTGGGCCGCACTTTGTGGCTCATTATCCTCGTGAAGCTATTCATCATGTTCTTTATCCTCCGTATTTTCTTCTTTCCCAACTTTCTGAACAGTCCCGCTGTGGGGGATGATAAAGACGATTACGTCAGTCGCGAACTGATTCATCGAAGCCTCGGTAATGAAGCTCTGCCTGTGCAAAATTAACTACCCTATCTTAATTACTGATGACTAATTCATAATACATAAATCATAACTCTTATGCTTGAAAACATTGACACTTCCCTTATTGACTGGTCGAGAGCACAATTTGCTTTGACAGCCATCTATCACTGGATTTTTGTGCCGTTAACTCTTGGACTGGCCATAATTATGGGCATCATGGAAACGGCGTATTACCGCACGGGTGACGAATTTTGGAAACGTACTGCCAAGTTCTGGATGAAAATCTTCGGTATCAACTTCGCTGTAGGCGTCGCCACAGGATTGATTTTGGAATTCGAGTTCGGTACTAACTGGAGTAATTATAGTTGGTTTGTGGGCGACATCTTCGGTGCGCCGCTCGCCATCGAAGGTATTCTTGCCTTCTTCATGGAGGCAACGTTCATTGCAGTCATGTTCTTCGGTTGGGAGAAGGTGAGCAAGCGTTTTCACCTGGCATCTACCTGGCTTACGGGGCTGGGTGCTACGATATCAGCCTGGTGGATTCTCGTAGCCAATGCGTGGATGCAGAATCCTGTAGGCATGGAGTTCAATCCCGATACGGCACGCAACGAGATGGTGGACTTTTGGGCAGTGGCTACTTCGCCGATGGCTGTCAATAAGTTCTTTCATAGCGTCTTGTCCGGTTGGGTGCTGGCGGCTGTATTTGTGGTTGGCGTAAGTTGCTGGTATCTGTGGAAGAAGCGTGATAAGAAGTTTGCCGTGGCAAGCCTCAAGATTGCTGCATGGGTAGGCCTTTTCGCTGCCGTGATGTCTGCATGGACGGGCGACGGCTCGGGTTATCAGGTGGCACAGAAGCAGCCCATGAAACTGGCTGCAATGGAAGGATATTATGAAGGGCAGCAGGGCGCCGGGCTGGTGGCTTTCGGCATACTGAACCCCGACAAGAAGACGCCTCAGGATGGAGTCAATCCTTTCCTCTTCCGCGTAGAAATTCCGAAGATGCTGTCTCTGCTTGCCGAGCGCAAGGCGGATGCTTTCGTTCCCGGTATCAACAATCTGTTGCAAGGCGGCTATCCGTTGGAGGATGGCACGATGGCCCTCTCGGCAGAAGAGAAGATAGAAAAGGGAAAAACGGCTATCGGTGCATTTGCCGCATACCGTGCTGCCAAAGCTGCCGGAAACAGTACAGATGCAGAAGTGGCTGCTCAGGTGTTGAAGGATAATGTGGCTTACTTCGGTTACGGTTATATTAAAGATGTGAATGAGTTGGTGCCGAATGTGCCACTTACATTCTATATGTTCCGCGTCATGGTAATCTTGGGAGGATACTTTATTCTCTTCTTTATCGTGGTGCTGTTCCTGGTTTACAAGAAGGATTTGTCGCAGATACGCTGGATGCATTGGGTGGCTATGCTCACCATTCCGTTGGGTTATCTTGCCGGACAAGCAGGCTGGGTGGTTGCCGAGTGCGGACGCCAGCCGTGGGCTATACAGGATATGCTGCCTACGAGCGCTGCTATTTCCAAACTGAGTGTAGGCTCTGTACAGACTACATTCTTTATCTTCCTCGTATTGTTCACCATTATGCTGATAGCTGAGGTGGGGATTATGCTGAAGGCAATAAAGAAGGGACCGGAAAAATAGTGGTAAGGTGGTTGTCGCCCTATTCTTTTATCACATTATATAATATATACAATTATGGATACATATACTTTTCTTCAACAATATTGGTGGTTCGTAGTTTCCCTGTTGGGGGCTATCCTGGTATTCCTGCTGTTTGTGCAGGGAGGTAATTCGCTTCTGTTCTGTCTGGGCAAGACGGAAGAACAGAAGAAGATGATGATTAATTCTACGGGACGGAAGTGGGAGTTTACGTTTACAACGCTCGTTACGTTTGGCGGAGCATTTTTTGCTTCGTTCCCATTGTTCTATAGCACCAGTTTCGGCGGGGCATATTGGTTGTGGATGATTATTCTGTTCAGCTTTGTGTTGCAGGCTGTCAGCTACGAGTTCCAGTCAAAGGCGGGGAATCTGCTGGGTAAGACGACGTATCGTGCATTCCTGGTGATAAACGGAGTTGTGGGCCCGGTGTTGCTGGGCGGCGCGGTGGCTACGTTCTTCACGGGGTCGGACTTCTATATTAATAAAGGTAATATAGCTGATGCAGCGATGCCGGTCATCAGCCAGTGGGGCAATGCGGGGCATGGATTGGATGCGCTGCTCAATCCGTGGAACGTAGTGCTGGGACTGGCGGTGTTCTTCCTGGCGCGCATCTTGGGATCGCTCTATTTCATTAATAACATAAACGAGGAAGATTTAGTGAGACGTTGTCGCCGTTCGTTATGGGGAAACACGGGATTGTTCCTGGTATTCTTCCTGGCGTTCGTTACCCGTACGCTGGTAGCTAAAGGCTTTGCCGTTAATCCGGAGACGGGAGAAGTGTTTATGGAACCTTACAAGTATCTGACGAACTTCCTGGAAATGCCGGTGGTATTGATTGTGTTCCTGGTGGGTGTAGTGGCTGTGCTTTGGGGTATTGCCCGCACGCTATGGAAACCGGCATTCGATAAAGGCATCTGGTTTGCAGGAGTGGGCACGGTGTTGACGGTACTTGCGTTGTTACTCGTGGCCGGTTATAACAATACGGCTTATTATCCTTCTACCCACGATTTACAAAGCTCCTTGACGCTTGCCAATAGTTGCTCCAGCCAGTTTACGCTGAATGCAATGGCGTATGTTTCTATCCTTGTTCCCTTTGTGCTTGCGTATATCTTCTACGCATGGCGCAGCATTGATAATAGAAAGATTGATGCGAAAGAGATGGAAGAAGGAGGACATGCATATTAATTTTATAAATGATGCTTTAGAGTATCTGCCAGTCAGAGCCTCTAAAGCATCATTTGTCTTTCTTCTTTTCTACCGGTGGAAACTGGGGTACTAACTTCATTAACTTCAGTATTTGCCCTTGTCTTCTCTTTATATACTTGGATGGATGTGCAGAGTCGAATCGCCTCGGATTGGGTAGGGTGGCTGCAATGAGTGCACACTGCTCGGCAGAGATTTTGGCAGCAGTAGTCTTGAACTTGTATTTGGCTGCAGCCTGTGCCCCATAAATGCCTTTCCCCATTTCGATGGAGTTGAGGTATACCTCCATAATTCGCTCTTTCGGCCAAGAGAACTCTATTAATGCGGTGAAATAAACCTCCAGTCCTTTGCGTACCCATGACGATTGCGGCCACAGAAATACATTCTTTGCCGTTTGCTGGCTGATGGTACTGGCACCACGTTTCCGTTTCCTTGTCTCGTTTTCCTTCATGGCTTTCTTTATCTCAACAAAATCGAAACCATTGTGCTCGGCAAAGCGATTGTCTTCCGAGGCGATGACTGCCATCGGCAGGTGAGGGGATATTTTATCGAATGCTACCCACGTGTGATGCCAACCGGCATTCTCTCCCTTGAATATTTGCTGGACGCTGCGAATAACCATTAACGGTGTGATGTACACCGGCACAAAACGATAAACCACTACCGCCAGGATAGTGGAAATAAAAAAGAAGAGTATCAGGTTGCGGAGGATGCGCAGGGGCTTGGGAAGTTTCATTGGTTGGCGTATAAATGGAAATTTACCACCCCCCGGACCCCCTAAAGGGGGAGGGGAATACTTCGTTTGCCGATTGTAATATAGCAGAACAATTCTCCTTCCCCTTTAGGGGAACGAGGGGTGGTGAAATATTCTCTAGTTTGCTGCCTCGGCATTCTTTATCATCTGCTCGCTGGCGTACATATAGACTTCCACACGGCGATTCTGTTCAGCCGACATACTGTCGTCATATTCGGTGTATCCCACACCTTCTACTTTCTTGAACTGTGCCGGAGATACGCCGCAATCCTGCAAGTAGTTTTCTACCGAGTAGGCACGGTTCTTGGATACCTTCATGTTGGCTTCGTAGGTGCCTACTTTGTCGGTGTGCCCGATGATAGCGATATCCGTCGTAGGATCGTCTTTTAATATCTGGGCAAGTTCGCGCAGAGAAGATTTCGCTTCGTTGCTCAGCGCTGCTGAGTTGAATCCGAACAGGATACCTGCTGCGAACGACACCTTCACGGCGGGCAGACCGTTAGCATCCGTCACCTGCTCTACCTGGGCGCCTTCTATCTTTGCTGCTTCGGCAGCCTTCTTGTCCATATTACGACCGATGATAACGCCGGTGCCCGTACCTACGGCTGCACCTACCGCTGCACCGATGGCAGCGCCTTTGCCTTTACCTATCAGTCCGCCGATGATGGCTCCTGCTGCTGCTCCGGAACCGCCGCCTATCACTCCACCTTTGGTAGTATTGTTCATAGTGCCACAACTGCCCAGCAGAATGGCACAGCACATGAATAGTGCAGTAAATTTCATCTTTTTCATATTCGTTTTCATTAAATGGTTTGATATCTGATTACAAATTTATGTATATAATAACGAATTTACTCGCTACAAAGTTCGTCATTGTACTTTTTTAGAGAATTTTCCTTTTAATAAGTACGAACCAGGAGGTGAGGATGATACCCTTGGCGATGGTTGTTCCGCAGACCGCCCACCAGATGGCGTCTACACCCATGCCCATGTGCACCAGTAGCAGTGCCACCGGTATGCGCATATAGTTGCACGTGATGCTGACGATGGCAGGCGGCACCGTTCGTCCCACGCCATAGAACACACCCTGCATGGTAATCTCCATCATCATGAAGATTTGCGAATATCCGTCTATGCGCAGGTAGTCGCCACCCACCCGGTAGGCTTCTGCCTCGGGCACGAAGATGGAGAACACTTCGTTGCCGTAGAAGATAAAGAGCAGGGAACAGAGCGTGCCGAAGATACCCGTCATCCACAAGGTAGTGTGCCAGGCTTGCCGGACGCGTGCCTTCTGTCCGGCGGCGTAGTTCTGTGCAATGAAGGTGCTCAGGGCGGTGGAGAAGCCTTGCGAGGTATTCCAGGTAATGGCCTCGATTTGTCCGCCGGTGGTGAATGCCATCAGTCCGATATGTCCTCCCTGCTCCGAGGCGGTGCGCGAGAGGAACATATTGACGAAGGAGAATAGCGTGTTGAGTGCCGCTACGGGCAGACCGAGTTTGAGGATGCGCCGGGTGTATTGCTTCTTCAACCGGACGATGAAGGGAAAGCCACCGAGAAGGTCGTCCCTCCGGCGGAGCTTATAGATAAAGATGGAGAAAACAAGCGCTTCGGATAACCATGTGGCAAGCGCCGCCCCTACCGTGCCCCAGCCGAAGCCGAAGATGAACAGAGGGTCGAGGATGATATTCATCACCAGTCCGGTAGCACTGATGTAGAAAGGTGTTTTGCTACGCCCTGCTGCGTTGTAGATACCGGTGAAGGCGGCAGAGAGAAATACAAAGGGTAGTCCTGTAGATACGATGCGCAGATAAGTCACGGCATTTTCCGTGATATGTTCCTTTAGTTCGAAGAGGCGCAGGATAGGGGTGGCGAAGATGAACAGCAGACTGCCCAGGCAGAAGGCGATGAGCAAGGCAATCGTGATGTTGTGTGAGGCAAAGCTGCGCGCATCCACTTCGCTACGTGCTCCGATGGACTGGCCTACGCTGACCTCGGCACCTACCTTATTTAGCAAGGCGATGGAGGCAGACATCCACGTGAGCATGCCCACAGCTCCCACGGCGGCAACGGATTCGCTGCCCAATCGGCCCACCCATGCCATGTCCGTCAGGCTATATGCCATCTGGATGAAAGAGGTGGCCATGATAGGCATCGCCAGACCGAAAAGCTGGCGGTTGATGGGGCCTTGTGTCAGACTCTTTGTTCCTTGCATAGTCTTATTTCTTTTATCTTCTTCTCCGACTTTCTTTTATCTTCTTCTCCGCCTGCGGTGAGGACGTTTCCGATGCCGGTACTTGCGTATCTTGCCATACACCAGCCATACGAGCAGTATGCCGAAGACGGCGAATATCAACAGAACAATGCCTGTATTGAGATTGTCACCCTTCACGCGACTCCACATTTCGAGCACCAGCTCCGTGCGGTCGCCGAAGTCGCGTATCATGGCACAGCGTTCCACCACCTTCCGGTCGGGGTACTGGATGGAATTGATTGCCAGGCTGTCGGCACCGGGCAATGCGCCGAAGAAGTAACTCAGGTCGGAGTGTTCTTCTATTGTGGTATCCGTCTTTGCCTCCATAATCTCAGGTGTGGCCACGGCACTGACGTAACCGATGGCATCCATATTCCGCAGGGCCACTTCGGGCTGGCAAAGGTAATTGATGAAGTAACTTGCCGCCTTCACATTGCGGGCATACTTGGGGATGACCCAGCCATCGTACCAGATGTTGCTGCCCTCGCGAGGCACGGCGTAGTCCAACTCCATACCCACGGCTTCGGCTTCTTCTATCGCCCATACGGCATCGCCGCTCCAGGTGAAGTTCATCCATGCCTTGTTCTTGGTCATCATCTCCTTGCCGAAGTCGGCTTCCCAACCGGCAATGTTGGGCTTCATTGCCTTCAGGTATTCTTCGGCGAGAGCGATGGCTTGGGAGGAATTGTCGTTCATCAGTTGCTCCACGGTGACGGTGCTGTCCGCCAGTTGCCGGGCGTGGGAGTAGATGATGGCGGTGCCGTAAGCATCGCGGTAGCTGTCTTTCATCAGTATCTTGCCCCGGTTCTTGGGGTTCCAAAGGCAGTACCAACTGCTGGCTTCTTCCTCGTCGATGAACTTCTTGTTATAAAGGATGCCGGCGGTGCCCCACATATAGGGCACGGCATAGTCGGTGGTGGCGCGTCCCGGCTGGCTGGTCTTGTTTAACTCGCCTTGTATATAAGGGGAGATGTTGGGGATATAATCCGGCGTCTTTCCGAAGTTCCGGTCGATGGGCAGCAGCAGGTCTTTCTTCAGCATGCGCTCGATGATGTACTCCGAGGGGCATACGACGTCGAAGTCCTCGTGCCCGCGCTCAATCTTGGTGAGCATTATCTCGTTGATGTCGAACACCTGGTAGATGATGCGGATATCTTCACCCGTCTGCTGCTTGTACCAGGCGGGGAATTCAGCGAGGACATCTTCGTCGATGTAGTCTCCCCAGTTATATATCTTCAGTACACGGCTGCGCTCTTCGTCGGAACTTCCGCATGCGGAAACAAGGAAGCAGAGGGCGGCAATACTGCAGATAAGGCTTAGTGTGAATATATACTTCTTCATTGCTTCGTCATCGTTTACTTATTCTTTTTTGCTTCGTTCTGCCCGCTTATTGATTACAATCAGCAGCACCAGTACCGTCACGAAGATAATCGTGGACAGCGGGCGCAGTTCGGGCGTCAGTCCTCCCTTGCGTGCATCGGCATATATATAGGTAGAGAGCGTTTCCAATCCTTCGTTTCCGATGGTGAAGATGGTCACCGCAAAGTCGTCGATGGAGAGCGTGAAGGCAAGGATAAATCCGCTTATCATGCCTGGCAGTATCTCCGGCAGAATGACTTTCTGCAATGCCTGGAAGGGTGTGGCGCCCAAGTCAAGTGCCGCTTCGTAGACGTTTTGATTCATCTTCTTCAGTCGGGGCATCACGCTCAGTACCACGTAGGGCGTACAGAAAGTGATGTGTGCCAGTATCACTGTTGTGAATCCCTGCGATATGCCGAAGCTGACGAACAGTAGGAACAGCGATACGCCGGTGATGATGTCGGCATTCATCATCGGGATGGCATTGGCAAAGTTCATCACCTGCCGCGTGCGCGAGCGCAGGTTGAAGATGCCCACAGCTGCGATGCTGCCCAGAACGGTGGAGGCTGTTGCCGCAATCAGTGCGATGGCGAACGTGTTCCATATCGCACTCATCAGCGAGTGGTGCATCCCGCCCGTGAAGAGCGAACTGTATAGTTTGGTCGAGAATCCCGTCCAGTTGCCCAGCACCTTGGCTTCGGTGAAGGAGAATATCATGATAATCAGTATGGGCGAGTAGAGCAGTGCCAGCAGCAGCCACAGGTAGCCCTTGGCAAGAATGCGTGTCAACGTCATATCACACCTCCGCTTTCATTCGATGCGCCGTCTTCTTCGTTGGTGAAGAGGATTGTAATGCCTATCAGCAACAGCATGATAAGCGAGAGGGCGGCACCGTAGTTCCACATTCCGTTGTATATATTCTCTTGCACCGTGGTACCGAACAGCTTGATGTTGTTCATCGTCAGCAACTCGGCGATGGCAAAGGTGCTGACCGTGGGCATGAATACCATCACAATGCCGCTCATGATGCCCGGCATGGAGAGGGGCAGTATCACTTTGCCGAAGACTTTCGTCGGGCTTGCTCCCAGGTCTTGGGCAGCTTCTATCAGGTTGTGGTCCATCTTCTGCAGAGTGTTATAGATAGGATATATCATGAACGGCAGGAAGTTGTAAACCATACCGAATACCAGCGCACCTTCGCCCAGGGGCAGGTTCAGAAAGTCGAACAGCGCTACCGTGGCAAGCGTACGTATCAGGATATTGACCCACATGGGCAGGATGAACAGCACCACCATGGTCTGTGAAGTATTGAACTGTTTCTGACTGAGGATGTAGGCAGCCGGATATCCCAGCAGCAGGCAGACGAGCGTCGTTATCACCGCAATTCCGATGGAGTAGATGAACGTATTCATCGCTTCGGGGTGCATCATGAACTTGCGGAAGTTGGCGAGGGTCACGGCACCTTCGGCATCGGTAAAGGCATACACCACGATGAGCAGTAGCGGCACTATCACAAAGACGAGCAGAAACAGCGCATAGGGTACTGTCCAGTTGCGCCGGAGCATGAAGAAACGGGATAACTTACTGAGCACTTCCTTCCTTATTAAGAGATTGAACAATTCGTATATTTTCGGGAGCAATGGTGATACCTACCCGGTCGCCGTCGTCCCAAACATCGTTGGTATCGACGAAGATGTCCTCGTCCCAATCGGTAAACACCGTCAGGTGATAATGGTTTCCTTTGTAGAGGATGAATTTCACTTCACCCGTTAGCCGTCCGTCCTCTTCGTTGTCTTCGAGGACGACGGCGGAGAAGTCTACTTCTACGGTGACGTGATCCCAGTCGTAGTGCGGATCATCTTTTGTCGGTATCTGGCTACACTCGAAGGTACAGCCCAGGAACTCCACATGATGTTCGTCTATCACGCGGCCTTCAAAAGTGTTGCAAGTGCGTTCTTTCTTCATCACATGGATATCGAACGGCTTCACCAGCAGGCCTACTTCGCGTCCGGTTTCAAAGCTGTGGTAATCTTGTACCATCAGTTCGTAGCCTTCGCGGGTCTGCACCAGCATTTCGTAGTGCACGCCTTTGAAGATGCAGCTGGTCACGGTGCCCAGGAGTTGTGCCGCCTCCGAGGGATCGAAGATATAGATGTCTTCCGGGCGGATTACAACGTCCACTTGTGCCTGCTCGCCGAAGCCTTCGTCCACGCATTCGAATTCGTGTCCGCAGCAGGTGACGCGCTTGTCTTTCACCATCACACCGTTCAGGATATTGCTCTCGCCGATGAAGTCGGCTACGAAGGAGTTGATGGGTTCGTTGTATATGTCTATCGGAGTACCGATTTGCTGTATCTTTCCTTCACTCATCACGACGATGGTATCGCTCAGCGTGAGCGCTTCTTCCTGGTCGTGGGTGACGTAGACAAAGGTGATACCCAATGTTTTGTGCATCTCTTTCAGCTCCATCTGCATATCCTTGCGCATCTTCAGGTCGAGGGCGGCAAGGGGTTCGTCGAGCAGCAGCACTTCTGGCTCGTTGACGATGGCACGGGCTATGGCAACGCGCTGCTGCTGTCCGCCGGAGAGGGAGTCGACGTCACGGTCTTCGTAGTCCGTCATGCCTACCATGCGTAGTGCCTGCTTCACCTTTTTCTCGATGGTGGCATCGGGCTGCTTCTTCAGTTTCAGGCCGAAGGCAATGTTATTGAATACGTTGAGGTGGGGGAAGAGGGCGTACTTCTGGAATACGGTGTTCACCGGGCGTTTGTGCGGCGGTGTCTGCGTGATGTCCTTTCCGGCAATAGTTATCACACCTTCCGAAGCTGTCTGGAAGCCTGCGATGAGGCGCAACAGCGTTGTCTTTCCGCAGCCGGACGGTCCCAGTATTGTTACAAACTCGCCCTTGCGGACAGACAAATTCACATCATTCAGTACGGCTTTATCTCCGAAGAATTTCGATACATGTTCCACACCGATGATGCAGTCGGACTTTTGCATAAGCGTTCTTAATCTTTATCCAAACGAATTAAACAAATCTCTGGCTTCTAAAAAGCGGGGCAAAGGTATATAAATTCTTGTACTTTTTCTTTTTGTTTGCCCAAAAAGAAAAGTACCTTTGCATTTTAATACTGATATTCATAAACATATTACAATATGGAAAAGAAAATTGTACTTATCACCGGAGCTTCTTCCGGAATAGGAGAGGGATGTGCACGGAAGTTTGCCATGAATGGTTATCGCCTTATCCTGAACGGACGTAATACCGACAAACTGAACGCAGTGAAGAAAGAACTGGAAGAGAAATACCATGCCGATGTCTTCCTGCTTCCTTTCGATGTACGCGACCGCCAGGCGGCTAAGGCTGCATTGGAATCTCTTCCGGCAGAGTGGAAGGAGATAGATATATTGATAAACAACGCCGGCCTTGTTATCGGCGTCGATAAGGAGCACGAAGGAAATCTCGACGAATGGGATATTGTGATTGATACGAATGTGAAGGCTCTTCTCGCCATGACTCGTCTAGTGGTGCCCGGAATGGTGGAGCGCGGACGTGGACATGTCATTAACATGGGTTCCATTGCAGGAGATTACGCCTATCCCGGCGGTAGCGTGTATTGTGCTTCTAAGGCAGCCGTCAAAGCCCTTTCCGATGGATTGCGCATCGACTTGGTAGATACTCCTGTCCGTGTAACGAACATCAAACCGGGACTGGTAGAGACAAACTTCTCCGTTGTCCGCTTTCGTGGAGATAAAAATGCTGCCGATAATGTATATAAAGGAATACGCCCGCTTGATGGTGACGATATAGCCGAGGTGATTTACTTTGCTGCCGCTGTACCTCAGCATATTCAGATAGCCGAAGTACTGGTGATGCCGACTCATCAGGCTACGGGGACGATAACGTATAAGAAATAAGAGTCCTTTATAGCAAAACCAACTTTTTTTCCTATGTTTGCAGCATGAAAAAGATGTTATTGGTTCTGTTCACCTGTTTGATATCTATCGACATTGCCTATTCCCAAGTCGCTATACATCATCAAATTGCTACTCCCAAAGTCGCAGATTCGCTTGATATAGCTTTCTATGCAAAGAAAAGAGGTTTTCAGGCTGGGGCTACCGTATTCGGAATAAATATGGGGGTATGGGCTTTCGACCGTTATGTCCGAAAGGCAGATTTTGCTTATATTGATATGCATACCATCAGGGATAATTTCAAGCACGGTTTTGTTTGGGATAACGATGCGATGCAGACGAATATGTTTATGCACCCTTATCATGGCAATTTATACTATAACGCTGCCCGTTCCAACGGATACAACTATTGGCAATCCGGCCTGTTTGCTTTCGGTGGAAGTTTTATGTGGGAGATGGCCATGGAGAATGAGTTCCCTTCGACCAACGATATCCTGGCTACTCCCATCGGAGGAATGGCATTGGGAGAAGTAATGTACCGCGTTTCCGACTTGATTCTTGATGACCGTCGGACGGGTTGGAGCCGGTTCGGACTGGAATTTGCATCGTTCCTGGTTTCTCCGATGCGCGGATTGACTCGCATCATCAACGGAGATGCCTGGCGGCGGCGCTCCACTTCGGGCAAGCAATTCGGTGTTCCCGACGTCAGTGTGGATGTGTCTGTGGGTGTGCGAACCCTTGAACTAAAAGACGAAATTCTGGATAAAGGTATGGGTTTGGCTTCCGAAATCAATATCGAGTATGGCGACCGTTTTGATGTAGAAGAAACGCGTCCTTACGATTACTTCTCGATAAAGGCTAACCTGAACTGGCAAGCCGAACAGCCGGTATTGGGACAGCTTAATATCATCGGGCGCCTGATAGCCAAAGAACTGGTGAATACTGACAAGCATTACTTGAGCATAGGCCTCTACCAACATTTCGATTATTACGATTCGGATACAATCTCGGCTGTTTCTGCCAAGACTCCTTATAAATTCTGTACTCCTGCATCCTTTGGAGGAGGACTTATTTATAAGCGTAAACTCCTGAGGAAGTGGGATATTGATGCGTATGCCCATCTGAATGCCATACTCTTGGGCGGAGCCCTTAGCGACTACTACCAGGTAGATGAACGTATTTATAACCTGGCGAGCGGATTTAGTGCCAAGACAGGTTTCAACTTTATATATAAGAAAGATAAATTTGTTGCATCGACCACTTATGAGGCATACCAAATGTTTACCTGGAAGGGATATCCCAGGGATATAGACTGGGATAACGTAGAACCGAAAACACTGAATGCACAAGGTGACCGTTCAAGAGCCATTCTTCACGTCAGCGGACTACGATTGGACTTCAAACTGCGGAATCAGCTATACCTGACAACTACCTTCACAAACTATACCCGTGATACAAAGTACAAGTATTATAAGAACGTTTTTTCCAGTACTTCAGAAGGGCGCTTGATGATGACTTACAAGTTTTGATGGAGAATGACCCCGATCGGATAATCTTAAAATAAGTATTGCTTTCGTAATTCGAGGATATAATTTAGTCCCTATTAATGGGTATTTCAGCGGGCTTTTTCCGTAATTCGTCGGAAACTTCTTCATTCCCATGTTTATATTTGCTTCATTTGCAGAAAAATAAGTAACGCTATGGACAGTATTTTGATTTTTAGAACATCAATCAGCGGAAAGCGCGATGTGAAGCGCGTGAAATCCGTTTTAGAGCAATGTCCTCAAATCAGCAAGTGGAATGTCGATTTGGAAGATTGGGAAAAGGTTTTGAGGATAGAGTGTAAGGGGATTACTCCAACCGGTATATTGGATATGCTGCATTCCGTTGATATTCAGGCGGCAGAGTTGGAATAGGAATGCTGATTATCCGCTGCTTCGAAACGCATCATCTATTTGGGTGAAACGCATGGTCTGTTTGCCCCAAACAGACCATGCGTTTGGGGTAAACAGACCATCTGTTTTGGGTAAACGCATCATGCGTTTTTTTCACCTGCAATATCCGCTAAAGAAAAACTCCTGCAATACATTCGTACTACAGGAGTTCTCTCTTTTTTATTAATCATTTCTGTGAACCGCTTGGGGCTCGAACCCAAGACCCCAACATTAAAAGTGTTGTGCTCTACCTGCTGAGCTAGCGATTCAGACCTTGTTTGCTGTTAAGCGGGTGCAAAGATAGAGACTTTTTCTGAAGATGCAAGGAATTTCTGCATTTTTCTATTACAATCCTATACTTTTTTATTTTCATACAATCCTTTTAAGCTTTTATTGGCGCTTGAAAAGTTATGGAAATACGGTTTAAATCGCTTACCATTTCTTTGAGAAAACATCCATTAACTGGCTTCTTTTCAAGGGCTTGGTAAGGAATGCATTGCATCCTGCATTCATGGCGGCAGCTTTGTCGGAGTCGAATGCATTGGCAGTAAGTGCAATGATGGGGATTTCTTTATTGAACTCTCTGATTCTCCGGGTTGCTTCCAGGCCATCCATGATAGGCATTTTTATATCCATGAATACAAGGTCATAGCGCCTTTCGTGTATCTCGTTAATAGCATCTACGCCGTTTTGCACCCACGTCAGGTTGTGGTCTTTGAGGATATGC
>JAUUPT010000131.1 GCA_030843315.1 Bacteroidaceae bacterium | reverse complement strand
TAATGATTATGAAAATGGAAAATGAAATGAAGTATGTGGCTCCGGAGGTGGAAGTTCTGGAGGTAGCAGTAGAAGTAGGATTCGACGCCTCTGTAAATGTACCCTCTGGAGACTGATTGAAGGCGAATGGGTAAAAGTAACTAAAGAAAGAATAAATTATTAATTAATTAACGAAGAAAAATGAAAGCAAAACTTTTATTTACTGCTTTGGCGCTACCTGTAGCTTTCGCTGCTTGTACGTCAGATGAAATGGAAACCTTGGGGAATACTGACCTTGGCAACCGTATTCAATTGCAAAATGTGAATATCACATTAGGCAACGCTGCAACGCGTATGGTTCAAGGTGATGGTAATAAGGATGGAGCCATAAGCTTTAACGAACTTTTGTTCGAAGCCAACGATGGTATGGGAGCCTGCTTGATTGACGAAGTAGCAACTGACCTTAGTCAAAAAGATCCTGTTGAGCGCTATAACTTGCTGACCGACAAAGTGAACTCAAATTATCGTTATAGCTATAACGGTTCTGCTTGGAGTACACAAGCTAAGTTGGTAGAAGGTAACTATATGTTCTATCTGCCTTATAGCGAAGAGGCTGGTCGTGGCGCTATTGTTGCCAAGCTGCCCGCTGTACAGAAACTGGCTAAGGATGCCAATGGCGAACTTTCTACATTCAACGATGTGCTGGCTAAATCAAAAGAAGCAGGTACTCCTCTGTATGTAGGCTACAAGTTCCTGAGTGCAGACAAGCAAGATTTGAACATCGCAGTTGACGTATTGCCTCTGTATGCACAACCTCTTATCACACTGCGCAACCTGGCTGATAAAAAGATTACTGTAAAGAGTGTAACCTTGAAGAAAGGAAGTGGCGTCACCTTTGAATTGGAGAAACCGTTCAAGTATGCACATTCTGCCACGACAGCTTACACTGAATCTGCAGGTGACAACAAGTCATTCGTTCAAAGCATGTTTAATGCAGTGAATGGTGAGAGCGGTAAAGAAGGTCGCTGGATTAGCAATAAGAATACAGAGCCTATTAAGACTGCTGATGTGCTGGGAGAAAGTGTAGATGAGTCGGAAAGCGTTATCTCTATAGAAATGCCCGAAGGTGGTATCGAGCTGGCTGATGGTGCTTCTTTCTCATTCTACGCAATGATTCCTGCCGATGATTACACATCTTCAGCAAATGCATTGACCGCTGAAATCAATACAACTGATGGAGAATCTTGTGAGGTTGTATTTAATGATATGAACATCAATCCGGGCAAGCGTTATCCAGTGGAAGAATACGATGCAGAAACTAACCAGCCAGCAAGTACTGCTGGTACTGCACTGGGAAGTATAATCATTGGTTTACAAGCTCAAACAGGTGTTGCTGTTTCTTCTACGGCAGATTTGATTGACGCAATCAGAACATTTACTCCGAAGGATGGTGCGAACGAATTGGAAATCCGTGTGGTTGACCAAAAGAATACTGAGATCAACAGTACGGTAGCTACCTTGCTGAAAAATAAGAGCACAAGTGTAAGTTCTTCCAAAATTACATTCTCTACTCCGGTGGTTATCAATAATGCAGGAACATTGGCTGTAGGTAATAACTATACTCTGACTTTCAGTAAGATGGTAACTTTGAAGGGAACCAATAATATTGCTGCTAGCAGTGTTATTGTTTTCAGAGAAGGGATTACTGTGGCTGAGGGCGCTAGTGCTGCTTTGGCTGGAACTATCACTGGTGGTGTTAAAAACGAAGGTACTTTAGTATTGAGTAATGTAACAACTACAAGCATTACGAATAAGGGTACATTTACGCTTGATGAAGTATTGACAGGTACAGTTACAAACCTCGGAACGATGTCTATCAAGGGTGTTAGTGCTTCTATTACAAGTACTTTGACTAATGGTGACGACAAGAAGACAGCTGCTATTCTGAATGTAGAAAAGGGTGCTAGTATTACTTTGGCTGGTGCTTGGACTAACAACGAGGGAGCTACTATCAACAATTTGGGAACTATCACTGATGCAGTTGCTGCGGCTCTTACAAACAATGGTACGATTGTAAATGGTGCTTCAAATAATGCGGATGCAACGATTACAGGTTCGACTGGTTCTTTGAATGCAGGTATTGTGACTAACTATGGTGTTGTGAATTTCAATAAGAACGAAGGCGATATCAAGATGATGTCATTCTTAGCGGAAGCGACTGTTGGCACAAGCAGTGAGAAGTGGGGTAATATCTACAATGACGCCGATGCCAAAGTCACTGATAGTGGGGACGCTCAATATATATGGAAGACTGTTACTGGTGACAATGCTGAGTGGAAGGTTGTAAACGGTAAATATAATTCTGTAATCTATAAGGATGCAAAGATTACTGTTGCGGCCGTTGCAGTATTAAATGCCGTTAAAATGAAGGCTGTGGTATTTGAAAACACAGATATAGCTGTAACTGGTGCTGGTAGTGGTGCGGTTTGGCAACTTCCGGTTTCTATTGTAGTTAATGGAAATGTGAATATTGCTGCGAATGCAGACGCGGGTGGTAATAACGCTGCTATTACGATTGAAAATAAGAGTGCTGGTTCTTCATTGACAATATCCGAAAATGCTGAACTCAAAATCATCAATCAGTCTGGAACAACAACCTTTACAGCAGGAGACGATGGTGTGGAAATAGTGAACAAGGGTAAGGTACAAACAAATGTTACAATTACTAAAGTTCTTGATTCTTCTACTGGCGTTTGGTCAGAAGGAACTGAAGGCAAAGCTAAAAACTGGATAGGTGTAAAAGCTGATGCTAAGTCCTAAAATGTTTGTAGAATAGAATAAGGAGCAAACCCACAAGGTAAAGCCCTTCTTCTTTCTTAAATTAAGAACTCTATAAATTGAATTCCCGCTTTATACATATATAATGTATTAAGTGGGAATTCTTTTTCCTCTCACGTCCCAAAATAATTCCCCAAACACTTGACATTGCCTTCCCGATGTCGTATATTTGCCTTCGTAATTCTATCCTGATTTCAATTTTAAATTAGCATAAACGGAGAGGCATCGCTTCCCCGTTCTTTTTTTGTCCACGCGGCACCCCGTTCCAAATGACACATCTTAGCAAGTCAAATGACACACCTCACCGAGGCAAACCACACACCTCAACAGGTGCAATGCCTGGCATTTGGACCGTTCAAGTGTGGCATTTGCCTTGTTTAGCTGTGGCATTTCCCCCGATGAAGTGTGTGAAATCAAATAATGTTCTGCATCAAAACAGATAATGCTTTGTAGCAAAACATACCATGCTTTGCACCCAAACAGACCATCTGTCCGGGGCAAACGCATCATGCATTCCGGCAGCAGAAACAAGCACTCCACCCCTTCCTTCCGTTAAACTTCCGTAAATCTGCTCTTGACAAGAATTGAAAAATTATCCGCATCGGCGGCTTCCTGCCCCGCCGCCGCTCAAGAAAGTATAACAATTTCAGCAGAATCATGGATTTTGCAATCGTTTTTGCTACCTTTGCTTTCGAGAACGTTTTAAACAGACCAGTCATGAAGGCATTACCCTACGGAATATCGGACTTTTCGCGCATCAAGCGTGAGGATTATTACTATGTGGACAAGACGCGGTTCATCGAGATGCTGGAGCGCCAACCGCCCTACCTCTTCCTGATACGCCCGCGGCGGTTCGGCAAGTCACTGTTCCTCGCCATGCTGGAAACGTACTACAGCATCGATTATGCGGACAGTTTCGAGGAGCTGTTCCGTGGGCTGTACATCGGGCAGCATCCCACGGCACTGCACAATAAATATCTGATACTGAGGTTTAACTTCTCGGAGGTTAACTCGAAGCTGGAGAATGTGGAGCAGGCGTTCAGTGAGTATTGCAGCTCCATCATCATCCGCTTTGTGAAGAAGTACGAGTCTATCCTGGGCAGTGAGATTTGGGACGAACTGAATGCTAGTCTGACTTCACCCGGTCAGCTCCTGAGCACGCTCGGACGCTATGCCAGCGACAAAGGCGGCATCCGCATCTATCTGATGATTGACGAGTACGATAACTTTACCAACACTATGCTTTCTTCCTACGGCACAGATCGTTACCGGAAGACTACGCATGGCGAGGGCTTCATCCGTGGATTTTTTAATATTGTAAAGGCGACTACCACCGGCTCGGGTTCGGCTGTGGAACGGTTGTTCATCACGGGCGTCAGTCCCATCACGATGGACGACGTGACGAGCGGATTCAATATTGGAATGAATATCAGCATGCAACCGATGTTCAATAGTATTATCGGATTCAGCGAAGGTGAAGTGCGGGAGATGATTACCTATTATAAGGAAGAGCGCGCGCTGCCGCAGGACGTGACGGTGGACTCGCTGGTGGAGATGATGAAGCCGTGGTATGATAATTATTGCTTCTCTTCACGCAAGTTGGAGGAACGGATGTTCAACTCGGACATGACGCTCTATTTCCTGAACAGCTACCTGCAATCGCAGATGCCGCCCGAGGAGATGGTCGACAACAATATCCGCACGGATTATAACAAGCTGCGCCACCTTGTTCAGATAGACAAGACTTTTGGTGCAAACGCCTCTGTTATCCAGCAGATTATTGCAGAGGGGAGCATCACGGCAAACATCGTAACGGCGTTTCCGGCAGAAAGGATGACCGACACGGAGAATTTCAAGAGCCTGCTGTTCTATTTCGGAATGCTCTCCATACAAGGGACGGATTTTGGCAGTACCGTTCTGTGTATCCCGAACTTGACTGTACGCGAACAACTCTATACCTACCTTGTGGAAGCTTATAGCGAGGCGAAAATGTTCGAACTGGACCTTTCTTCTTTCTCCGGTCTGGTGAAGGAAATGGCGCTGCGCGGTCAGTGGGAGCCCGTCTTCCGCTTCTTTGCCGCCGAACTGGAACGGCAGAGTGCTATCCGTGAATTCATCGAAGGGGAGGCGCACGTCAAAGGCTTCCTGCTTGCTTACCTCGGCATGACACAAGGCTACACCATTCTGCCCGAGCACGAATCATCCAAAGGCTATGCCGATTTCTACATGATGCCGGACTTGCAGCGTCAGCCGGACATTGCCTACAGCTATATTGTGGAGGTGAAGTATGCCCGTCGGGATGCTTCGGAGGCAACGATTGCCCAGTTGAAAGAAGAAGCTGCCGAGCAACTAGCGCGCTATGCAGCGGACGAAAATGTGCTTCGGACGAAAGGGAAGACGGAACTGGGGCTTATAACGCTGGTATTTAAAGGCTGGGAGCTGGTGGTGGCGGAGAAACAATGATACACCTGTTACTATTTTAATATAGAGGGAGCGGCATATGAGAACCGTTCCTTTTTTTGTATCCGCTTATTATAGGACTTATCTGCAAGCTGTTTCTTCCCGTGATATTGTCTGACATTATTTGAGGCGATGGTGCCAAAATGCAGTGCTACAATAAACCGGGGCAGGCTGTCTTTCTGCTTATCTATTTCTACTACCTTTTTGTGTTTCATTCTATTAGATGCTTACTCTTCGGCGCCAGATAGTGGTGCCAGCCCATATTCCCTCAATAAACCTATCTCTCCCTTTATTAAATGATAACATCTTGGATACCAATCACTTCATTTGCTATTCTTATATATGCAACTCTCATCTGTTTTTCTCACTAAAGAGTGTTTGCACTTCCTTTATTTCTCTGATAATCAGTCAATATTTCTTCCCGTCTATTTAGGAAATTTGTTCTTTACTTT
>JAUUPT010000130.1 GCA_030843315.1 Bacteroidaceae bacterium | reverse complement strand
ACCAAACATGATGGAAGGAGTCATCTCTTCAGGCATGCCCAGTCCTCCAGACTTATGCCTCCGTTGATCGATAGTGAGGCATACCGAATCTTCTTTAAGGAAGAATGATATTTTTACAGGTATCCAGCGCCGGGCTCCGAGAGCCTTGTTATGTAAGGTATCTACTATTATACATTCTTTAGCCTCTATATTAAACTTCAGATAACTCCGTTCGTCATTATCATAAGAGAAAACAAAACTGTAGATATCACTCTTCTCAGTTTTCAAATCTTTCAAACGAAATATATACCCGAAAGAACCATAATCCTGAATTGCCAGATCGTATGAAATAGAAAAATCACCTTTAAAGGTCAAAGGATTCTCATCAAACACAGAATAACTTGTCTTTTGTATGGTTTCAGATTCAAATGTATTGAACTCAATACCCTGCGCATTGCCTCGCAAGCACAAAAAACAAAGTAATATTATGAAAGATCCTATTCTTACTCTCATTTTCCTGTCATGTAGTTGCCTTTTGTATTAATTAGACAAATATAGAATAAAAGAACCGGACTTATAGAAGATAAGCCCGGTTTTAACAAAAATGTATTTTAACTCTTTAGTTCGCCATCTCCGAAATAAACTTGATACGTACCAGGCGGACTTCTTCTTCTGTAAACTCATCGCCCAATTCATCCAGCGCATCGTCTATCTTATCAGTAGTAGACTCCTTGAAGTAGTCGTAGATATCGAGCAGATGATCTTCGTCCATGATATCTTCCAAGAAATAGTCGATATTCAACTTTGTGCCGGAATAGACAATAGCTTCTATTTCGTCCAATAATTCTTCGAACTCAATGCCTTTCGACAAAGCAATATCATCCAATGCAACCTTGCGGTCGACGGCCTGAATGATGGCTACCTTCATCTTGGATTTATTGGCTACGGTACGTACACGCAAATCTTCCGGCCGTTCAATCTCATTTTCTTCGCAGTGGCGCTTGATGAGTTTGCAGAATTCCTCTCCATAGCGTTTCGCCTTACCGGCACCTACACCCGGAATATTCTGCAATTCATCCAATGTCACCGGATAAATAGTTGCCATTGCTTCCAAAGAAGGATCCTGGAAAATGACATAAGGGGGAACTTCCAGTTTCTTGGATAGTTTCTTACGCAAATCTTTCAGCATAGAATAGAGAGCCGGGTCTACCGCACAAGCGCCGCCTCCGCGTGCCGGTGCTTCCTCTTCCACCTCCTCAAAGTCATTGTCTTCCGTAATCTTGAATGACTTGGGGTGTTTGAGGAACTTCTTACCTTCCTCCGTCACTTTAAGCAAACCATAGTTCTCGACATCTTTACTCAGATAACCACCGATAAGGGCTTGACGGATAACAGCATTCCACGTTTTGTCTTCTTCGCCCATGCCAGAGCCGAACACTTCGAGGTCTTCGTGCAGGTGTGCCTGCACTTCCGAAGTTTCTTTACCTTGTATTATGTCTATAATATAGTCCGCTTTAAAATTTTCTTTCACCGCGAGAATAGCTTCAATCACGGTACACAATAATTCTTGAGCTTCCACTTGTTTTTTCGGGTTTAAACAGTTGTCACAATTACCACAATTATCCTCCGTATATTCTTCACCGAAATAATGAAGCAATGCCTTTCGGCGACATACGGATGATTCGGCATACGCAGCAGTCTCCAGCAGAAGCTGCTTACCTATTTCCTGTTCTGCCACAGGTTTGCCTTGCATAAACTTTTCGAGCTTCTGCAAGTCCTTGTTTGTATAGAAAGTAATACACTGTCCTTCTCCCCCATCTCTTCCGGCACGGCCCGTTTCCTGATAATATCCTTCCAGACTCTTGGGGATATCATAATGGATTACATAACGTACGTCAGGCTTATCAATTCCCATACCGAAGGCAATGGTAGCCACAATCACGTCAATCTTTTCCATCAAGAAGTCATCTTGATTTTGTGTTCGCGTGGCAGAATCCATTCCGGCATGATAAGCACGGGCATTGATGCCGTTTGCTTGCAGAATTTCAGCAAGTTCTTCCACTTTCTTCCGGCTCAGGCAATAGATGATACCTGACTTCTCGGAATTGTTTTTGATGAACTTGATGATATCCCTATCTACGTTCGTAGTTTTAGGGCGTACCTCATAATAGAGGTTCGGACGGTTGAACGATGACTTGAACACTTGAGCATCCACCATACCCAGGTTCTTCTGGATATCGTGCTGCACTTTGGGTGTAGCAGTCGCGGTCAACGCTATCAACGGAGCTTTTCCGATTTCATTGATAATAGGACGGATGCGGCGATATTCCGGACGGAAATCATGTCCCCATTCAGAGATACAGTGGGCTTCGTCCACAGCATAGAAAGATATCTTTACTGTCTTCAAAAATTCTACGTTCTCCTCTTTTGTCAATGACTCCGGAGCTACATATAGCAATTTTGTCTTGCCACTGGTGATATCGGACTTAACCTGATCTATCGCACCTTTATTTAAGGAAGAGTTGATAAAATGAGCTATACCATCTTCTTCGCTGAAGTTACGCATCGCATCAACCTGATTTTTCATCAAAGCAATCAAAGGGGAAATCACGATAGCCGTTCCTCCCATCATTAAAGAAGGCAACTGGTAGCACAAAGATTTACCTCCGCCGGTAGGCATCAATACAAAGGTATCGTTGCCCGCCAAGAGATTCTCTATGATCGCTTCCTGATTACCCTTAAAAGTGTCGAACCCGAAGTATTTCTTCAGCTGGTCTGTCAAATTAGTCTTCTTCCCTGCCATGATTCATTAGGTTGTTGTTTATTGAGTTAACTTTAAATAGTGCCATTCAGTATATCTTCATTATGGGAGAACTCTAACAAAGTTATAAACAACTTCTTAAATTTCAAGCATAATATACCGAATATTTTTCAATAAAAAACAAGAAAGTCGGTTTTACCTTGTATTACCATCTGATTTTAAGCACTTTGAAGCCGCGCCATATTTGCTTTCTCAAGTTGGCGTTTTGCGTAATCCAGCGTCACCACAAAGCTATCTTTGTGTTCGGACGGGATTTCGAACATAACATCCATCATGATTGTCTCCACAATGGAGCGCAAACCGCGGGCACCCAACTTGTATTCCACCGCCTTATCGACGATATATTCGAATACGGCATCTTCAAAAGTCAGCTTCACATGGTCCATCTCGAATAGCTTGACGTATTGCTTGATGATGGAGTTCTTCGGCTCCGTAAGGATAGCACGCAGTGCATCACGGTCCAGCGGATTAAGGTAAGTCAACACCGGAAGGCGGCCTATAATTTCGGGAATCAACCCGAATGCCTTCAAATCCTGCGGGGCGATGTACTGCATCATGTTATTCTTGTCGATGGTAGCCGTGTTGCGCACAGCGCTATATCCCACCACGTGGGTGTTCAGTCGCTGGGCAATCTTCTTCTCGATGCCGTCGAAAGCACCGCCGCAGATGAAAAGGATGTTCTTGGTATTCACCGGAATCATCTTCTGGTCGGGATGCTTGCGCCCACCCTGGGGAGGCACGTTTACCACAGAGCCTTCCAGCAGTTTCAGCAATCCCTGCTGCACACCTTCACCGCTCACGTCGCGGGTGATGGACGGATTATCGCTCTTGCGGGCTATCTTGTCTATTTCGTCGATGAACACAATGCCTTGTTCTGCTTCGGGCACATTGTAATCGGCCACTTGCAGCAGGCGGGTCAGAATACTTTCGATATCTTCGCCCACATAGCCGGCCTCGGTCAGCACCGTTGCATCCACAATCGTAAAAGGTACGTGGAGCAGTTTGGCAATGGTACGCGCCAGCAAGGTTTTTCCCGTACCGGTACTGCCTACCATAATGATGTTGGACTTTTCAATTTCCACATCGTCTCCGCCGTCTTTCTGAAGCAGACGTTTGTAGTGGTTGTAGACCGACACGGACAAAAAGCGCTTGGCATCGTCCTGACCAATGACATACTGGTCGAGGAAGCTCTTTATTTCTACGGGCTTAGGAAGTTCTTGCAGATTCAGCTTCGTCGTGGCACCGCCTTTCTTGTTGGCTCCCAGTGCCTCTTGAGTAATCTCATAGGCCTGGGTGGCGCAACTGTCGCAGATGTAGCCGTTCATCCCCGTAATGAGGAAGCCGACTTCATCTTCGGAACGTCCGCAGAAGCTGCATCTGTTTTTATTCTTTCTTGAATCTGCCATATTTATTTTTTAATCAATACTTCATCTACCATACCATAGTCTTTGGCTTCCTGAGCCGTCATCCAGTAGTCACGGTCGGAGTCGGCCCACACCTTGTCGAAAGGAGTATGAGAGTGGTCGGCGATAATGGTATAAAGTTCTTTCTTCAACTTCTGGATTTCGCGTGCGGTAATCTCGATATCCGAGGCTTGTCCTTGCGCGCCGCCCATCGGCTGGTGTATCATCACGCGGGAGTGGGTCAAAGCGGAACGCTTGCCTTCGGCACCTGCTACCAGCAACACGGCTGCCATGCTGGCTGCCATACCCGTACAGATAGTGGCTACCTTACTGCTGATGAACTGCATCGTGTCGTAAATGCCCAGACCGGCATAAACCGAACCGCCCGGCGAGTTGATATAGATAGAGATATCCTTGCCCGGGTCTACCGAGTCCAGGTAGAGCAACTGTGCCTGCAATGTATTGGCTGTATAGTCGTCGATTTGAGTACCGAGGAAGATGATGCGGTCCATCATCAGGCGGGAGAATACGTCCAACTGCGTGACATTGAGTTGACGTTCTTCAAGGATATAGGGATTTAAATACCCGGCTTGTGACTTAATCACATCGTCCAGCACCAAGCCGTTCATACCTAAATGCTTGGTTGCGTATTTTCTAAAATCATCCATTTTCTTTCTATTTTAAAAATTAATGTAGATGCAAAGAAACGAAAAAGAACACAGAGACACAAAAAAACACAGAGTTATAGTTTGTCAAACTCTGTGTTTCTTTATAAATATTAGTAGGATGCTAACAAAATCTTATGCAAACATTTTGTTGAACTCTTCCATCGAAATCGTTTTGTTGTTCAGCTTCACCTGGGCTTTCAATGCTGTTGCCAGTTTAGCTTCAACAACACGGTTCACCAAGCCTTCAATGCTTTCTTTCTTCTTCAGCATTTCCTTGGAGTAGTTGTCCAGAATCTCATCGGGGATGCTCAGCATGCCATATTGTGCAAACTGTGCACGGGTAGCTTCCTTAGCCATGTTGATGATATCTTCCTGTTCTACTTTGATATCGTTGGCTTTCACCAGTTGCTCTTTAACCAGGTGCCAGGTCAACTCTTCGATGCTCTTGTCGTAGTTGTCTTCTACGAACTTCTCATCCTTATCGGGGTTATTCAGGCGCATGATGCGTTTCAGCAATGCATCCGGGAATTCCAGTTTACCAACCTTTTCCATCAGCATGGTGCGGGCGTCGAGCAGAAACTTATAGTCGCTATCGGCTACGAACTGGGCAGCGATAGATTCTTTTACTTTAGCACGGAATTCTTCTTCAGTCTTCACTACACCTTCGCCAAATACCTGGTCGAAGATTTCCTGAGTCAAGTCGCCCGGCACGAAGCGGGTAACCTCTTCTACCTGGAAGCTGAAGTCAGACTTCATTTCTGCCACCGCTTCTTTCTCTATCTTCAGCAAAGAAGACAGTTCGGCATCGATTCCAACCCAATCAGTGTAGGGGTTGAAAACGAGAACATCGTACACCTTTGCACCCGCGAAGATAGCTTACTGCTCGACG
>JAUUPT010000129.1 GCA_030843315.1 Bacteroidaceae bacterium | reverse complement strand
ATATATTCTGCCGGGACGGGAGATTGCAAGAAGCCGGTATCATTGAGCATATAGCCCAGTCTGCGGCTGCACGAATCGGATATATCTACCGGCTGAAGAATCAAGCCGTACCGTTAGGTTTCATCGGTTCCGTAGATAAGCTGAGCATTCATCGCCTACCGGAAACCGGGCAGGAATTGTCTACTGAGATTACGGTTATTCAGGAAGTATTCGACATTACCTTAGTAGCAGCCAGCGTAAGCACTACGGAGGGAATGGTGGCCGAATGCCGGATGAAAATATTTTTAAAGAAAGAATGAAGCAAAAGACGAATTTACATACAGCAGCACTCATTGACCGTACCACGGTAAAAGTACGCTTCAGTGAAGTCGATTCCATGCAGATTGTATGGCATGGTGAGTACATCCGCTATTTTGAGGACGGAAGAGAGTCTTTCGGAAAACATTACGGGCTAGGATATATGGATATTTACCAGGAAGGATATATGGTGCCTATCGTTGATCTGACCTGCCAGTTTAAACAACCGTTATCATTCGGTGAAGAAGCAATTATCGAAACCCGGTATATCTCTTGCGAAGCTGCTAAAATTAAATTCGAATATGTGCTCTATCGGGCAACTGACAACAGCATAGTCGCCACAGGAAGCACGACCCAGGTATTTCTGAACAATAACAGAGAATTGGAGTTAATAACCCCGGCCTTTTATCAGGAATGGAAGAAAAAATGGAACATCCAATAACCGTATATATCACAGCAGATGCAATCATTAGTTCTTTGGGGGTAAATACCCGGGAGAACCTGCAAGCTATCCGGCAATATCGAAGCGGAATCACACTGCACGAAGCAGGACTGATTTCCGATGAGCCGATATTAGCTGCTACCATTAATTCTGCTTTATTGGATGCGACACAAGGGCTGGATTCCTATACTTACCTGGAACGGTTGTTCATACTCACCATACAGGAGATTCTATCCCGTTCCGGCATCAGCCTGACTGATGAAGATTGCGGACTTATTCTCTCTACGACCAAAGGAAATATCAATCTATTAAGCAAGCGGACGAATCAACCGGACTCCAAAGTCCACCTATGGGAGATGGGCAAAAGAATTGGCGAATACTTCCAGGCAGGCAACTGTGTAGAAGTCATCTCCAATGCCTGTATATCGGGAGTATCTGCCCTGATTGTTGCAAAACGATGGATAGAATCGGGCAGGTACAAGAAGGTGATAGTGGCAGGCGGTGATATTCTCTCCCACTTCATCACCAGCGGGTTCCTCTCTTTCAGATCTGTCAGTGCAGAAAGATGCCGTCCTTATGATGCCCGGAGGGACGGACTCAATTTAGGAGAAGCATGTGGAGCCATGTTGCTAAGTTCGCAAGGAAGCGATACGGATATCATATTGTCGGGAGGCGCTATCAGCAATGACGCGAACCACATTTCCGGCCCGTCGCGCACCGGAGACGGGCTTTACTTTGCCATTCGCCAAGCCATGGAAGAAGCGGCGGTTACAACAAAAGATATCAGCTTCATCAATGGCCACGGAACAGCGACTGTCTACAATGACGAAATGGAATCCAAGGCCATTCATTGGGCGGGCCTGGAGGCAGTACCCGTAAATAGCATGAAATCATATTTCGGCCATACTCTGGGAGCTTCGGGAGTGATTGAGTCTATTATCTGCATCCACGAACTAAAGGAGAAAATATTATTCGGCACATTAGGTTATAAAGAGGCAGGGGTTAGCATGCCCATCATTGTTCAAGAAAAGCATCAGGAAATGCCGATGAAGCATTGCCTTAAAACAGCATCCGGGTTCGGAGGTTGCAACGCAGCCATCATACTAAGCCTGCCCGAATATAAACAACCGCAAAAAAAGACTTCAGATTCAATAGCTGTACATACCACAGCAACCGTTTCCATAGAGAACTCCTGTTTACACCTTAATGGAGAAAGTGTTTTCTTGTCTTCCGGCACCGACTTTGCCCAATTTATCCGCGAAGCCTATAAAAATGCAGGTGGAAGTAACATGAAATTCTACAAAATGGACGACCTTTGCAAACTGGGATATACAGCCGCAGAATACTTGTTGAAAGAAAAGAACTTCCAACCGGAAGAAGCCGGTATATTGTTGGCCAACTCGGCGTCCTCACTGGATACCGATATCCGCCACCAGAAAATCATCGACCAGGAAGGAGATCATGCAGCAAGTCCGGCAATATTCGTATATACTTTACCGAATGTAGTTGCCGGCGAGATATGTATCCGCCATAAAATACAGGGAGAAAACACCTTTTTCATAGAAGAAGAATACGACGCGGAAAAGCTGGAACAATATGCCCGGATTGTAATGGAGAAAGGCAAATTGAAAGTTTGCATCATTGGCTGGTGCAACCTTTTGATGAATCAATATAAAGCAGATTTTAAACTAATAGAAGTACAATAGCAATATGGAAGAATTGATAGAGAAACTAAAAAGAGAATTAATTGAAGAACTGAATCTTGAGGAAATCAATCCGGAAGACATCAATCCCGACGAACCTCTGTTCGGCGACGGAGGGTTAGGGCTCGACTCCATCGATGCCCTCGAAATTATTCTCATCTTAGAGCGTAACTACGGAATCAAAATAAAGAATCCGGCAGAAGGGAAACAGATATTCTACTCCATACGTACTTTAGCCAACTATATCGCCGAGAATCAAAAGTAATGAAGATATACGTAACCGGTTTAGGAGTTGTTTCAGGTATCGGGCGGGGTGTAGCAGCAAATCTAACTTCACTCAGAAATCACCGGCATGGCATGGGAAAAGTAACTCTCTTTCCCACCAAACTGGATGTGCCCGTATCGGAGGTAAAACACAGCAACGAAGAACTAAAACGGTTGCTTTCTATAAATACGGAGAAAACAGTCTCACGAACAGCTTTGCTGGGTATGCTGGCTGCCAAAGAAGCTGTGGATGACGCCCGGCTGGATATAGCCTCGTTACGCACCGGATTTATATCTTCCACCTCAGTAGGAGGTATGGATTTGAGTGAGCACTTCTACGAGTCATTCAAGAAAGATAACAGTAAAGGGAAATTGCGGGAAGTCATTTCCCACGATTGCGGTGCAAGCACTGAAATGATAGCGGACTATCTGAAAGTGAATGATTTTGTAACAACAATCAGCACTGCCTGCTCATCGGCGGCCAACGCTATTATATTAGGAGCCCGCATGATTCGGAACGGACAGTTGGATGCTGCCATTGTAGGAGGTACAGATGCCTTATGCAAATTTACCCTCAATGGATTCAACTCTCTCATGATTCTGGATAAAGAGCATTGCCGTCCTTTCGATGCGTCCCGTGCCGGACTCAATTTAGGAGAAGGAGCCGGATATATCATCCTTCAATCAGAGAAATCACTCCGAAAAGATGCTTACTGCGTGCTGAGCGGATATGCTAATGTAAACGAAGCTTTTCATCAGACGGGCAGTTCTCCTGAAGGGAATGGGCCTTTTGGGTCAATGACAGAAGCCATCGGGCAGAGTAATATTCCCTGCGAAGAGATTGATTACATCAACGTGCACGGTACGGGAACCCCGAGCAACGACCTCTCTGAGGGACTTGCCATCCGTCGGATATTTGGTGAAAAGACTCCGCCATTCAGTTCTGTAAAAGCTTTCATCGGTCATACATTAGGGGCTTCGGAAGGAATTGAAGCCGTCTATTCTGTACTCTCTGTACACCATGGCTTTATTTATCCTAACTTGAATTTCGAGAAGCCGATAGAAGAGAGCGGACTAATACCTGAAACGACCTTCCGTGAAGGACTGCCCATCCGAAATGTATTATCAAATTCATTCGGATTCGGTGGAAATAACTCGTCATTACTATTTTCCACCTTAAACAAGAAATGATGCAGCCAGTTTATATCAATCATATCGCCTCTATCCATGCAGAACCCGTTTCGGGAGAACGCCTTTATTTATCTGCCCGGGAGCCGGATTACAAAGATATCATTACAAATACTACGCTGCGAAGACGAATGAGCCGCATCATCAAAATGGGAGTTGCCTGCGGGTTGGAGTGCATCAGCTCCCTACCCTCCGAGAAGGTAAATGCAATTATCACAGCTACCGGCCTAGGTTGCCTGGCAGATACGGAGAAGTTTCTGAATACGGTTATTGAAAATGAAGAGCAATTACTGAATCCTACACCTTTCATCCAGTCTACCTTCAACACCATTGGTGCCCAAATTGCATTGATTCGCCAGATACATGCCTATAATATGACGTACGTACACCGCGGACTGAGTTTTGAAAGTGCACTCCTGGACGGTATGATGAGGATATGGGAAGGTGATGAGAATGTTTTAGTAGGCGCAATGGATGAGATTACTTCTGCCAGCCATACCATACAGCAACGGTTGGGATTGCTTAAAGGCATACAAGCCGGAGAGGGTGTCCAATTCTTCCTGTTGGGGCAGAGACCTACGGAATCCACCCTGGCGGAAATTGCAGGCGTCTCTACCTTTATACATGCTAATTCCGTGCAAGAAGTGACCGGACATATCCATCGTTTCCTGCAAAGGCATCTATTGGAATCCGAACAGATAGACTGGTTTGTCACCGGTAAGAATGGAAATAAGAAAGAAGATGCAATATACACTGATTTAGAAAAGTGTTTATTCCCTGCTGCTGAATGTAGTACTTTTAAAGATGAATGCGGTGAATATCCCACGGCAGCTTCTTTTGCTGTATGGAAAGTAGCCAAAGCATTTGGAGGAAAGCGAAATTCCGGACAAACCGCTTTAATATACAACCATTTCCATTCCATCAACCACTCGCTAATTTTAATCAGGAAAAGACAATGATCGTAGAAGTTATCATCATATTAATAATCATTCTCCTTGTCTATGCTTCCTGCAATATCCGGTCTAATATCTATCTCAAGGTATTCTGCAAGAAACAGACAAAGGAAAAGATAGTAGCCATCACCTTTGATGACGGGCCGGATCCGGTGCAAACCCCCAAAGTGCTGCAAGTGCTCAAGGAGCAACAAGTGCCGGCATGCTTCTTCTGCATCGGATATAAGATAGAAGAAAACGAGCAGCTGGTTCGCCAGATAGCAGATGAGGGGCATCTGGTCGGGAACCATTCCTTTACCCATACCAACACATTCCCGCTGTATAGCCTTGCGCGGATGAAAAAAGAGCTGCAGGCTTGCCAGTCTGCATTAGAACGAGTAACTTCGCAAAAAATCAAATTATTTCGTCCGCCATTCGGGGTTACAAATCCCACGATAGCGAAGGCTGTCCGAATATTAGGCTATACTCCTATCGGATGGAATATCAGGACATTCGACACACAGAGTCCAACGCAGAAGAAGGTATTGAGGCGTATTCGGAATAAGTTATGCCCCGGTTCCATTATCCTGTTGCATGACCGGATGCCGGATAGTGATTTACTATTAAAAGAAATACTCAACTTAATCAAAGAAGAGGGATATACAGTTGTCCGGCTGGACAAAATGCTATAAATAAAGATCATTATGAGAAAAGTATTCATCACGCTATTAATAATATCAGGTATCTGCTGTGCCCATGCCCAGACCATGAAGAAATTAGTCCAAATGCAGGACTTCAATAGCCGTCTGGCCAAAGAAGCACAAACCATCCAATCCATTGAGAGCGATTTCACACAAGTGAAATATCTGGATATCCTGGACGAGAAGGTGACCTCTAAAGGAAAATTCTATTATCAGAAGAGCGATAAGATATG
>JAUUPT010000128.1 GCA_030843315.1 Bacteroidaceae bacterium | reverse complement strand
TTCTTCAATTGCAACCGCTATGCCGACCCTGCCAACGGAGTACATAATGCCATGAACCGCCGCACGAAGTTGAAAGCATACGACCCGGATATGTACCGGTTATTACAGGAATACTTTTATGAGATAGAAATACCGATTAATAATGAAATACATAAATGATAACATGAATAAGATTACTCTTTTAACCGTTTCTCTGCTGCTGGGAGTCATTTCCGCCTTTGCACAGGCCGACTTCAATACTCCGGGTGCAGGTAATCCCGTCATTCCCGGATACTTTGCCGACCCTACCATTAAGAAGTTCGGAGACACTTACTATATGTATGCCACTACCGACGGCAGCGGTGCCGGCTTCGGTCCCGCCCAAGTATGGACGAGCAAGGATTTCGTGAACTGGACACTGATGCCCATGAACTGGCCCGACAGCCACTGGATATGGGCGCCCGACGTGATGCAACACACCGACGGCCGGTACTACTATTTCTATTGCCAGCCCTGCATCATCCATTGCGGCGTAGGCGAAACTCCGCGCGGCCCGTGGACAAACATCCTGGGCGAAAGCGAAGCCGTCCTCATCCCCGACCGTTTCGTGACAAACGCCATCACACTGGACGGACAAACGTTTGTAGATGATGACGGCTCGGTTTATATGTACTGGGGCACCTGGGGCATCTACAAAGGCTTCGGTTGCGGTGCCGGCAAGCTGGCCCCCGACATGAAGAGCTTCACGGAAACACGCCTCATCCCCAATACAGAAGCTACGGACTTCTTCGAAGCTCCTTTCGTCATGAAACGGAATGGAACATACTACTTTATGTATTCTTCCGGTTCGTGCCACGACCATACCTACCGGGTGCAATACGCTACTTCGGACCAACCATTAGGCCCGTATAAATACGGCGGCTGCATCCTCGAAACCTCGGCCGACGGTACCGTCCACGGTCCCGGACACCACAGCATCCTGCAGGAAGGCAATGAAACCTACATCGTCTACCACCGCCACGATAACCCGCACTCCAACCGCGGCTTCCATCGGCAGCTGTGCATCGACCGTATGTCGTTCAATGCAGACGGAAGCATTCAGAAGATCATCCCTACCCACGACGGCGTAGGCGCACTGGCTCCTTCTGTGGTCAAGTCCTCCAACCTGGCATTCGGCAAGAGCGTACGCGCTTCTTCCTATTACGATGATAACTTCCGTCCCGAATACGCCGTAGATGACAATAACGGCACCTTGTGGCGCCCCCGCGGCATGGGACAGGAATGGATTGAGATAGACCTGGGACGTGCCCAACAGATACAGACCGTCTGGACACAGTTCGAATACGGCACACAATTCTATCAATACCTCATCGAAACTTCCACCGACGGCAAGCACTGGAACATCTTTGCCGACAAACGGAACAACCACCTGGCAGGCAGCCCCATGGCAGACTTCGGAAAGGCGAAAGCCCGTTACGTGCGCCTCACTTATACCGGCGGACAGAAGAACGGTTTCGGCGGTGCCATCTGGAATATCAAGGTATTCTCCGGCATCGAAGCCTCCGCCCCGCAACAATGGCTCGGCCTGACCGCCGCCGACTGGGACGGCCGCCAGTGGCAGAACAACGAAGGAATGCTGGGCGGTGCCTTTACCCTGAAAGAAGGTGCAGCCCGCACCGAGCGCATCGACGGACGCGACGCACTGGTACTGGAACCGGGCACCACGCTGGAATACCGCCATCCGCAGCTCTCCCCCTCACAAGACCACACGATTAGTGGGTTAGTTTATAGATTAGGTAAGTGGCAAAGCTACGAGGCGGAGTCCTGCCTGTCAACAGGCATGATTTCGCTTCAAAGCGGAGCCGAACCTTTAATCATCACTAATCTCCGTTACTATAACTGGAAGCAGGAACCTGCCGAGAAAGCGTATGACGCCACCACGGACATCGTCCGCCTGCCGGCTGCCGACCCACAAAAGCGCGGCTTGGTAGTAAGCGTTACTGCCGATGACTTTGCTGCCGGAGACACCGTGCATTACTTCGACAATCACGGACTTGCCGGATACTTTGAGGCGCGCCGGGCTCCTTCCGTCATTGAAGATGTTCAAGGCAAGAAGAGTTTCCGATTTGACGGACATCAGGTATTCCAGTCCAGTTTTCCACTGCCCGCAACCCTGCTGGACAATGCTCCTTATACCCTGGAAGCCTGGATACTGAACGATTCCATCGCCGAAAACGAATGCGTGGCCGACTTCACGACTTCACACGACGAACTGGAAAAGATTATGCTGGTAAGCGGCACAGAGCCCCGTTGCGGAGTCATCAACCACTACGGCTGGTACGAGGACGCCGGATATAAGGATATGAAAACGCTGGAAGGCAAATGGCAGCACGTATACATCTGCTTCGACGGCCGTATGGAACAAGTATATATCAACGGACAATTAATCAGCAAAAAAGACATCCAGCTGTTGGTAAAACCGTCACAATACGTAACTTTGGGACAAAATGCAGAACGCAACTGGCCCTTCACCGGCTACCTGCATTCACTGAAACTCTGGGACGAATATATTCCGATGAAGAAATAACAACATCATAAATAAAAAATAACCATGAAGAAAGTATTAGCAATGACCTTGCTGGTGACTGCCGCACTAAGCAGCCAGGCGCAAGTGAAAAACCAGTCGCACGGCTACCCCATCGAGCCCGTGCCCTTCACTTCGGTGAAAGTAACCGATTCCTTTTGGGGACAACGGCTCAATGCCAGCCGCGAAGTAACCATCCCGCTCGCCTTCAGCAAATGCGAGGAGACAGGAAGGTATCAGAACTTTGTCAACGCAGCACACCCCAGCGACACCATCACAGTGGGCGGACTCGCCTTTGACGACACCGACGTGTACAAAACCATCGAAGGCGCCAGCTACCTGCTGCAAACCTACCCGGATAAGAAACTGGCAAAGTACATCGACAGCGTACTGGTAATTGTAGCCGCCGCACAAGAACCGGACGGCTATCTCTACACCAGCCGCACCATGAACCCCAAGCATCCGCACGAATGGGCAGGCTCCAAACGTTGGGAGAAAGTAGAAGACCTCAGCCATGAGTTCTACAACCTGGGACACATGGTAGAAGGTGCCATCGCCCACTACCAGGCAACCGGAAAGAAGAACTTCCTCAACATCGCCATCCGCTATGCCGACTGCGTATGCCGGGAAATAGGGCCGAACCCCGGACAGGAAATCCGCGTTCCCGGACATCAGATTGCAGAAATGGCACTTGCCAAACTATACCTGGTAACCGGAGACAAGAAATACCTCGACCAGGCCAAATTCTTCCTCGACGAGCGCGGACACACCACCCGCACGGACGAGTACAGCCAGGCACACAAGCCGGTGGTGGAACAGGATGAAGCCGTAGGACACGCCGTCCGCGCCGCCTATATGTACGCAGGCATGGCGGATGTGGCTGCCCTCACCGGAGACACTGCCTATATCCATGCCATCGACCGCATCTGGGACAACATTGTCGGCAAGAAATACTACATCACCGGCGGTATCGGAGCTACCGCAGCCGGAGAAGCCTTCGGCAAGAACTACGAACTGCCCAATATGTCCGCCTATTGCGAGACTTGCGCAGCCATCGGCAATGTATATGTCAACTACCGCCTCTTCCTTCTGCACGGAGAGTCCAAGTATTACGACGTGCTGGAACGCACCTTATATAACGGACTGATCTCCGGTGTATCACTGGACGGTGGCAGCTTCTTCTACCCTAACCCGCTGGAAAGCATGGGACAGCACCAACGCCAGCCGTGGTTCGGTTGCGCCTGCTGCCCGTCTAATATCTGCCGCTTTATTCCGTCATTGCCGGGATATATCTATGCGGTGAAAGACAAAGACGTTTACGTCAATCTCTTCATGTCCAACACTTCGGATCTGAAGGTTGAAGGCAAGGCAGTTTCCATCGAGCAGACTACCCGCTATCCGTGGAACGGTGACATCGCTATCGGCATCAAGAAGAACAATGCCGGACAATTCACCTTGAAAGTACGTATTCCGGGATGGGCTCGCAATCAGGTAGTTCCCAGCGACCTGTACACTTATAGTGACGGCAAGCGTCTGAAATACACCGTAACCGTAAACGGAGAAGCTATGCAGAGCGAATTGAAAGACGGATATTTCTGCATCGACCGCCGCTGGAAGAAAGGCGACAAAGTGGAAGTACACTTCGACATGGAAGCCCGCACCGTGAAAGCCAATAATAAGGTGGAAGCCGACCGCGGACGCATCGCCGTAGAACGCGGCCCGCTGGTGTACTGTGCCGAATGGCCTGATAACGATTTCGACATCTTCAGCGTATTCATGAACCGTGCCCCGAAATTCGAACTGGTAGAAAAGCCCGACTTGCTGCAAGGTATCAACCAACTGAAAACGGATGCACAGATTCTGGGATATGACGACCAGGGTCGTCTGACTACCACCAATGTACGACTGACGCTGATTCCTTATTATGCCTGGGCACACCGTGGTTCGGGTGCCATGGGAGTGTGGTTGCCACAGGAACTGAGCGCATCCCGCCCAACGATGCCTGCCACGCTGGCTTCGGAAAGCAAGATAGATGCATCACACAAAGTAAGCTCCCTTTCATCCATCAACGACCGTCTGGTGCCAAAAGATGAGAACGACCGCTCCATGCCTTACTACCACTGGTGGCCGAAACAAGCAACTACCGAATGGATCTCGTACGAATTCCCGGCAGAGGCAACCGTATCCAGTGCCACTGTATATTGGTTCGACGATGCCCCCTGGGGTGGCTGCCGCGTGCCGAAGGACTGGAAGATATATTATAAAGATGCACAAGGCCAGTGGCAGCCCGTCACCGGAGCCGACAAATACGGAGTTGAAAAGGGAACGGGAAATACAGTGAACTTTGACCCCGTAAAGACAAAAGCCGTGAAACTGGAAGTGAGACAGCCGGATAAGTTTTCATCTGGTTTGTTTGAATGGGAAGTAAAATAAAGGTGAGTCAGAATGAAAATGATTAGATTAGTATTGTCAGTAGCCATGCTCCTTTGCGGGGGCATGGCTATTGCGCAAGGTACGGTGGAGGATTACAACCGCGCCTACTCATTGAGAGAGAAATTCAGCGCGAACAAAGTTTTCTATTCCAATGTCAGCCCGCAGTGGATAGAAGGGACGCATCAGTTCTGGTACGTACGCAATACGCCCGAAGGACGGATTTATGTATCGGTGAATGCCGACCGGAAAGCGAGAAAGGAACTGTTTGACCATAGCCGTCTGGCAAGTGCACTTGCCACGGCAAGCGGCAAGGAAGTGAAAGCAGGGGAAATCCGCCTGGAACGGTTGTCGGTGAACCAAACGCTGGATACGCTCCGGTTCGTCTTCAATAACCAGCGATGGATGTATGCAACCCGAAAGAACCAATTGGCAAACGAAGGCGTCCTTCCCGTTCCCCCCACGCCCAAACACTGGATGGAAGTGGATGATGAAAAGACTGCCGAACCCGTTGCCTCGCCCGACGGAAAGTACACGGCGTTTATCAAGAACCACAATGTATATGTGAAGGAGGTTGCCACAGGAAAAGAGAAGCAACTGAGCCTGGACGGTACATTGGGAAATTACTACTCGGCTTATATCAGCTGGTCGCCCGACAGCAAGAAGGTGGCTTCCTGCAAAATCCGCCCGGTAGAGAAACGGTACGTATATTATGTAGAGTCTTCTCCTACCGACCAACTTCAGCCCAAACTCCACAAACAGGAATATGCCAAGCCGGGCGATGAGCTTCCTTTC
>JAUUPT010000127.1 GCA_030843315.1 Bacteroidaceae bacterium | reverse complement strand
AAGTAAAGAACAAATTTCCTAAATAGACGGGAAGAAATATTGACTGATTATCAATAAAATACAAGATGCGGGAATGGGCCCTAAGATAGAAAATGATGAAGGACTGGAGATGCAAGGGGAATAAGGAAGTAGGTTATAATCAAAGAACTAGCATTGATTATACAATGAATGGATATATGCATGGAGAGAAAGTTGGCACCACTATATGGCGCTGAAGTGTAGACACATAACAATATGATATACAAAAAGGTAACAGAAATATAGAAGTTAAAACGTATGTAGTTTCCGCTTATATGAGCACTGTATCTTGGCACCACTACCCAAAATAATGTCAGACAATATCACGGAGGGAAGTAGCTTGCAGGCAAGGTATAGGTACAGGTATAAGTCAAGCAGGAGCAAACGGAAACAAAAAGGAGCGGACTTCTATATGTCTGCTCCTTCTATATCAAAATAACAATAATTTGTGCTAAAACAGCTATATGCGCTCTATAACTTCTCCGCAACAACCAGTTCCCAGCCTTTGAATACCAGCGTTATGAGCCCCAATTCCGTTCCACCTTTCGTCCGAAGCACATTCTCGTCTGCAGCATAGCGCGCCAGTTGTTCGGCAGCTTCTTGCTTCAACTGAGCTATCTTAGCTTCCGAAGCATCCCTGTGGGCATACTTCACCTCTACAATATAACTGTAAGCAATGTCCGGTTGGCGTTGCAAGTCCGGCATCATGTAGAAGTCGGCATAACCTTTGGATGACTCGTGCTCGGGCAGGATGGTGTAGCCTTGTGTCAGTCCGAGGTATGCGAGCAAGAAGCCTTTGACGTGCGCCTCCCCCTCAATGAACTCACGGACGGCACTCTGCCGCTCCAGTTCGCGGGCAAAGAAGCGGAAAACGGGTTCCCAGCTTCCGCTGTAGGACATATCCTCCACCAAGCGGGAAAGTTGGCTGATGTCGAGATCAAAGAGCGAAGCCTTGCGATAGGCTTCAGTCAGATAAGTGTAGAGCTGCTCACGGACGGTCAGGTTGGGAATGCCCAGCACGGTGCTTCCCCGATACAGACCTTGTATGGATAGCATTCCGAAGTAGAACAGCAGGCTCTTGAAATTCTCCGTATCGGTCATGTTCTCTGCCGGAAACGCTGTCACAATGTTTGCCGTGATGCTGCCTTCTGCTATAATCTGCTGGATAACAGAGGCATTGGCACCGAATGTCTTGTCTATCTGAACCAAGTGGCGCAACTTGTTGTAATCGGTGCGGATATTGTTGTCCACCATCGTCTCGGGTGGCATCTGCGATTGCAGATAGCTGTTCAAGAAATAGAGAGCCATGTCCGAATTGAACATCCGTTCGTCGAGCTTGCGTGAAGAGAAGCAATAATTATCATACCACGGTTTCATCATCTCCACCAGCGCGTCCACCGTAACGTCCTCCGGTAGTCCGCCCTCCGTTTTATAATAACCGATCATTTCCCGCACTTCTCCTTCGCTGAACCCGATGATACTGTTGAACATCGGCTGCATACTGATATTCATCCCGATATTGAACCCGCTCGTCACGTCGTCCATCGTTATCGGACTGACGCCTGTGATGAAGAGCCGTTCCACAGCAGCGTCGGCGTTGGAAGTGGAAGCCTTCACCACGTTGAAGAAACTGCGGATGAAGCCGTCGCCATGCGTTTTCTGCTTGTAGTAGTCCTGCCCGTGGGAGGACAGGATGGTGTTGGTGAAGTTATCGTACTCGTCAATCAGCAGGTAGATGCGCGGGCAATTTGTGCGGCTGAGATATTCTTTCAGAGAAGACAGTATCTGGCCGGGGTCAGTCTCGTCCCGCTTCACCAGGTTCCAAATAGCACTGCCTATCAGATGCTCATATTTCTGGATAAAGTTTTTCAGCACCATGCAGCAGTACTCGCTGAACTTTTGCTCCACCTCCTCCAGCCGCGCCTTCACTTCGGAAAAGTTGAAGCGAAGAATCAGATACTTGTTGTGCCGCGTTGTGGGATGCTGCCCGATGTACAATCCTCCGAACAGTTCTTCGAAGTTGTCGGCATAGTCGATGCTGTAGTAAGTCTCAAGCATGGCCAGGAAGAGTGACTTGCCGAACCGACGCGGGCGGATAAGGAAAAGATAAGGCGGCTGGCGCTCCAGTGTCTCTATGAACCGTGTCTTGTCCACATAGTAATAATCCTCACGCATGATGCGCGGGAAGTCCGATATTCCGTAAGGTAATGCCTTCATGACTGCTTGGTTTAAAAGTTTCGACAGAGCAAAGGTAGCAAAAACGATTGCAAAATCCATGATTCGACTGAAATAGTTGTACTTTCCCGGATCACGGATAGTCGGGGAGTTCCGATGTGGATAATTTTCCGATTCTTGTCAAGAGCAGATTTACGGAAGTTTAACGGGAGGGAGGGGCGAAGTGGTTATTTCTGACGTCGAAACGCATGATGCGTTTGCTCCGAATGCATGGTCTGTTTGGGTGTAAAGCATGGTATGTTTTACCTCAAAGCATTATCTGTTTTGATGCAAAACATTATTTGTTTTCACGTACGCCATCAGTGGAAATGACGCAGCTTAGTAACCGAAATGACGCAGCTGAACGGTCCAAATGACGTTCATTTCACTTGCTGAGGTGTGTGGTTTGCTTCGGTGAGGTGCGTGGTTTGCCTCGCTACGATGTGTCATTTGCAACGGCTTGCTGCGAGGACAAAAAAAGAACGGGGAAGCGATGCCTCTCCGTTTATGCTAATTTAAAATTGAAATCAAGATAGAATTACGAAGGCAAATATACTACATTCGAAGGGCGATGTCAAGTGTTCGGGCAATTATTTTGCTTTCGGGCAAATAAATATAAAAAAGAATTCCCGCCTAAATGCATTCGTGAATGCATAGACGGGAATTCAATTTATAGAGTTATTTTATTAGAATCTCAACACGGCTTAACTACCACTGTTACTTGCATTATTACCTGTCCACCAGCCTTCTCCGTAGCTTGCATTATCGCTCGCATATGGCTGGGCAGCCCACAGAATCGTACCATAGTTCACAACCTGGCCTTGAACCTCTCCATCTTTTCCATCTTCAGTTTTAGCAGATGACTCAAATGTAACAGGCTGACCGTCGTCACCAGTAATCACACTTGCTGCATTCTTGAAAGTAACATCAGCAAGCACCTCAATCTTAGAAGCAGCTGCAAAGCTTATCTTACCTTCACCACTCAAGTCAGAGTTCTTGGCGATAGTTACAGTAGCACCGACAGTAAATGCCATCTCTGTAGCAGCACCAGTCAGTGTAACATTACCGTTCAATTTAAGTGCTGTCGCTGCTTTAAGGTCAACCTTTTTATCAGCTTCAACAGAACCGAACTCAAGACCAGTTGCTGCTGTAAATGTTACGCCAGCACCGCTTGCATAAACCTTGCCACTTACAATTACGTTTAGTGCAGATTTAAAATCAACAGCCTGACCGATAGCATTGACATCACCATTGATTTCAATATCAGCAGCTGTAGTAATGTTGAGTGGTGCATCGCCACTTGCAACCACATTGCCATTAATCACCAACTTGTTGCATACAACAGGTACGGTAGGATCGCTTGTCACATTCCCATCAATAGTGTATTGAACGGTACCGTTATCGATAGCAGAAGGATTGCTGTTGAAGTAAGCGCCTTTGGCTACTTCGATTACGTTAATCAATTTATCATGACTACCATCTCCAAATTTTGTATTGCTCACCGCTTTGTTCATGATGGCGCCAGTCTCTACATTTAAAGTAGCTACAGTATACTTTGTTTCATCAGTATATGAACCTGTATTTTCAAATGCTGCATCAACAATGTTCTTGTTAGTGAATGTTCCTTTGTTGATAACTTTTCCACTACTACCCTTCACCATATTCTCATTCACAAATGTACCGCCATTAGTCAGGTTATTGTCTCCCATAGCCAAAGTACCTTTATTCGTAATAGTACCTTTGCTTTCAAAAGCAGCTCCCAGCGTCATTGTTTTGCCAGCAGCTATTTCGATATCACCGGCATAAGCTGCAGCAGGGAAAGTAATATCTTCATTAACCTTTACCAAGCCCTTAGCCTCAGCATCAATTGCAGGAACTTTTGCACTCTTGTTGACCAACTCTACAGTAGCACCTTTCTCAGGAGAAATTACACCATCATTACTAGTAGTAGAAAAATCACTCATTTTCAAGGTAGCATCCTTTTTCACTATCACCTTGTTGCTTCCCCAGTTGATGTCTGCATTCTTAAATTCAACATTACCCTTTACAGTTACGTCAGCTTGGAATACCAGTTTCTTAATTACAGTCGCGTTATCTACAGTGACAGGGGCTGTGAACGTAATAGACTGAACACCGCCTTGCAGCATATATTCAGCAACTTTTGCATTGTAAGCCACATCAGCATTCAACGGCATTACGGTTAAGTTACCTTTACCACTCTTTACCAAATTGGCCAATTCATCAGTAGTAGATACGATTTCACTTCCTGCGCTGGCAGCCGTTGTCATTTCTACCGTCATGTTGCTACCCTTCACACTTTGATTCAGTTCTCCATTCTCCATGTATTCCTCTTGCGGATACATTTGTCCGGGAATCAGATTCAAAGCACTTTCGATTGTCTTTTCGAAATAGCCTTCATTGGTATATATACCAATCTTAAAGTTAGTATATTCACCGGCAGGAACTACCGCGTTAATAGAGATGCTCTTGTCTTTGCCCAATACATAAGGAGTTGCAAAATCCAAGGTGATTGCACCGGTTGTACCATTCTCTTCTACAGCAGTCAAAATGTCAGAAGAAGCACAATCAAACAATCTGTCAGAAGTTGCCCATGCACCATATTTTTTTGCATCGTCACCGTAGTTGAACAGATTGCCGACTACACCGTTTGCTTCGTTAGAAGCAACTGCACTAGCAGTACCGATTGTCAGAGTTGTCTTTTGGTCAAAGGTTGATGCATTATTTACAAGAATAATTCTTCTGATAGTGAGATCCTTTGTTGCACTTGTAACCTTTTCATCAGTACCGAATGTATTCTTCAAAGTAATCTTCGGATAAGAATAAATTGGTTTCATGGCAACTGAGATATTCTTGGTCTGGCTCTTAGAATCCAGGAACTTATATCCCACGTACATCGGAGCCTTTGTGTCAATCAGCTGCTGAATTGCAGAATACTGGTCAGGAGTTCCATCCTTCAACTGGATCGTTTGCGGGTTAGGGAACTCTGCTTCAATGGAACTGCGTACCAAGTGAGCTTCGTTATGAGGAGCATAGAATACATAGTTACCTTCTACCATGCGTGCATCGGTAGTCCAAGTTTTGCCGGCATCAGCTGTCTTATAGAGGTAGTTGCTTGAAATATAATTAGTCAAGCTATACCATTCAATAATGTCTTTCTTCTCATTGTTAAAATTGCCATTCGGCTGGTCAACGAGGCAAGCTCCAACGCCATCTACCATGCTGAAGCCAATACCGCCCTGTCCAATTTCCAAACGGGTATTTGCTCCATCGCCATTGAATGTCAATTCAATGTTCCCCAAAGCTTTACGTCCGCTCAGATCAACCGGACCGCTTTGTGTAGTTTCAAATTCGTCCGATGTACATGCCGCAAAAGCAAGAGGCAATGCCATCGTCATCAATAAATGTTTTGTTCTCATTTTACAATTCCAAATTAATTAATTAATATTGTTGCTGTTTCTCTAATTATTCATCCCATCCCGGCAATTCGAAGGATGCTTCAAAGCCTTTCTCCACTTCTACCTCCAAAACCATTACTTCCGGAGCTTCATACTTCATTTCATTTTCCATTTTCATAATCATTAAAATTAGTTGTTAATAATATAAATAATCGTTTCTCTTTTATTCGAGTTATTATTGATTTCTTCACGAAAACTGCGTCCTTATAAGTATTAATGGGCTTCTCTCTGTCCGCCCCGTAACGCCTATTTATAAGGCATATACACCCATACGCAGCCCCGCATTTCAGCCTGCAAAGTAAAGAACAAATTTCCTAAATAG
>JAUUPT010000023.1 GCA_030843315.1 Bacteroidaceae bacterium | reverse complement strand
AAGCATCACTGTCACTTGATACATACAAACTCCCGCTCTACTTTCTGGCTAAAGTAAAAGTAAAAAAAGAAGTAATATGCATAAGTAAATGACTTCATACTTGTATTCTCTGTTTATGAATTACGCGACAAAAGTAATGCTTTTCTTTTATATACAAACAAAAAACAATATTTTTTTTGAGGATAGTAACAATTTTACTTATTACAGTCCTAAGATGTTGCCTGTACTGCCTCCCGGCTGGTTGCCATATTGTCCGTCAAAGTTCTGAATTTCTTTAGGATTAAGCTCAAGTTCCTTCTTCATATCTTCCACGGATCCTTCTTTGTCTCCGTTCAGCAGTTTGGCGCGACCGCGTTCATGGTAGGCTTCTGCGAAGTTCGGGTTCAGTTCGATGGCTTCGTCAAAGAGAGCGATGGCTTCGGTCAGTTTCTTCTGAACGATGTACAGCTGGCCCAGGTAGAGGAAGGCTTGCTCGTTGAAGGGGTTCAGTTCCGTTATGCGGCGGTAGTCCTCTTCGGCTTCTTCTTGGGCGCCGGTAGCTTCTTTTATTTTTCCGCGCAGCAGTATGGCGCTTTCGTCTTCGGGGTCTTGTGCCAGGATGGCGTCGATGTCTTCCATGGCTTCCGGGTATTGCTGCATCTTCGTCAAGGCTTCGGCACGCAGCAGGCGGGCTTCGGTGAAGTCGTCGTCCAGTACGATGGCTTTGGTCAGGTGGGCAATGCACATGATTCCGTCTCCCTGTCCTTTATCGGCTTTGCCCAGCAGATAGTGCGCCATGGCGTTGCCTTCTTCTATTTCGATGGCTTTCTTGGCTGCTTCTGCCATGGCCGGATAATCTTCCAGCATATAGCAAACGTTGGCAAGGGTGAGGTAGGTAGTGACGTGGTCCGAGTCCATCTTGGTCATGTGCTCCAATAGCTTGCGGGCATCCTCCAATTCGCCGGTCTGGATATAAACCTGTGCCAGATAGCTCATTGTTTCGAAGTCCTCCTGGATGGCAAGCGCCTCGGTGAAGCATTTGATGGCATAGTCCGCACGTCCCATACGTTGTGCGCGCATACCGTCGTACTTGAATATTTCAAAGTTTTTCTGATTGTTTTTTTGTTTCTCATCTTCCGGAGTTTCTGACTTGCCGGAGAAGAATGATTTAAAGAATCCCATGATATATATGATTTATGATGTTCGGCGGCAAAAGTAGTGAATTATTTTCTGATTTGCAGCATTCCGTTGATGGCAATTACTTGACCTTCATCCAGTAATTCGTGCAATACCTCTGCGAGCGCTTCTTTGTCAACAGAAAGTTGTTCGGCCAAAGTAGCGGGTGTCATAGCTTTTCCGGCTAAGGCATGGAGCACTTCTGTTGCAAGTTCTGCGGTAGAAACGTCTTTTGCCATACTTTTGTTTTTCAGTTTGATGCACGTATCGCATATTCCGCAGTTATGCTCATTTTTCTCTCCGAAATATCGGAGCAACATACGGCTGCGGCATACGGTTTCGTTGGTCACGTAGTCCAGCATAGCATTGATGCGCTTCTCGTAACGCTCTTTGCGCTCTTCGTACACACTGGAGGGGATTTGCAGATGGCGCATTTCTACCCGTTCGCGCGTGTATATTATATAAGGTGTCTTTTTGCGGGGGATGTAGCTGACGATGTGCAACTTGGCAAGGTGGATAAGCTGCTCGTATATCTGCCTGCGGGTAAGCCCGGTGCGTACGGCAATCGAATCTTCGTTGATAAAGGCATAGTCTGTGAACAAGCCGGTGTAGGAGCGCAGTACGTTTTGAATGAGCTTGTCCATGTCTTCGCCCATTTCGCGCAGCTTGTAGAGTTCGTCCCTTCGGATGGTGAAGAGCAGGCGGGAAGCATTGTCCTGTTCGTCGGTATATTCCAGGTAACCCGCTTGTGTCAGTATCTTCAGGGCACTGTCCACGGGTACGGGGAAGTACTTGAACTTTCGGCAGAAATCTTCTATATTGAATTCGCGTACACAGTCCTGCCCGTCGCCCATTGCCATTTGGTAGTAGTATTGCAGGTGTTCGTATACTTCCTTTATATACTCCTTTTCGGGGAAGGTGTCGGGGATACGCTTGTGGAGCGTTGTCTTGTCCGACTTGGCGTAGAGAATGACGGCATAGGCTTTCTGTCCGTCGCGTCCGGCACGTCCGGCTTCCTGGAAGTAGGCTTCTATGGAGTCGGGGAGGTCCATGTGGATGACGATGCGCACGTCCGGTTTATCTATTCCCATGCCGAAGGCATTGGTGGCTACTATGACGCGGCTTTCCCCCGTCTGCCAGCGTTGCTGGCGGATGTCTTTGGTGGCATCGTCCAGGCCGGCGTGGTAGAAGTCGGCGGTGATATCTTCGTTGTGGAGCAGTTCGGCGATTTCTTTTGTACGGCGACGGTTGCGCACATATATGATGGCGCTGCCAGGCATACGGCGCAGGATGTGCAGCAGTTCCCCTGTTTTGTTCTCTGTGTTGCGCACGATATAGGCAAGGTTCTTGCGCTCGAAGCTCATGCGGAACACATTCTCCTTGCGGAAGTGTAGGCGGGACTGGATATCTTTCACTACTTCGGGCGTAGCGGTGGCCGTCAGTGCAAGTACGGGCACGCCGGGCAGTAGTTCGCGTATTTCGGCTATTTTCAGATAGGAAGGGCGGAAGTCGTAGCCCCATTGGGAGATGCAGTGGCTTTCGTCTACGGTAATCATGCTGATTTTCATCTTCTGCAACTTGGTACGGAAGATTTCTGTGCTCAGCCGTTCGGGGGATATATAGAGAAACTTGAAGTTGCCGAAGATGCAGTTTTCTAAGGTGGTGACAATCTCCTGCCGACTCATGCCGGAGTAGATGGCGAGTGCTTTGATACCCCGCTTCTTCAGGTTCTGCACCTGGTCTTTCATCAAGGCAATCAAGGGGGTGATGACCAGGCAAAGCCCCTCCTGTGCAAGTGCCGGTACCTGAAAAGTAATGGATTTACCACCTCCCGTAGGCATCAGCCCCAAGGTGTCCTTGCCTTCGCCAATGCTGGTGATGATGTCTTCCTGAATACCCCGAAAGTTATCGTAACCCCAGTATTGCTTTAGAAGCCTCTCCCCCCACCCCTCCCCCGTAGGGAGGGGGGCTTTGAAGCTACTTTGACTATCATTCTGGTTCATCATACTCTCACTTTCCCTTTATAATGCATAACTATCTTTTCCCCTCCCTACGGGGGAGGGGTTAGGGGAGAGGCTCTTTAGTTTGGTTGAATATCTTCAATCTGCAACTGCACCTCACCGCGCTTATGCGTATTTTCTTCGATGGTGTAGCATATGTCGAACGAACGCTTGCTTTTGATGAAACGCACATGAGAGCTTTGTCCGAAGGCAATACCGTTCATTACATTGTTCGATTTGTTGTCCACCAGTTCCAGTTTGATATGCTCCTGGTCGCGGCCAACGACTTTGCTGGTGCCATAATCATACACATTGTGCGTACAGAATATGGGCTTGGTATTGTCGGGACCGAAAGGGTTGAACCTTTTCAAGTCGCTGGCGAACTTCGGAGTAATGTCTCTGAAATCAATTTCTGCATTGATATCTATCACCGCACTGGTCTGCTCGGGCAGTATATGCTCGGAAACAAACGCTTCGAAGCGCTTGGTAAAGGCTTCTACGTTCTCCACTTTCATAGAGAGTCCGGCTGCATAAGTGTGTCCGCCGAAGTTCTCAAGCAAGTCGCGGCAGTGCTCGATGGCTTTATAAACATCGAAGCCCGAAACGGAACGTGCCGAACCGGTTGCCATATCGTCTGTGCGCGTCAGTACCACGGCAGGACGGTAATAGACTTCCGTCAGGCGGGAAGCTACAATGCCGATAACCCCTTTGTGCCAATCCTCGTTGTATAGCACGATAGAGCGGCGGTCAGCCAGGCCGTCCAAATCCGCCACAATCTGGTTGGCTTCCTCGGTCATGGTCTTGTCGAGGTCTTTGCGGGTTTCGTTGTATTGGTTTATTTGGTTGGCCTTCTCCAATGCCAGGGAGAAGTCTTTCTCCGTAAGCAGGTCCACGGCTTCTTTCCCGTTCTGGATGCGTCCGGAAGCATTGATGCGCGGGCCTATCTTGAACACGATGTCGCTTACCGTGATATCCTTGTCCGTCAGTCCGCATACGTCGATAATTGCTTTCAGACCTACGCTGGGGTTACTGTTCAACTGTTTCAGCCCGTGATATGCCAAGATACGGTTCTCTCCCATAATAGGGACGATGTCCGAAGCAATGCTTACGGCGCAGAGATCCAGCAAAGGTATAAGATGGTGGAACTCAATGCCGTTGTTCAGGGCAAATGCCTGCATAAACTTAAATCCTACCCCACAACCGGAGAGGTGCTCGTAAGGATAAGTGTTGTCTTCGCGTTTGGCATTCAGTATGGCAACGGCAGGAGGCAGTACATCGTCGGGTACGTGGTGGTCGCAGATGATGAAGTCGATGCCTCTCTCTTTGGCGTACGTTATTTCTTCCACGGCTTTGATGCCGCAATCCAGTACGATGATAAGTCCTACACCGGTTTCGGCGGCGTAGTCCACTCCTTTTTTTGAAACCCCGTAGCCTTCGTTGTAGCGGTCGGGGATGTAATAGTCAATGTTCGAATAGAACTGTTGAATAAACTTGTAAACCAGCGCCACGGCTGTGGTGCCGTCCACATCATAATCTCCATAAATCAGAACGCGCTCTTTCTTTCCCATTGCCTTGTTCAGGCGCTCTACGGCCAAATCCATATCTTTCATAAGGAACGGGTCGTATAAGTCCGGTAGTTGCGGGCGGAAAAACTTCCGGGCATCGGTTGCCGTCGTTATTCCCCGCTCCACCAGCAATCTCCCTAGTATTGGGCTAATTCCCAATTCTTGGGCCAGTTGTTGGCTTGCTTCTGCCTGTTCGGATGTAATGGGTTGATAATTCCATTTGTGAGTCATTTTATATATTATTTTTTCTTTCTTCTATCTCATGGTGTCGGAGAATGGGGGGCCAAAAGTAAGTGCACTTTTCTCCAACAAGGTGTAAAGGTATGAAAAAACTCTTGAAAAGGAGGCGAATTCTTTGGAAAATCTTCTTAAAGATGTGTATTCTCTGCTGAAAACCCCTTATTTTTGCATCACTTAAAAAAAAGAAGACTATGCTCACTTTTATCTCTTGTGCCAAAACGATGGCGTCGCGCAGTTCCATTGCTGTGCCCGAAATAACCATTCCGAAGTTTGAAGCGGAAGCTGTGGAGAATGCACTCGAAATGTCGCAGTACTCAACGGCAGAGTTGGAGAAGCTCTTGCGGGTGAATGCCAAGATTGCTGCCGAGAACCGTTTGCGCTATCATGACTTCTGCTCGGAAGACAACCGCCCGATGCCTGCCCTCTGCGCTTATACGGGAGCCGTCTTCAAACGCATTCTTCCGAAGGACTTTACTGCCGATGATTTCTATTATGCACAAGAGCACCTGCGCATCACTTCGTTTCTTTACGGTCTGCTTCGTCCGCTGGACGGTATTAAACCCTATCGTCTGGAAGGTGATGTGTGCCTGCCGGAGAAAGGTGGCATCTCCATGTTTGATTATTGGAAACCTCTGATGACCGATTATTTCATCTCGGAAATCAAAAAACAAGGCGGTGTGCTCCTAAACCTGGCAAGCGGCGAAATGAAAGACCTGTTCGACTGGAAACGGGTGGAGCAGGAGGTACGTGTTGTCACTCCTGACTTCCAGGTGTGGAAAGGCGGAGACTTGAAGACAATCGTTATCTATGCCAAGATGTGCCGCGGAGAAATGGCTCGCTTCATCATCAAGAACCGTATCGAGCGTCCCGAAGACTTGAAAGCCTTCACCTGGGAGGGCTTTGTGCTGGACGAAAGCCGCAGTATGGATAATCATTTGCAGTTTACGCTACTTTCTTAGCATCTTCCACCTTCCCTTCTGCTCCCTATTTCTGTCTTTACTGATACATTGCATCTCTATTGCAAGTCCAATGCTTACGATTGGACTTGTATTGGAGTTGCATTGGACTTGTATTGGAGTTGCTACGAAGAGGGTATGGAACAAATACCTTACAGATGCTTTTAAGCTCTTCCGGGAAATGAACCGATGAATGGAGATTTTATATGGCTGTCGCACTTTTGCGCAAAATGAAGAACTATATACGCAATTTAGGACGAATAAGGAAAACGAACCCTCTATTTTTGCATCTGTCAAAACTAAGGAACAGAATGTTATGGAACAAAAACGGTTACGGTTTTCTTATGTGATAGCTTTGATTATCTCTGTATTGAGTATTTATGCTTATGCAGGGAACGGTGGCTCTCGAGGTGTCGGCATGGATATGCAGGTGGGCGCTGGCGTAGAAAAAACAGATTGGATGAAATATCTTCCGGATACGCTCCCGGTGTGCAAGATATCCATCCCGGGCACACATGATAGCGGTACTACCAGGGGTGGGCGTATGCTGAAAACGCAGGCTGTGGGCATCTCTGCCCAGTTGCAGCAAGGCATTCGCGCTTTTGATATCCGTTTGGAGAAGAAAAACAATAAATTAGGAATATTCCATAGCTATGCTTTCCAGAAGATATATTGGGAGGATGATGTGCTGCCTGCTTTTATAAGCTTCTTGCAGGCGCATCCTTCGGAGACTCTAATTGTCTCGCTGAAAAAGGAGGGAGGGGAATTGCAGGATTATGCCTCTTTGCTGTCGGCTTCCTTGAGTGACCCTGCAAACCGGAACTATTTCGTGCTGGATTATCACCCGGAATTGGCATTGGGGGACTGTCGCGGAAAGATTCTTTTTCTGCATAGAGACCGTGCGATGGACGATTATCCGGGAGCTGCCTGCATCGGTTGGGCGGATAATGCTACTTGTCTGCTTGCACTCCGCAATAAAGACGGAAAAGAAGGCACTGTCTTGCTTCAAGATGAATATCAGTATGAATCGGATAAGGATGCCGAAAAGAAAATAGAAGTATGTATTAATAATTTTAATAAAGTTTCTGCCGAACCGGCTTCTTCGCATCGGTGGGGAATCACCTTTGTAAGTGCTACAGGGTTGCCTTCAGGTACGCCGGCTATTTTTGCCGATAAGATAAACAAACCTGTGGCGGAATATTTGAAGAAAGCTGACAAACGGAATTGTGGTATTGTCTTCATTGATTTTATAGACAGGCAGGGTGGGCAAGAACTGGTGGAATATCTGATTGATAGTAATATACGTTAATACTGCTCCTTTATGGTGGCAATCTGCGACGAATAATCATTTTCTCTCGGTGAACGTTGTAAGTTTGCGCAAAATGAAGATTTAAATGCGCAATTGGGAATAAGGAAAAAATACGCATTCCCTATATTTGCATATATTAAAAAAACTTTAAGTCAACGTACTATGAAACTGGCAATAGATTTAGGTGGAACGAATATCCGAATAGCACAAGTGGAGGATGGGCGATGTTTGAATAAGACTTCGGTTCCTTGCCCTTCACAAGAGGATGCTTCTACTGTACTCAAGCGGCTTTCTCAACTGATTGAGAGCGTAATGAACGAAAAGGTGGAAGGTATCGGTATTGGGGTTCCTTCGATTGTAGACTCGGAACGAGGCATTGTATATAATGTGGCAAACATTTCTTCCTGGAACGAAGTGCATCTGAAGGATATTCTGGAAGATGAGTTTGGAGTGCCGGTTGCTATCAATAATGACTCTAACTGCTTTGCTTTGGGCGAGAGTTTGTTTGGCGAAGGACGTCCCTATAATAATATGGTAGGGGTTACTATCGGAACAGGCATCGGGGCAGGTGTTATTGTCGATCATCGTTTGTATTCCGGTCAATACGCGGGAGCCGGTGAGGTAGGTTCTTTCCCTTATCTGGATTCCGACTTTGAGCGTTATTGTAGCAGCTTCTTTTTTAAACGTTATAATACGACGGGTGCTATAGTAGCCGGGCAGGCCGGACGGGGAGAGCAGGCGGCGTTGGATGTTTGGGCTGAATTCGGGATGCACTTAGGTAATCTAATGAAGGTAATCCTTTATGCCTATGCCCCTCAAGCTATTGTTTTGGGTGGTGGTATTGTATCGGCTTACCCTCTCTTTAAGAATGCTATGGAAAATGCAATGCAAAGTTTCCCTTATGAAAAAATATTGAATAATGTGAAAGTGATTGCCTCGCACCAAAAAGATATTAGCTTACTGGGTGCGTCTGCTTTGATTAAGAATTAATATTTATAAGATACAGAGTTTTTTATAATCTAAATAGTATACATTAAATATTCTGATTATTGTACTAAACACAAATAAGGTAATAAAAATATTTCCATTGTAATATCTTTGTAATTCCGTTTTATGACCTTTGTGGCGGAATTATAGTTTCTATTATTATAAACTTTAAATTTTAAATATATGAAACAACTGAATCTTAGAATCAATCAAATGATTCTGACTTTATTGTTGGGACTATTCTTTTCGGCAGGTGCTTATGCACAGCAGATTTCAGTGAAAGGAATAGTAAAAGATCAGACAGGTGAACCTGTGATCGGTGCCAATGTTCTGGTAAAAGGGACTTCTACGGGAGTCATTACAGACATAGATGGCAAGTTTATGTTGTCGGCTGGCAAAAATGACGTATTGATCGTTAGTTTTGTTGGCTATACAACTCAGGAAGTTCCGGTAACGGGAAAAGATCTGACGGTAATCTTGAAAGAAGATACCGAACTCCTGGAAGAAGTAGTGGTATTGGGTTATGGGGCCAGTGCACGCAAGCAAGACTTGTCCGCTGCTGTCGGTGTGGTAAGCAACACGGATGAGTTGGCTGCACGCCCGGTGACTTCTACCGAAAGTATGTTGCAAGGACAGTTGCCGGGTGTTACCATCCAGGCTGATGGCGGTGACCCGACTTCTTCCCCTTCCATTGTGATTCGTGGTCAAGGCTCACAGGATGGTGACAATGTACTTTGGGTAGTAGATGGCGTACCGGGTGCTCCCATCGCTTCCATGAACGACATTGAAAGCATTGTAGTATTGAAGGATGCCGCTTCGGCTGCTATCTACGGTGCACAGTCGGGTGCGGGTGGCGTAGTGTTGGTCACTACCAAGAAGGCTAAAGAAGGTGCACCGTCACTGACTTATGACGGTACTTTCGGTATCCGCCAGGCTACCAATCTGATAAAGCCGCTGAATGCAGAACAGGAATTGGAAATGCGCCAGATGTCTTATAAGAATGCGGGGCTTACAGTGCCCGACGGCTGGGATGTAACCAAGAACCCCTGGATAGGAACTACCCGTACCAATTGGATGGACGAAATTTTCCGCACGGCTTTCTATCAACGTCACAATGTAGCTTTGAATGTGGGTACGGAGAATTTCACACACCGTCTGTCTTTTGCTTATGATGACGATCAAGGTGTACTGATTAATACTTATAAAAAGAATCTGTCACTGCGCTATAACAGCAAGATGAAGTTGAACAAGTGGGTGAGCATCAGCGAGGACTTAACTTGGCAGAACACATCTTCACGTTCCAAGAGTACAGACAATGATGCCTTTACCGGCCCTATTATCTCGGCTATCTATATGCCGGCAAGTGCCACTGTCTACAATCCGCTGGATGGAAGCTATGGCGGTACTACGACTGAAGATCCGGAATATATCAAGAAATATGGAAGTAACTTTGCCGATGCTCATGGCGATGCAGTGAATCCGGTTCGTCTGCTTAAGGCTGAGAATGTTTATGACAAGACGAGCGATTTGTGGAGTACTACCAGCTTAAATATTGACAACGTGATTCCGGGCTTGAAGTTTGTCAGCCGTTTTACTTATAACCTGCGTACAAATCACTTTAAGAAGTTCAATCCTATCCGTGACGAGGTGGGTAAACCGGTTCTCAGCAACAACCTGCAGGAAACCACTTATCGTGCCGATGCCTGGAAGACAGAGAACACGCTGACTTACGACCATACTTTCGGCGACCATACAATCGGTGTATTGTTAGCCACCACTGCCGATCATAGTGATACGCGCGGATTGGAAGTGACAGGTACTGATCTTGCTGACGAATCCGCTTATCTGCAATATCTGGCTTATGCCAAATCGGTGAAGGCTACTGACTATCTGACCGGTCCTGATGCCAACGTATCCTTGATTGGTCGTTTGGCTTACTCGTATGCCGACCGCTATTTCCTCACAGCTTCTTTCCGTCGTGACTATGCCGGTCGTCTGCCTAAGGAAAATAATCATGGCGATTTCCCTGCTTTCACTTTGGGATGGAAGATTTCGAATGAATCGTTCTTCAAGAAAAGTGACTTTATCAGTTTGCTGAAATTGCGTGCCTCTTGGGGACGTATCGGTAACATTAGCTCTGTACCTATGAGTTACAAATCACCGGTACTTGACAAGACCAGTTGGAACGAGCAAGCTCAGTATGGCGTTGCTTCAAATACCGTATGGGGTAACATCGTTTTTATTCCGACGGATGCCCTGAATGTTGATCTGACGTGGGAAACTTCAGAACAAACTGACTTGGGACTTGATGTGGAACTGTTCAAGAATCGTCTGTCATTGTCAATGGACTACTTTGACAAGCGTACATTCAATCTTATTCAGACTCGTACTACGGGATGGCCGCAGACTATCGGTGTGAAACGTCAGCTTGTAAACCTGGGTGAGGTGCGCAATCGTGGTTTTGAGATTTCTGCCAACTGGAGCGATAAAATCAACAGAAATCTTTCGTACTTTGTATCGGGTAACTTCTCTTATTTGAAGAACTGGGTTTCGGATATTGGCGTGAAGAATGCTGACGGCACTGCAGGTGTATGGACAGATGACAAGACTTTCCGTAATCTGCCTTACATGATTCAGTCTGCCGAAGGAAAACCGCTGAACTCTTTCTATCTGATTAAGACTGACGGCATTTTCCAAAGCGATGAAGAGGCTGCTAACTATAAGAATAAGGAAGGAAACCCTATACAGCCAGGAGCTAAAGCCGGCGACCTGAAGTTTGTGGATTACAATGGTGATGGAGAAATCAGCGATGAAGACCGTCAGTATATGGGCAATGCCATGCCTAAGACAACTTTTGCCTTTACACTGGGCGTGACGTGGAAGAAAATTTCTGTTAGCGCTATGTTCCAAGGTGTAGGTGGTGCACAAGCACTTTATGTGGGTAAATCCATGTTGCTGAGTGATGTGGAAGGCAGTTTCAACCGTTCGGCTGAAATCCTGAATGCCTGGAGTCCTACGAATACAGGTTCGGACATTCCTCGCCTTTCCAAGTTGGACATCAACAAGAACTTCTCTCGTCCATCCGACTATTTCCTGGAGAATTCATCCTACTTGCGGTTCAAGAACCTGACTGTGTCTTATGACTTAAGTGACGTGTTCCGCAAATGGTCTCATATGAGCGAACGCAACAGCCGCCTTTCTGTTTACTTCAGCGGTGAGAATTTGGCTACATTTACCGGATATTCGGGCGTAGACCCCGAATGCGGCGGATGGGATGCTTTGAAATACCCGGTATCGCGCGTACTGTCGGTAGGTGTGAAACTGACTTATTAATAACATGAAGATAGAAATGATTATGAAAAGAAATATATTGTTTTTAGCTGTGTCGGCTGCACTGTTGACAAGCTCTTGCAGTGATTTCCTGGATGTGCAGCCTGAAGGGAATGCCACTATAAACGCTTATTTTTTGAACGACCAGCAAGCCATTGATGCCGTTGACGGCTTGTACGAGCGATTCCATCAGGAGGCTCTTTACGGACGTGAACTCTTTTGGGAGCAGGGGGCTGCTTGCGATGTAGTATGGGGGCGTACCCGTGACTATACAGATTTGGCTCTCTTTACAAATGATGCTTCAAGTTCCACTCCGTTGAATGGTATTTTTGAAACACTCTATAAGGTGATGGCCCGTTCCAATTGGGTGATAAAAAGTTTATTGAATAAAGAGAAGACAACAACTCTTACCCCTGTCGAAACACGAAGCTTGGGTGAGGCATACTTTACCCGTGGATGGGCACACTTCCTGGTGGCTTATCGCTATGGATTGCCCGAACAAGGAGTGCCCTTTGTTCGCTACGAAGATTTTGAAGGTGACTATGATTACTCCATTCCACCCCAGCAGAATTCTGTGGAGGATGACTATCGGATGATTATTGAGGATATGGACTGGGCGATAGAACGCCTGCCGCGTCTTGAGGACTATGATGCAGACAATATCGGACGTGCACACGATGCCGCTGCTGTGGCTTTCAAAGCCAAGGTTTATGCCTATTGGGCTACTTGGGCGCCTGACAAATGGAAAGACGTGATTACCATGGTCAATGAGTTGGAATCTACCTACCACCGTAATCTGGCAAGTTCCTTGGACAAAGTGTTCTCTTCGGATTTTGCAGATTTCTATAATGAGGAATATATTTGGGCAATTCCCGGCAATGGCGGTTCCAATGGCGGCGGCTCCGAATTTCCCGGTGTTATCTTAGAGAATAAGGGATGGGGTAAGTATAATGGCTGGGGCCAGAACAAGCCTTCTTACGATATTTATGAGGAGATGCGTAAAGACGGTGAAGGTAACGCTCGCCTGGTTCGCACCATCTTGGAATACAATCAGGAATTCCAGTACTTCGGAGAGACTCGCCGTTTCTTTTCTGCTTCTGACATAGAATCAGGATTCATGATCAATAAGTATATGGACCCATTTAAGCATAAGGACCCCACTTCCGGCTATATTAATAGCAACGGTGACTGGCCGACAGCACGTATTAATTTCCCCGTTATCCGTTTTGCCGAGATGCTGCTGTTCCGTGCGGAGGCTTACTTGATGACCAACCAGGCTGATAAGGCATGGGATGATTTGAACCGCATCCATAAGCGCGCTTGTGGTCATGACCTGGAAACTCCGGCACCTGCCACTATGGCGCAATTGTATCATGAACGTCGTTGTGAGTTGGCTTTTGAGTTCACTGACCATTTGTTTGACCTGAAACGCTGGCATCGTTCTTCCAATGCCGAGATAAAGGCTTTGGCAGAAAAAGAGTTGAACGCCGCGCCACGCGTGCGTGTTTATGACGAACGCTCTAATCCGGAATCGAATTTCCATATTGACACTTATGCCATGTTCAAAGAAGTGTCTAAAGCTCGTTATGAAGATTATCGCATGGTGTTCCCTTATCCGTATCAGCAAGTGGTGAACTCTAATGGTAAACTGAAACAGAATCCCGGTTATAATTAATTCTTTCCGGGAGTTACAGACCTCATAGCCATTGGTCTAAGAGGGTGTGTCGTAAGGCACACCCTCATCTTTCCCTTTTTTACACTGAAAAGCGGGAGTGATTAATGGAATAACCTTCAAATATGTACTTTGATGAAACTAAAAGAAATTATATATGCAGCTCTTGCATTTTTTGTTTGCAGTTCTTGCTCGTCCGGCAAGCAATCCCCCGTTGACTATGTAGATCCTTTTATAGGAACCGGTTTTCATGGGCATACTTATCCGGGAGCAACCGTTCCCTTCGGTGCGGTGCAGTTAAGCCCTGATACGCGCGCCGGAAACTGGGATGCTTGTGCTGGGTATCATTATGATGATGCGACTCTGAAAGGCTTTTCGCATACGCATCTGAGCGGTACCGGGTGTATTGACCTGGGCGATATATTATTCCGTCCCACTACTCAAAAGCCGGACCTGGCTGCGGAAAATATTTACCAACCTGCTGCTTTTTCCCATAAAGATGAGAAGGCATCAGCCGGATATTATTCGGTATTGCTGAAAGATGAGGGAATAAAGGCTGAACTGACTGCAACTACGCATGTCGGAATGCATCGTTATACATTCCCTTCCGGCAAGGAAGCATCTGTTATCATAGATCTGGCCCACTTGTTGGATAACGAATATATCTACGAAGCAACGTTGGAGCAGACTGCTGCCAATGAGATTGCAGGTATGCGTAGAACCAGAGGATGGACCGATAATCAATATGTTTATTTTGTAGCCCAATTCTCAAAGCCTTTCAAGGCTGTTGAATTTGTGCAGGATAAGAAAATGATTTCTGCCGAAACCAAGTTGACCGGTACCGACTTACAAGCTCTATTGTCCTTTGATGACAGTGATGGCGAACCTGTTGTTGCAAAAGTGGGATTGTCAATAGTCAGTGAGGAGAATGCGCGTGAAAACCTGGAAGCTGAAGTAGCGGACTTTAATTTTGATGCCGTGCGTACTGCCGCCCGTTCCGCTTGGGAACAAGCACTTTCTGCCATTACAGTAGAAGGGGGCAATACGGATGACTTGAAGAACTTTTATACCGCTATGTATCACGCTATGGTTGTGCCCAACGTTGTGAGCGACGTCAACGGTGAATATCGTCGGCATGACATGCAGATAGGGCAGTTGCCAAAAGGTGAAAAGCAGTATTCCACTTTCTCCATTTGGGATACTTTCCGCGCATGGAATCCCTTGATGACGCTGATTGACACCACATTGGTAAACAATATGGTTAATTCCTACCTGAATATTTATGATGCTTCGGGCGAGCTTCCCATCTGGCCGCTTTCTGCCGGAGAGACGGGCACGATGATCGGATACCACTCGGTTTCTGTTATTGCCGATGCTTATCTGAAGGGTATCAGAGGCTTCGATGCGGAGAAAGCATTGAATGCTATGGTCGTATCGTCTGAAAAGAATAAAAAGGGAGCGGATTACTATATAAAATACGGATTTATCCCTTCGAATATTAAAAAGGAATCCATATCTTGCCTGCTGGAATTCGCTTACGATGATTGGTGCATCGCACGTATGGCACAAGCGATGGGAAAAGAGGATGTTTACCAAAAGTACATCGAACGTTCTCAGAACTATATCAATGTATTCGACGGTTCTACGAAATTCTTCCGTCCCAAACGGATGGATGGCAATTGGGAGACTCCTTTCAATCCTGTTGAAATAGGTCGTGCCTATACCGAAGCTACTGCCTGGCAATATCGTTTCTTTGTGCCTCATGATGTATACGGGATGGTGCAACTGTTCGGTGGTAAAGAGGAGTTTGTTGCTGCACTCGACTCTATATTTACGGTAGAATCGGAGGTCGATGGCGACCTTGTTGATATTACCGGTCTGATAGGCCAGTATGTGCATGGTAACGAACCGAGCCATCATATCGCTTATTTGTATGATTATGTAGGCCAACCGTGGAAAACTCAGGAAATGACACGCCGTTTGCTGCATGAAATGTATCAACCTACTCCGGAGGGTGTCATTGGCAACGAAGACTGTGGACAGATGTCTGCATGGTATATATTGTCCAGCCTGGGATTGTACTCTGTATGTCCCGGTAGCAATGAATTTACCCTGACCAGTCCTTTGTTCGAGAAAGCTGTCGTGATATTGGCGGGCGGAAAAACCCTCACTATTCTTGCCAATAACCCGAAGAAAAATATCTATATCAGTAAGGTTGAATTGAATGGAAAGCAGATAGATACTAACTTCATTACTTATGAGCAACTGATGGAAGGTGGTGAGCTTCGCTTTACCTTATCCGACAAGCCGGATAAAACCAGGGGTGTTTCAGAAGAGGCTTCTCCTTATTCTTATACCCGCGAGAATGTAGTGTCCATTCCTTATATAGACAGAGATTTGAACTTGTTTATGGATAAGACAACCGTTACCCTTGCCACGGCAACTGAGGGTGCAGTTATCAGATATACATTGGACGGTAGTGAACCGACTGATACGTCTTCACTCTACGAGCAACCATTCGAATTGGACAAGACAACGCAGATAAAGGCCAAAGGGTTCAAAGACGGTTTCCGTCCAAGCAGAACTTTGTCTATTATGGCTACTAAGGCTGAGTTGAAAGCTGCGCTTCAGGTACATCCCACACAAAACGGTACATCCTATAAATATTATGAGGGAATGTATCATAAGGTGGCGGATGTAGAGAAAAGCCCATTGGTAGAAACGGGTATTCTGCCGGAACCATCCATTAAGGGAGCCAGACAGGAAGATCATTTCGGTTACATATTCTCTGGTTTGATTAATGTTCCTGAGGACGGAGTCTACACTTTCCAGACGCGCTCGGATGACGGCAGCGTCTTGTATATCGACAATGAATTGGTGGTGAATAATGATGGTTCTCATGCGGCTATTCCCGCAACGGGACTGATTGCTCTGAAAAAAGGATTTCATCCTTATACACTTTATTATTTCGAGGATTATGAAGGGGAACATTTAAGTTGGGCATGGAAACTTCCTTCTGCGAAGGGACTGGTACCGATTCCTGCTTCTGCCTTGTTTGTAAAATAATTAACAACATAGATTGCCATGAAAAAATTATTTTTATTACTTTTACCATTCTTGACTGCATCGTGCGGACAAGTGAAACAGCAACAGGCTTCCGCACCGGCACCTGTCAATGTAATGTCCTTTAATATTCGTTATGATAACCCGGAAGACAGTCTGGACAACTGGAAGTACCGGAAAGACCGTGCTGCAAATGCTATCCGCTTTTATGACGTGGATATACTGGGTACACAAGAAGTTCTCCACAACCAGTTGGAAGATCTTAAGCAGCGTTTGCCGGAATACGGAGTGATTGGAGTAGGTCGTGAAGACGGAAAAGAAAAAGGAGAATACAGTGCCCTCTGGTACAAGAAGAATCGTTTTACTTTGCTCGATTCTGGTTACTTCTGGCTAAGCGAGACTCCTGAGGTTGCCGGTTCCAGAGGATGGGACGGTGCTTGTGAGCGTATCGCTTCGTGGGCAAAACTGAAAGACAATACCTCCGGCAAAGAATTCTTTGCACTGAATACGCACTTGGACCATGTGGGAGTGGTGGCACGTCGTGAAGGGATAAGTCTTATCCTGGACAGAGTGAATCAGTTAAGTGACGGATTGCCGGTAATTGTTACCGGAGATTTCAATTCCGAGCCGGAATCGGATGTTATCAAGCATGTAACCGACCCCTCTAATCCGGAACACCTGACGGATTCGCGTAGTGCATCTCCCATTGTTTACGGTCCGTCGTGGAGTTGGCATGATTTCGGAAAACTTCCTTATGACCGTCGTCCGTTGATTGACTATGTATTTGTGCGCAATGGACTTAAAGTGCTGAGATACGGTGTTTTGGCAGAAACAGAAAACGATGCTTTCCTGTCAGATCATGCACCTGTTCTGGTGACAGTGGAATAAGGGATTTTATAAGTGAAAATAGTTGCTAACAAATAAATTAATAGTAATGAAGAAGATATTAAGAAACTGCGTATTCGTAGCTTTAGCGATTGCATTATTGCCGGTCAATGTATGGGCGCAAAGCCGCCGGGACAAGGAACAAACATATGTATTGGAAAATCCGTATGAAGTAACAAAGATAACTCCGCCTCAAGGTAAGAAGATAAAGAACGTCATTCTGATGATTGGTGACGGCATGAGCCTCATGCATGTATATTCTGCATGGACTGCCAACCGGGGTAAACTCTTTTTGGATAATTGCCAGACAGTAGGTTTGTCAAAGACTTACTGTGCCAATAAATTGATTACCGATTCCGGTGCCGGCGGTACGGCTCTGGCTACCGGGCATAAGACGAATTATCATTCTGTTGGCGTGGATACAGAAGGACGTCCGTTGAAATCGCTGGTTGACTTGGCTGCTACCAAGGGCAAATCAACAGGTTTGGCAGTAACTTGTCGCCTCTGGGATGCTACTCCTGCCGATTTCTGTTGCCATAACATAGACCGGGATGCCGAGGCTGCCATTGTGACGGATTACGTGAATTGCAATGCGGACTATGTATTTGGTGGTGGCGCCAAACTTTTCGAGAACCGTGAAGACGGACGTGACCTGTTCAGCGAATTGCGTGCAAAAGGTTTCCAGACTCCCCGCAGCTGGGACGAGCTGGCAGCCATACAAAGCGGTAAAGTATTCGCCGTACCTTATCCGGTAGACACCCCGCTTCCTGCCGAACGCGGCGACTTGCTGGCACGTGCTTCATTGAAAGGCATCGACCTGCTGAACCAAAATAAGAACGGCTTCTTTATGATGATAGAAGGTTCGCAATTGGATGATTACGGACACTTTAACGACCTCGACCTGTTGATGCAGGAAACGCATGATTTTGACCGTACCATCGGCGCTATCTACGAGTGGGCTGCCAAAGACGGTGAAACGCTTGTTGTGGTTACTGCCGATCATGAAACTGGTGGCCTTACCCTGGTGGACGGCGACCTGCAAGAAGGCAAAATCGTATGCAAGTTCTCCACGGGTGGACACAGTGGCGTGATGGTGCCGGTATATGCTTTTGGCCCCGGCGCTGAGGAGTTCACCGGGATATTTGAGAATACGGCTGTATTCGATAAGATAAAGAAGTTGCTCAATCTATAAATCAAAAACAACTATTTCCTATGCTGAAACACATTTTATTTACATGCTTGCTTTCGTTTGCGGCAATTCCCTTGCTGAAAGCCCAGAGCTGCGGCAATGATGAGAAGTATCATTTGCCTTATAAGAATACGTATGTAAAAGAACCTTTGGTCACCGAGAATGAATATCGTGTAGCCAAGCCCGAAACCATTGAACCGAAGAGCTTCGAAGAAGCCCGGCAGATTCTTCCCAATCCCATTTGGGGCGGACATGAAAAGGAACTTGAAATGTACTGGAGAGCATGGGAAATAGCTGTTGGTAACATTCGGGCTCCTCAACCGGGCTCCGGATTCGTATCGAGCTATCTGGATACGGCCTACAATGGCAATATCTTCATGTGGGATTCGTCGTTCATTCTGATGTTTGCCCGCTATGGTACGCGCTTTTTTCCTTTCCAGCAGACGTTGAATAACTTCTATGCCAAACAGCATCCCGACGGTTTCATCTGTCGTGAAATAAAGGCTGACGGGGCTGATTGTTTCGAACGTTATGATCCGGTCAGCACCGGACCCAACCTGATGCCTTGGTCCGAAATGGTCTATTACCACCAATTCGGAGATACGGAGCGTTTGCAGAAGATATTTCCGGTGCTCTGTGCTTACTATAAGTGGTTGAAGCTTAACCGTACGTGGCGGAACGGAACGTATTGGTCGAGCGGATGGGGAACAGGTATGGACAATATGCCCCGTGTGCCGGCAGGATACAGCCCTATTTACAGCCACGGGCACATGGTTTGGCTGGATACCAATCTTCAGCAACTGTTTACGGCTAACCTGCTGCTTGAGATGGGATTCTACCTGGAGCGCTGGCAGGAAATAGAAGAGTTCGAGGACGAAGCCAAGATGCTGAAAAAGTATATCCACGACAACCTGTGGGATGAAAAGACAGGCTTTCTTTATGACCAGTATGCCGACGGGACACTCTGCAAGACTAAGGGGATAGGTGCTTACTGGGCTTTGTATACTGATGCCCTGGATGCCGACCAACTCGACCGTCTGGTGAAGGAACTGGACAATCCGGCAACTTTTAACCGGAAAGGCCGCATACCCTCTTTGTCTGCCGATAATCCTAAGTACAAGGAAAACGGACGCTATTGGCAAGGTGGAGTATGGCCGGGTACCAACTATATGGTGATGCAGGGACTTGTGAAGAAGGGATACCGCAAACTGGCGCGGGAAATAGCTTTGAATCACTATGCAGAAGTCTTGGAAGTATATAAGAATACAGGTACTTTCTGGGAGTATTATTCTCCCGAAAAGGCGGAACCGGGATTTATGGCGAGAAAAGAATTTGTGGGCTGGGCAGGGCTTCCTCCCATTGCCGAATTGATAGAGTTCATTATTGGCATTCAAGGCGACTATATCAACCAGCAGATTGTGTGGGACATGAATCTGACAGAGGCGAACGGAATAGAACGTTATCCTTTCGGTCCGGAGGGAATGGTCAGCTTAAAGGCTGAAGCTCGCCGTTCGGCAAATGACGAACCGCGTATCACCGTAGATACTAATATCGGTTTTGAGTTGGTGGTGCTTTATGGTGGCAAGGAAAAGAAGATTAACGTAACTCCCGGTAAACATACCTATTAAAAGAACAATACCATGAAAAGAAATATGTCGCGGCGCCACTTTCTGAAGACAGGCGGACTCGCTTTAGCTGCTATGGCAATTCGGCCGTCTTTATCGTTTGCTTCATCCGAAGCATCGGGGCAGAAGTATGTTTCTCTGCGCCCATCCATGGATAAAAGACATTTCGTATCGAAGGCGGTAGATGCAACCATTGAAGAGGCTAAGGTCAAGATAAAAGATGAAAAGCTTCGTTGGATGTTCGAGAACTGTTTCCCTAACACGCTCGACACGACTGTCAGACATACGATAAAGAATGGCAAACCGGACACATTTGTCATTACGGGTGATATCGATGCTATGTGGTTGCGCGATTCTTCTGCGCAGGTGTGGCCGTATTTGCCATTGATGAAAGGTGACAAGGACTTACAGCAACTTGTGGCAGGACTTATCAACAGACAGGCGGGATGCATCTTGATAGATCCTTATGCCAACGCCTTCAATGATGGCCCGCTGGGCAGCTATTGGGAAACTGACCATACCCAGCACATGGTGAAGGAACTGCATGAACGTAAGTGGGAAATAGATTCTTTATGCTATCCTATCCGTTTGGCACATCACTATTGGTCGCTGACAAAAGATACCTCTGTGTTCGATGACCGCTGGCACGAGGCTATGAAACTGGTGGTTCGGACTTTCAAGGAACAGCAACGTAAAGAGAATCTGGGCCCATATAGCTTTATGCGCGATTGTGACCGTCCCACTGATTCGCAGATAAACAACGGATGGGGAGCACCGGTCAAGCCTGTCGGTCTGATTGTTTCTTCCTTCCGTCCTTCGGACGATTCTACCCAATACGGTTTCCTGATACCTTCCAATATGTTTGCAGTGGTATCGCTGCGGCAGTTGGCAGAGATAGAGCGGACAGTATACAGGAATGAAGCCTTTGCCGTAGAATGTGCGGCATTGGCGGACGAAGTGGATGCAGCTATTCGTAAATACGGAATATTCAACCATCCTGTTTGCGGGCGGGTTTATGCTTTTGAGGTCGATGGTTTCGGCAATGCGCTTTGCATGGACGATGCCAATGTGCCCAGCCTTCTGGCGGCTCCCTATCTTGGCTATTGCTCGTTCAAGGATGCTCTTTACCAGAACACCCGTAAAATGATATGGAGCGACAATAATCCTTACTTCTTCAAGGGGAAAGCCGGCGAAGGGGTGGGAGGACCTCACGTCGGGCTGAACTATATCTGGCCGATGAGTATCATTATGAAAGCTCTTACAACGGATGCTCCCGGGGAAATACGTGCCTGCCTGAAACAGTTGCGTGACACGGACGGAGATACAGGTTTCATGCACGAGTCTTTCAACTCGGAGAATGCGGCAGACTTTACCCGTTCCTGGTTTGCATGGGCAAATACCTTGTTCGGCGAACTCATACTTAAAACAATACGAGAATACCCCGACTTATTATCTCAAACGTTATGAAAATAGTTTATTGGATACTTGCCGCGTCATTTACCCTTTTCTCATGTGGTGGAGGAAATCATGATTCTGCAAAAGATTACGGCATTATACCTATGCCTAACGAAATAGTTCCGTCACAGGAAAAGTATGAATTGCAGGGAGAAAGGACGGTAGCTGTTTCTTCTGAAGAAGCTTCGATGAAAGTTTTCCGTTATTTGGAGAATTCATTGAAGAATACTTCTGTAATGTTGAAGAGCGTGCCGCAAACTTCTCCGGCTGATATTTACCTTTCGATCAATGATTCTTTGCCTGATGAGGCTTATACGTTGGAAGTAACTCCCGATGCTATAAGGATTAGCTCCAACCAAACGGCTGCCGGACTGTTCTACGGCGTTCAATCCCTATTGCAGCTTATGCCGGCGGATATTTATGATACCGGTCGGAAGTACGAGGGGAAGATTGGGATTCCGGCTGTCAGCATTGCGGATGCTCCCCGTTTTCCTCACCGTGGAGCCATGATGGATGTAGGGCGTAATTTCCTTCCCAAAGAAGAAGTGCTGAAGTTCCTCGATTTGATGGCATTCTACAAAATGAATAAGTTTCATTTCCATCTGACGGATGATCAGGGTTGGAGAATAGAAATCAAGAAATATCCAAAGCTGATAGAAGTAGGTTCCCACCGCAGCCAGACTCAAGTGGGACATTCCGACTATTATTATCCCCGGCGTTTTGATGGAAAAGAGCAGGCCGGATATTATACGCAGGAAGAAATCAAGGAGATTGTGAAATACGCATCCGACCGTTTTATCACGGTTATCCCTGAAATAGAAATGCCCGGACATGCCTCTGCAGCATTGGCATCCTATCCCGAACTTTCTTGCGGATTGGGAAAGACGTATGTAGTACGCGATTATTTTGACGTCTTCGATGAAGTCTATTGCCCTAAAGAGGGTACGTTCGACTTCCTGGAAGATGTATTGACGGAAGTCATGGACCTTTTCCCGAGTCACTATATTCACATCGGTGGAGACGAATGTCCCAAGAAAGCGTGGAAAAAATGTGCTCATTGCCAAGCTCTGATGAAAAGGGAAGGGCTGAAAGATGAGGAAGAGTTGCAGAGTTGGTTTATTCACCGGATTGAACAATTTGTGAACAGTAAGGGGCGCGATATTATCGGCTGGGATGAGATTCTGGAAGGAGGACTTGCCCCCAATGCCACAGTGATGTCATGGCGTGGAGAAAAGGGAGGCATCGAAGCCGCCCGCCAGAAACACAAGGTTATTATGACACCGGGTTCCGAATGTTATATAGACCACTATCAGGAAAGTCCGGAGTTTGCTCCATTGGCTATCGGCGGTTTCCTTCCGCTTGACAGTGTTTATGCTTATAATCCGCTTCCTGCCGAACTGACGCCCGAAGAACAGACTTATATCATTGGGACACAGGTCAACATTTGGGGAGAATATATTCAGACTCCTGAGTATTTTGAATATATGGCTTTCCCCCGCCTGCTGGCAATGTCTGAAGTGCAATGGACGCAACCGGAACATAAGAATTTCGATTCGTTTGCCCACAGACTGGATAAAGAATTCAAAAGGCTGGATTATTGCGGAGTAAACGCTTGCCGCAATTTCTACGAAGTGAATCTGAATGGTGCATGGAATGATTCCCGGCAAGCTTATGAGGTGACCTTGCAAACGTTTTGTCCCGATGCCGAGATTCGCTATGCGATCAATGATTCAGTGGTGGGGACGTCGTCCTCTATGTATAAGGCACCGATACCGTTAAGTGAAGATGCGGTTGTTTATGCAGCTGTTTATAGAGATGGCAAACCCTTAGGTAAAGTAACTCATAAAGGATTTGCTGTAAATAAAGCAACCGGCTGTGAATATAAATGCAATCCGGAAGCCGGGTGGGAACATCTGAATAAAGGCTTTGGGCTGACGGATGGACGTCGTGGATATGCTCGTGATATGCGTCGTTGGATTAGTTTTTATCAAGATAGTGTGCAGATCGTGGTGAATCTGAAAAAGCCGCAGCGGGTGAAGGAGGTAGCTTTCTCTTCTTTGTGGCGTCCTTGGAATACAGTCTGGCCGGCAAGAGCAATCAGTGTTTCCGTTTCTATGGATGGGAAAACATTTGTTCCGGTGGGTAATAAGAATCTGACGTATGATTTTACTCTGACGGAAGGCACTCGTTTTCCGGCATCTCTCTCATTCCCTGAGACTGAAGCGGCATTTGTACGTCTGGAGCTGTTGAGTGGAGGTTTGTGCCCGAAGGGATATTACCACGAAGGACAGCAAAGTGAGTTAGCGATAGATGAAGTAGAAATATACTAATCTCAAAGAATTATGAAGAAAATAGTTATTCTTTTATTTGTGTTGCTGGGTTGTATGCCGGCAGCGATTCTTGCACAGAAACAATTCTCTTTTAAAGACGGAAAGTTTAAAGTGGCTCAGTTTACGGATTTGCATTGGACTCCTACATCTCCAAAATGTGCCGAAACAGAAGCAACTATCCGTGCGGTCCTGAAGTCCGAACGTCCTGCGCTTGCCATATTGAGCGGAGATGTGGTGACGGCCGATCCGGCCATTGACGGGTGGAAAGCGGTTGTCAGTATCTTTGATGAAACTAAAACTCCTTTTGTCGTGACTATGGGAAATCATGATGCAGAGTACCTGACACGGGATGAAATTTACGATTTCCTTTTAAAATTTCCTTATTATGTGGGAGCGAAAGGCCCGAAGGAAATAGGATGCGGCAATTGTGTGATTCCCGTTTATGCATCCACGGAGAAAGGTAAAGTAGCGGCATCGCTCTATTGCATGGATTCTAATGACTACCAGCCGAATAAGCTTTACGGCGCTTACGACTGGATTCACTTCAATCAGATAGAATGGTATCGCAATCAGAGTGCAGCTTTTACGGCGGGGAATGGTGGCAAACCTGTGCCTTCATTGGCTTTCTTCCATATTCCGTTGATTGAATATAACGAACTTGCAGGCGATGGAAAAACTTATGGTAATGACAGGGAAGGTGGCGTTGCTTCAGCGGACATTAATTCCGGAATGTTTGCCTCGATTGTCGATATGAAGGACGTCATGGGAGTATTTGCAGGACACGATCACGATAACGATTATATTGGAATTGACAAGGGCATTGCACTTGGATATGGCCGGGTGACCGGTATGGATGCCTACGGCTCGTTGACGAGAGGAGCCCGCATCATCGAGCTGTATGAGGGACAATATAAGTTCGATACATGGATTACTACTCCCTCGGGACGGGAGGCTTCTTATTACTATCCTTCGGGGCTGAACTCGGAAGAAGAGCAGAGTATGACCTATCTGCCGGCAAAGGATGTACCTGCTGCCAAGCATGGTGTGGCATATACCTATTACGAAGGAAAGTGCAAGCACGTTGCCGACATTGCATCCTGCACTAAGGTGAAAGAGGGGACAATGAAAAACTTCTCGATAGAAGGAGCTGCTGTCGAGGACTACTTTGCTTATGATTTCCGTACGTTGGTAAATATCCCCGAGAAGGGTGTATATCGCTTCTACACTTTCTCGGACGACGGTTCGGTACTATCTATTGACGGTAAATTGGTTGTTGATAACGACGGTGGGCATAGTGGTCGCCGTGCCGAAGGAAAGGTTGCTCTGGACAAAGGTCTTCACGAACTGCATGTGTTGTACTTTGAGAACTATATGGGTCAGGAGCTGGAAGTAGGATATTCCGGGCGGAATATCCTGGAAACTCCCCTGCCGGATAGCATGTTGTTCTTGCCTCAGTAATTGCAGCTGGTTCTCCTTTTGTACTGCTTCCTGTATTCATTGGGCGAAACCTGTTTCAATGCCTTGAATTGACGGGACAGGTTCTTAAGGCTGCTTATGCCTGCTTGCTCCGCTACATCTGCTATTGGCTCGTCACTGGCCAATAGCAGTTGGGCGAAGCGTTCCATTCTGAGATTGAAGATATATTTGTGAATGGATTGTTGGGTGACCTCCTTGAAGCGGATTTCCAGCAAGCGGCGCGATAGGGGGACTTGTTTGACAATATCCGACACCGTAATGTCATTCGATAAGTTCTGATGGATATATCTCAGGACTGTATGGATATGTGCATCGGCTGTAGAATAGAAATCCGTCGATTGGCGGTTTACTATATTTACCGGCTGGATGATTACGTCCTGATAAACCCATTCTTCATCGTTCAGCATATGCTCGATGAGTTCGGCTGCTTCGAATCCGCCTCTTACAACGTTTGGATTGATGCTGGACAGAGGGGGATCGGAGAGGTTGCAGATGATTTCATCGTTGTCCACGCCCAAGATGGCTATTTTATCGGGTACTTTGATATTGTTGACTTTGCAGATTTCCGTGATGCGGTTGCCCTGATTGTCGTCACAGGTCATGAGCGCTGTGGGTTGGGGCAGTGACTTCAGCCAGGTAAGCAGGGGAGGAGCCTCATAAAACCACAAGTCATCAAGCGACTGTTCCTGGTAAGAAGAGAAATTGTTGCCGAATCCTCGTGAGGCTATGCACTCGTAAAAGCCTTCGCAGCGTTCTTGCGACCATACCGTATTGCGGTAGCCATAGAAAGCAAAGTTCTGGAATCCTTTGTTGAGGAAGAACTCTGCTGCCATCCTACCGGTTTTGCGATAATCGGCAGTGATATTGGGAATGTTACTGAATCTTGATTTATAGTCCTGTGCCAATGCGATAATTCCGTTCTGTCGGAACAGCTCTACATTATCCTCATTATCGAATTGGCCGATAATGGCATCCGCCTGCCAGGTCTTGGCCCACTTCAAAACTCCTTCTATGCCATAGGTGTGTTTGTACGAAGGCGGCATCCGGCATACAACCCATGGCTCGTGGCTCTTCGAGTAGGCGAGAACTCCTTTTAGCAAATTGTATGCAAAGGATTCGGTGAAATCTGTCAGTAGTATAAGTCGAATCATGCAAATAAACAGAATGAACGTAATTTATCTTGTATTCAATAGAATGCTAATAAGGCTTTTTAGCCTTGTTTCTTAAAATTTAAGCATTTTCATCCTGACAAATATAATGATTAATTCCTATTATTCTAATAGAAATGGCATAATAATGGAAAATAGCATACTTTTTTAAGAAAGCTTTTCTACAGGAATGTATCGCCGAATAATAATAAGGGGAACTTTTATTTATGTATAATTATTTACATGTAAAAGTCCCCTGGAATAAGCTGTAGCCTGGGGGTACCTCAGTCGTATACTTAGGGTGCCTTAGTCGTATACTTAGGCTATCTCAGTCGTATACTTAGGGTACCTCACTCTTATGCATAGGATGTTTTATTTCTTTTTCCTTACATCCCTTCCTTCGTATTTGCATATAGCCTCAATCCATTCTTGCTCCAACGGTTTGGACTCATGCTTATCGAGGTCGAAGGTCACCATAACAGAAGTACAGGTGCACTTCACTTCATGTGTTTCGGTATCAATGACACGCTGTGCCAAGTGAAAACTCTTGGTTCCGATTTCCGTTACGGCAGTTTGTACGGCAATGTGGTCGGAGCCGTAGATTTGTGCAAGGAACTCAGCCTCAATATGTACAACGACGATGCCATCTTTCTCCCAATCGACGTGAGGGCATACGGAGGCAAAGTACTCGGTCTTTCCCAAATCGTAAAAGGAGAAATAGACCGTGTTGTTTACATGGCCGAATTTATCGACATCATTGAAGCGTAGTTGTATGGGCAGGGTGTGGTTAAATTGAATTTCTTCCATTGTTTTCTCTTAAACTTTGTTCATTTCGCTGCAAAAATAGTACTTTTGCACGTTAATCACTGAATTATGCATCAAGAAATGATAGAAGATATTAAAAAAGCCTGCCAGGTGATGAACGAAGGCGGGATAATTCTATACCCTACCGATACAATCTGGGGCATAGGCTGTGACGCTACCAACGAAGAAGCGGTGCGCCGTGTGTACGAAATCAAGCAACGCTCTGACAGTAAGGCGATGCTGGTGCTGGTAGATTCTTCTGTGAAGGTGGACTTTTATGTGCAGGATGTGCCGGAGGTAGCCTGGGATTTGATAGAACTGGCGGACAAACCTATCACTATTATTTATTCGGGAGCGCGCAATCTGGCTCCCAACCTGATAGCCGAAGACGGCAGTGTGGGCATACGGGTGACGAACGAGGAATTCTCGAAGCGCCTTTGCCAGCAGTTCCGCAAGGCCATCGTTTCTACTTCCGCCAATATCAGCGGACAGCCTTCACCGGGCAATTTCAGTGAGATAAGTGAGGATATTAAGTCGGCGGTGGACTACATCGTAGGAGTGCGTCAGGAGGAAATGGGACGTCCGAAACCGTCCAGTATCATTAAACTGGATAAGGGCGGAGTCATTAAGATTATCCGCGAATAAAAAAGAAAGATGGCAGGAGAAAAGAGAAGTTTATTACAGCGTTTTATTATATGGCGCGAAGAGAAGATTAAGGAAAGGCAGTTTATTCTGATACTCAGTTTCCTGGTCGGTATCTTTACGGCATTTGCCGCCTTGCTGCTGAAGGCCATCATACACTGGATACAGAATTTCCTGACGGAAAACTTTAATTCTACGGAGGCCAACTACCTTTATCTGGTTTATCCGGTAGTGGGTATCTTCCTGACAGGATTGTTTGTTCGCTACGTAGTGAAGGATGATATCAGTCATGGAGTTACCAAGATTTTGTATGCCATATCCCGACGGCAGGGGCGCATCAAGCGTCACAATACGTGGTCGTCTATCATAGCCAGTTCCATTACCATCGGCTTCGGTGGATCAGTAGGAGCGGAGGCACCGATTGTATTGACCGGTTCCGCCATTGGCTCCAATCTGGGAAGCATCTTCAAGATGGAGCACCGCACGCTGATGCTGCTGGTGGGTTGTGGCGCTGCCGGTGCTGTGGCGGGCATCTTTAAGGCGCCGATTGCCGGATTGGTATTTACGCTGGAGGTGCTGATGATAGACCTGACGATGTCTTCCCTGTTGCCGTTGCTGATATCTGCCGTGACGGCGGCTACGGTTTCCTATATCGTGACGGGGACGGAAGCCATGTTTAAGTTCCACCTGGACCAGGCCTTCGAGTTAGAGCGTATTCCGTACGTTATCATGCTCGGTATCTTCTGCGGGCTGGTTTCGTTGTACTTCACCCGTGCCATGTACTCGGTAGAAGGCGTTTTCGGTAAACTGAAGACACCGTATAAGAAGCTGATATTGGGAGGAACGATGCTGAGCATCCTGATTTTCCTTTTCCCGCCACTCTACGGTGAAGGATATGATACGATAGAACTGTTGCTGAACGGAGCAAGCAATACCCAATGGGACACGGTGATGAACAACTCCTTCTTCTATGGTCACGGAAATATGCTGCTGATTTACCTGATGCTGATCATCCTGTTTAAAGTATTTGCATCGAGTGCTACGAACGGTGGTGGCGGTTGCGGTGGTACCTTTGCACCTTCGTTGTATTTGGGTTGTATTGCCGGGTTTGTTTTCTCACATTTCAGCAATGAACTTGAGTTGACGGCTTTCTTGCCCGAGAATAATTTTGCCTTGATGGGTATGGCAGGTGTCATGAGCGGTGTGATGCATGCCCCTCTGACGGGAGTGTTCCTGATAGCCGAACTGACGGGAGGCTACGACCTCTTTTTGCCTTTGCTGATAGTTTCTGTAAGTTCTTACCTTACTATTATCATGTTCGAACCCCATAGTATTTACTCCATGCGTTTGGCAAAGAAGGGCGAACTGCTGACACACCATAAGGACAGAGCTGTGCTTACCTTGATGAAGATGGAGAATGTAGTGGAAAGGGACTTTGTAATTGTACACCCGGAAATGGATTTAGGTGAACTGGTCAAAGCTATTTCTGCTTCACACCGTAATATTTTTCCGGTGACGGATAAGGCTGGAGCACTGATTGGCATTGTCTTGCTGGACGATATCCGGAACATTATGTTCCGTCAGGAGTTATATCATCGTTTCACGGTGGGCAAGTTGATGACCTCCGCTCCCGCACGTTTGTATGATACGGACAGTATGGAGCAGGTGATGCGTACTTTTGATGATACGAAGACATGGAACCTGCCGGTAGTGGATGCAGATGGCAAATACCTCGGCTTTGTTTCCAAATCGAAGATATTTAATTCGTACCGCCAGGTGCTGGTACATTTTTCAGAAGACTAAAGAATGTGCTGATATGAAGAAAGAAGATTTGAGAATTGTATATATGGGCACTCCCGACTTTGCTGTGGAGGCTCTGCGTTGTTTGGTAGAAGGTGGTTATAATGTGGTGGGCGTTATTACGATGCCCGATAAGCCCGCCGGACGGGGACATAAACTCCAGTTCTCTCCGGTGAAGCAGTATGCGTTGGATCATAATCTTCCGCTTCTTCAACCGGAGAAGTTGAAGAATGAGGAGTTTGTAGAGGCGCTGCGTGCCTGGAAGGCCGATTTGCAGATAGTCGTAGCATTCCGTATGTTGCCGGAAGTGGTATGGAATATGCCCCGCCTGGGCACATTCAACCTGCATGCTTCTTTGCTGCCCCAATATCGTGGTGCTGCTCCTATTAACTGGGCGGTAATCAATGGCGATACGGAGACAGGTATCACGACCTTCTTCCTGAAACACGAGATAGATACAGGCGAGATTATCCAGCAAGTACGTGTGCCCATTGCCGATACGGATGACGTGGGCGTGGTGCATGACAAGCTGATGATGCTTGGTGGTCGTTTGGTTGTAGAAACCGTAGATGCTATTCTTGATGGCACGGTTAAGAGCATCCCCCAGGAAGAGATTGCAGCCCCCGGTGAATTGCGCCCGGCACCGAAAATCTTCAAAGAGACTTGTCGTATCGATTGGAATCAACCGGTGAAGCGCATTTATGACTTCGTACGCGGGCTGTCTCCCTATCCGGCTGCATGGACAGAACTTATACAGCCTGACGGAACAACGGTTGTCATGAAGATATTTGAAACGGAGAAACTGCCCCAATCCCATCAGATGGAACCGGGTAGCGTCTTGACTGATAGTAAAACTTATTTCCGCATTGCCGCAGCAGATGGCTTTATCGGGGTGCGTTCCTTGCAACTTCCCGGCAAGAAAAGACTGAAAATAGACGAGTTGCTGCGTGGCTTGCACCTGACCGAAGAAGTGAAGGTACAGTAAAGTATATCGTTCACTTACGTTTCCGGTCATTTCAACTGCGAATCTTTCCACTTCACTTACTTTTCTCCGCAAGTAATTGCTTGCGGAGCTACTTTTGCATTATCATTTAAAACCCGATAAAAATGTTTAATGCAATAGTACGTTTCTCTGTCAGAAAGAAGTTGTTCGTTGGATTGACGACACTCTTTCTTCTTATCGGAGGTGTCTATGCAATGCTCACATTGCCGATAGATGCAGTTCCGGATATTACGAATAATCAGGTACAGATTGTAACAGTTTCGCCCACTTTGGCACCGCAAGAGGTGGAACAGTTGATAACCTTCCCCATTGAGGTTGCCATGAGCAACATTATGAATGTAGAAGAAATCCGTTCGGTCAGCCGTTTCGGTCTGTCTTTGGTTACGGTTGTTTTCAAAGAAAGCGTCCCCACCTTGCAGGCACGCCAGCTCATTAATGAGCAGATACAAACGGTGGCAGGTGAGATCCCGACAGAGTTGGGGACTCCTGAATTGATGCCCGTTACTACCGGGCTGGGAGAAATCTACCAATATACGTTGACCGTAGCTCCGGGATATGAAGATAAATATGATGCCATGGAACTGCGTACCATCCAGGACTGGATTGTAAAGCGGCAACTGTCCGGTATTCCCGGTATCGTGGAGATTAACAGCTTCGGCGGATATCTGAAACAGTATGAGGTAGCAGTAGACCCTGATGCATTGTATTCCCTTAATATTACTATCGGTGAGGTATTCGAAGCTTTGAACCGTAATAACCAGAATACCGGTGGCAGCTATATAGAAAAGGTGAACCGCGCTTACTATATCCGTTCCGAGGGCATGATAAACAGCCTGAAAGACATCGAACGTATCGTGGTGACCAATCGTAACGGTATTCCTATTCATGTGAATGATGTAGCTATTGTCCGCTTCGGCAGTGCCAAGCGTTTCGGTGCCATGACGATGGATGGTGAAGGTGAGTGTGTGGGTGGCATTGCCATGATGCTGAAAGGTGCGAATGCCAATGTGGTGACGACAGAACTCGAGAAGCGCGTTGAGAAAGTACAGAAGATGCTTCCCGAAGGTATCAGCATTGAACCTTATCTGAATCGTTCGGAACTGGTAAGCCGTAATATTTCTACCGTAGTCCGCAATTTGATAGAGGGTGCGGTGATTGTTTTCCTTGTTCTTATTGTTTTCTTAGGCAATGTGCGTGCCGGGCTTATTGTAGCTTCCGTCATTCCTTTGGCCATGCTTTTTGCTTTTATCCTGATGCGTATTTTCGGGGTTTCTGCCAATTTGATGAGTTTGGGCGCCATCGACTTCGGTATTGTGGTAGATGGTTCTATTGTTATTCTGGAAGGAATCCTGGCACACGTTTATGGTCGTCAGTTCCGTGGCCGTACGTTGACGCACGAGGAGATGAATACGGAGGTAGAGAAAGGAGCCGGTAATGTGGTGCGTTCCGCCACTTTTGCGGTCTTTATTATCCTGATTGTATTTTTCCCGATATTAACTTTGACGGGTATTGAAGGCAAGTACTTCACACCGATGGCAAAGACGTTGGTCTTCTGTATTATCGGTGCTTTGCTGTTATCTCTTACCTATGTTCCGATGATGGCTTCCCTTTTCTTGAAGCGCACTATAAAGGATAAGAAGGTATTTGCCGATCACTTCTTTGATAAGTTGAATGTAGGATATCATCGGGCATTGAACTGGTGCTTGCATCGTGTGCGCATCACTGTTACCGCTGCTTTCCTGGCACTGGCTTTCAGCTTGTTCTTATTTACCAAACTGGGTGCAGAGTTTATTCCAACGTTGGACGAAGGGGATTTTGCAATGCAATTGACGCTTCCTGCGGGAAGTTCGCTTACGGAGAGCATTGAGGTTTCCCGACTGGCGGAAAAGACATTGAAAGATGAATTCCCGGAGATCAAGCACGTGGTGGCAAAGATTGGTACGGCTGAGGTACCTACCGACCCGATGGCGGTTGAAGATGCCGATGTAATGATTATTATGAAACCGTTTAAGGAATGGACCAGCGCTTCCAGTCGTGCTGAGATGGTAGAAAAAATGAAGAATGCCCTGGAACCTCTTGCCGAGCGTGCCGAGTTCAATTTCTCCCAGCCTATCCAACTCCGTTTTAATGAACTGATGACTGGTGCTAAAGCCGATATTGCCATCAAACTGTACGGGGAAGACATGGAAGAATTATACTCTAAGGCTAAAGAGGTGGCGGGATATGTGGAAAAGATTCCCGGTGCTTCCGACGTCATTGTGGAGCAAGCTATGGGATTGCCCCAACTGGTGGTACAGTATAACCGTGCCAAGATAGCCCGCTACGGAATTAATATCGAAGAACTCAATACGATTGTCCGCACGGCTTATGCCGGTGAAGCCGCCGGTGTAGTCTTTGAGAATGAGCGCCGCTTTGACCTGGTGCTCCGCCTGGATTATGATAAGGTAAAGGATTTGAATCTTGACAAACTGTTTGTCCGTACTACGGAGGGCGTACAGATTCCGGTCAGCGAGGTGGCTACGATTGATTTGATAAGCGGCCCGTTACAGATAAACCGGGATGCTACCAAGCGTCGTATTGTTATCGGAGTGAATGTGCGCAATGCGGATATACAGCAGGTAGTAGGTGAAATCCAAAACACATTGGAGAAGAATATCAAACTGAAGCCGGGTTATTACTTCTCGTATGGCGGACAGTTCGAGAATTTGCAGAATGCCATCGATACTTTGCTGATTGTTGTCCCCGTAGCATTGTTGTTGATTCTGCTGTTGCTCTTCTTTGCCTTTAAATCGGTCACTTATACTTTAGTGGTATTCAGCACGGTGCCTTTGTCTCTTATCGGAGGAATCCTGGCATTGTGGTTGCGCGGACTTCCTTTCAGTATCTCGGCGGGTGTGGGTTTTATTGCTTTGTTCGGTGTGGCAGTGCTCAATGGTATCCTGATGATTAACCACTTTAACGATAGCCGTGCAAGCACCAAATATCCAATGGGTACTTCACGCATTATCCGTGAAAGTTGTCCTCACCTGCTCCGACCGGTATTCCTGACCGGATTGGTTGCTTCGTTAGGCTTTGTTCCGATGGCTATCGCCACTTCTGCAGGAGCAGAGGTTCAGCGTCCGTTGGCAACGGTTGTAATCGGTGGGTTGATTGTCTCTACCGTGCTGACGCTATTAATAATCCCTGTATTCTATCACATTGTAAATTCTACCGTAATGTTGCGACATAATAAAATAATGAAATGGTTCGGTCTTGGTTTCTTCTTGTTATTGATGGGGCTGCCTATGCATGCCGATGCCCAGGAAGCACCCCAAACCATCAACCTGGAACAAGCCATCGGGATGGCTCTAAAGAACAATCCGCGGTTGCGGATGGCTGAGACAGATATCAAGCGTGTCCGCGCCACTCGTGGCGAAGTGGTCGAATTGTCTTCTACCGAGTTTTCCTATTCCTGGGGACAGCTTAACGGTACGGAGCGCAAAGACAAGGAAATGGCAGTGACCCAGCCTATCGGTTCCCTCCTGACTCCATTCTACAAGAATGCACTTGTCAACAAACAGGTTGTCACCGGTACTTACTATAAACAGATGGTTGAGAAAGAAGTGAAAGCCGAAGTGAAACGTGCCTGGACCTACTACTTGTATGCCTGGAACCTCCGGGAAATGTATAAGGAACAGAGTAGTTGGGCAGACCGTGTACAGAAGGCCGGTGAGCTACGCTACCAGCAAGGAGAGATTACTCTTTTGGAGAAAAGCATGACTTCCACCATTGCCGCAGATATGCGCAATAAACTGTTTCAGGCGGAAGAAGAATTGAAACTTGCTGCTTCCCGCCTGCAATGGATATGCTATACGGAGTACCCTGTTATGCCGGACGAAACGTCGATACAACTCTATCCGGTCAGCGCAGATACTTTAGCACTTTCTTCTGCTCATCTGAAATACTTCCAAAGCCAGGTCAGTGAGAAGCAAGCGATGCTGAATATTGAACGCAGCCGCTTCTTCCCGGAACTTTCCTTGGGTTATGTCCGCCAGAATATCCTACCGGAGAAGGGACTGGACTCCTGGATGGTAGGCGTATCGTTCCCTATCTGGTTCCTGCCGCAACGCAGTAAAGTGCGGCAAGCCAAGTTTGAACGCAATATAGCCCAAACCCAGGCTGACGCCAATGTACGTGAACTCAACAACCGGGTGGCGGAACTTCGTGCCAGCATCCGCCGCTATGGCGAAAGCATTCGCTTCTATACAACAACCGCCCTTGCTGAGGCCGACAATCTGATAAAGACTGCCGACCTGCAATTCAGGGAGAGCGAAACGGACATCACCGAGTATGTGCAAAGCATGAATGCCGCCCGCGAGATAAAGAAAGGATATATCGAAGCAGTTTACCAATACAATGTGGCTGCCTTGGAATATGAATTGTACCACCAATAATACCTGTTTAGGATATGAAAAAGATAATTTACCCCATTGCAGTTTTGCTGTTAGCATCCTGCAATTCCTCGAATAAGCAAACTGAAAATAAAGCCGAATATCCGTCTTCCGATACAACGGCTATAGCATCTGCCCTTCCCGATACAATGCAGGTAGATGGCGTGACCTCGGCAACAGCCATTGCCAACCCGGCTTCTTTCAATGGTGTGCTGGTGATTCCACCCCAGAACTTTGCTACCGTAACGCTCAGCATGGGCGGGATTGTGAAAGATCTCTCCTTATTGCCGGGTACCTACGTCCGTAAAGGCACCTTATTGGGTGTCTTGGAGAATCCCGATTTTATTGACCTGCAACAAGCCTACCTGGACAGCCGTGCGCAGTTGGAGTATCTGGAAGCGGAATATCAACGTCAACAGAACCTGTCACGTGAAGAAGCGGCATCACAGAAGAAGCTGCAACAGAGTAAAGCCGATTATCTTTCCATGAAGAGCCGCTTGCAGGCTGCCGCAGCCCGGCTTCGTCTGTTGGGCGTTGAACCGGAAACTCTGAATGCGACCGGCATCCATCCATACATAGAAGTAAAAGCCCCTATTAACGGATACATCAGCAATGTGCAGGCTAATCTGGGAAAATACCTGAACGTAGGAGAACCGCTTTGCGACCTCATCGACAAAAGTCAGACGATGGTACGCCTTACAGCTTATGAAAAGGATTTGGCAGGTATGACTGTCGGCAGCCGTGTACAGTTCCGTGTCAATGGTTTGGGGAAAGTTACTTTCCATGCCACTTTGGTGTCCATCGGGCAGCAGGTAGATGATGCCAACCGTTCTATCGAACTGTATGCAAAAGTGGCGGATGCAAGTCCCTTATTCCGCCCCGGCATGTATGTATCTGCCAGAATGGAAAAGGAATAAAGTAAGAATTATTATCTTTGCAGGGAATACGAATGAGTTTACGAATGATAAAAACAAACAAGAAGTATATCCAACTGACGGTGCTTGTGTCGCTTGTCGTTGGTTTCCTGATACATTTCCCGGAACTGGTATCGCTGACGGATGCGTTGGAACAACAAATGTTGTTTCCGGGTATGTCTCCGGTAGATGTGTTGTTTGAAGTCGGATATACTTTCCTTTCGCTCCTGATACTTTTCATTGTGAATACGTTGTTGTTCGGATTTAATAATCCGGCGATACGCATGTCCTGGTGGAAAGTAGCACTGTCATTCATGCTCACGTGGCTGTTGAGCAGGCTTCTTGGAGAGCTGTTTGTCTATCTGCACCGCAATTTCAATATCCCGGCCATTGATGCGATGGTGCATCATTATCTCCATCCGATACGCGACCTTATCATAAGCCTGATTGTTACGGGAACTTGCTATATCAGCTATCTGATACGCGAACGACAGGCGGTATTGCTGCAAAACGGCAAGCTGCTTGCCGAGAACATCCAGAATCAGTATCAGGCATTGAAGAACCAGTTGAATCCGCACATGTTGTTCAACTCACTTAATACGCTTCAGTCTTTGGTACGCGAAAGCCCGGAGAAAGCACAGGATTATATCCGCGAACTTTCCCGCGTCCTGCGATACACGCTTCAGGAAAATGACTCACATACCGTTACGTTGAGAGAGGAAATGGATTTTGTAGATGCTTACATCTTTCTGATGAAGATGCGTTATGAAGACAATCTTCATTTTGCGATAGAGGTGGACGAGCATTTGATGGACTATCGCCTGCCGCCGCTTTCAGTCCAGACTTTGGTGGAGAATGCCATCAAGCACAATGAAATCAGCAACCGTAACCCGCTTACGATTGAAATCAGGACCGTGGCGGCATCCGAAGGAGAGGATACCCGGCTTTGCATAGACAATGATTTGCAGCTTCGCCGCACTGTTTCTTCAGGCACGGGGATAGGGCTGGCTAATCTTTCCAAACGTTATGAACTGCTGTTGGGCAAGGAAATACAGATAACCGAAGCTAACGGGAAGTTCAGTGTTTGCGTTCCGCTCGTTAAACCTTAAAGCTCATATCTTATGAAGGCTCTGATTATAGAAGACGAGAAAGCTGCTGTCCGTAACCTGACGGCGGTATTGGAGCAGGTTGCTCCCGATATGGAAGTAATAGGCATATTGGATAGCGTGGCGGATGCGATAGACTGGTTTGCCGTCCAGCCTATGCCCCAACTGGTGTTCCTGGATATCCATCTGGCAGATGGCTCAGCTTTTGAAATTTTTGAGCATGCAGACATTACTTGTCCTATTATCTTCACTACGGCTTACGATGAATATGCTTTGCGGGCATTCAAGGTGAATAGTATAGATTATTTGCTGAAGCCTATCGGAGAAGAAGAGGTGCGGGCGGCACTTGCTAAGTTGGAACACTTGCACGGAACACACTCGGACGAACCGGACTTCTTACGACTGATACGGACGTTGAAGCGCGAGGAAAGCTATAAAACACATTTTCTGGTGCCGGTCAAGGGAGACAAACTGATGCCTTTGGCGGTAGATACGGTTTCTTATTTCTATATTGCAGAAGGAATTGTGAAGGCAGTGACGATGGAAGGCAAAGAATATGTACTTACCCAGACTTTGGACGAACTGGCAGAGTGTCTGAATCCTGTCTCTTTTTTCCGTGCCAACAGGCAATACCTTATATCAAAAAATGCCATAAAAGATATTGATTTATGGTTCAATAACCGGCTTGCCATTAATCTGCGCATGGCTACGCCCGAGAAGATTCTTGTCAGCAAAGCACGCGTAGGAGAGTTTAAAGAGTGGTTTGCAGGAGAACGTTAGGCGATTTGAAATCTTTTGTCTACATTTGTACGTTATTAAGATATATAACCCTTAAGAATGTAGCATTATGAAACCAATCATATCTCCCTCTATCTTGTCTGCCGATTTCGGTTATCTGGCAAAGGATATTGAAATGATTAACCGGAGTGAGGCCGAATGGGTGCATATCGACGTCATGGACGGTGTGTTTGTCCCGAATATTTCTTTCGGTTTCCCGGTACTGAAGTATGTGGCAAAGTTGTCGCAGAAACCTTTGGATGTACATCTGATGATTGTGCAGCCGGAGAAGTTCATCCCGGAGGTGAAGGCTTTGGGGGCGCACGTCATGAATGTGCATTACGAGGCTTGTCCGCATCTGCACCGGGTGGTGCAGCAGATACGTGAGGCGGGGATGCAACCGGCGGTGACGATTAATCCGGCAACGCCTGTGTCTCTACTGAGGGATATTATAGAAGATGTGTATATGGTGCTGGTGATGAGCGTCAACCCGGGTTTCGGGGGACAGAAGTTCATTGAGCATACCATTGTGAAGGTGCAGGAACTGCGGGAATTGATAAAGGTTACCGGTTCGCAAGCCTTGATAGAGGTGGATGGCGGCGTAAACCTGGAGACCGGTGCGCGGTTGGTAGCAGCCGGTGCTGATGTATTGGTGGCGGGGAATGCTGTCTTTTCGGCACCTGACCCTGAAGAAGCGATTAGGGCATTGAGAAATCTATAACCCCTCGTTCCCCCTGAAGGGGAAGGAGAATAGTTTGCTTTATAATGGAGAGAAAATCTGCTAAGTATTGATAATCGGTTATTTGCAACGGCATCCTTTCCTTCGACTCTTGATGCCGTTGGTTGTTGGAATCTTATGTGGAGATGCGTTTCCTCATGTACTTCCGACATGGATATATCCGGCAAGTCTTCTGCTTCTTGTTTTCATTCTTTTTTGTTACAGATATTGCCGTTGGTTGTATGGGGTGGGGGTGTACCTCTTTCTTTTCGGTATTGGTTTTCACCTGATGAGCCGGCAACTGGAGCAGACTGATTATTCCTTTTCCAATATTCCTTCCGTTTATAGGGTTCGCATTCAGGAAGAACCGGAAATGAAGGAACGAAGTATTCTTTGCCGTGTATCTTTGCTGGAAGAACTTCGCCGGGATACGGTTATTACAAACTCCGGAAACAATCTCTTTTTGCTCTATTTCCCGAAAGACTCCACGGCAGATGCCTTGCAGGGAGGTGATGAGTTGCTGATACATACTCGCCTTTCTCCTCCCGCTAATAATGGCAATCCCGATGAATTTGATTACGCCCGCTACTTGAAGCGGAGAGGCGGCAGTGGTACGGCTTATGTGGCTGCGGGACATTGGAAAGCCGTGGGGCATGATTCCCGCCGCACTTTGCGCCAGGTAGCACTGGGCTATCGGGAAAAGATTGTCTCCCTTTACCATAACCTGGGTATCAGGGACGACGAACTGGCTGTGCTCTCTGCACTCACGGTGGGAGACAAGGACGAACTGGGCGATGATATCATAGAAACCTATTCCGTGGCGGGTGCCAGCCACGTACTGGCGCTTTCGGGGTTGCACATCGGATTTCTCTATGCACTGTTCTGGCTGATTCTATCTCCTTTGTGGAAACGGTGGGGGCGGTTGAAGCCTATTCTGCTTTTATTTATCATCTTTTTTCTATGGGGCTTTGCTTTTCTTACGGGATTGTCGTCTTCGGTAGTGCGGTCGGTCATTATGTTCTCGCTCCTGGCGCTTGCCAGCCTGCAACCGGAGAAACCTATCACCCTGAATACGCTTGCGGCAACTGCCTTTCTGATGTTGCTCTATCATCCTGCCTGGCTTTTCGATGTAGGCTTTCAGTTATCCTTCTCGGCAGTAGCTGCCATCCTGATTTTTCAGCCTAAGTTGTATGCCCTTTGGAAGGTAAAGAACCGCCCCTTGCGCTATGTATGGGGATTGACTACTATTTCTATTGCCGCCCAGTTGGGGACGGCCCTTTTGGTCATACTCTATTTCTCCCGTTTCTCCACCCACTTCCTGCTCACTAATTTGTGGGTTATTCCGATGGTGTCTCTCATTCTTTATTCTGCAATCTTTCTGCTGATACTTACTCCTTTCCCTTTTCTGCAACACGCGTTTGCATCGGTAGTAGAGGCATTGGTACGTGTTCAGAATGCCGTGCTCCAATGGATAGAACAGCTCCCTGCGGCTTCGGTCGATGGCATTTGGACGGATGTGTGGGAAGTTCTGCTGTTCTATTTCTTCCTTGCATGGGCATACAATGGCATTATCAAGCGTACCGCCCGCAATGCCTGTGCGGCATTGTTTGCACTGTTGCTGCTGGTTTCCTATCATTCCGTATCTACTTTTTCCAATGCTCCCCGCCGGAGTATTGCTTTCTACAATGTGAAAGGTTGCCCCGTGGTTCATTGCATGACAGGTGGCAGACATTCCTGGCTGGCATGTGCCGACAGCCTGCCGGATGTATCGCATTTGCGGCACACTCTTTCCCCCTATTGGAACCGCCTGCACCTGGATACTCCCCAGCTCATAACCGGCGATTATTCTGCCGAAAGCCTGTCCGTAAGAAATCAGATTGTTTCTTATGCCAACAAGCGTATCTGCTTCCTCCACGATGCCCGTTGGCAACACAAAACGTCCTCCCGTCCTATATCTATCGACTACCTGTATATTTCCCGGGGATACAAAGGACGCCTTCCCGAACTTACCTCCCTGTTCTCCATTAAAAGAGTGGTATTCGATCCCTCTCTTTCTGCTTATTATCAAGACCGGATTATTAACGACTGCATCCGTCTGGGTATCTCCTATCTTTCTCTTTCCGAAAAAGGTTCTATTCGCATCTTACTATAAAACCATAAACTTTTCGTACTTTTGCCCCTTCAAACGTTATAGATGAAAATTATATGCTGACTAAAGTAATAGAACAATCCAAGATAGACCATTTCGCGAAATGGTTCGACCGTGCCGACAAGATCGTTATCGTTTCACACGTAGCACCCGATGGGGATGCTATCGGCTCTTCCCTGGGCTTGTGGCACTTCCTCGACTCGCAGGGCAAAACGGCGAATGTCATCGTACCCAATGCCTTCCCCGACTTTCTGAAATGGATGCCCGGAAGCAAGGACATCCTTTTGTACGACCGCTACAAAGAGTTTGCCGATAAACTGATTGCCGAAGCGGATATCATCTGTTGCCTGGACTTCAATGCTATCCATCGGATTGATGCGATGGGCGATGCCGTTCTTGCCTCTCCGGCGCGGAAGATACTGATAGACCACCATCTGCACCCCGAGGATTTCTGCAAGATCATTATTTCGCATCCTGAGATATCTTCGACTTCGGAACTTGTCTTTCGTCTGATTTGCCGTATGGGCAACTTCAGCGACATCACGAAGGAAGGGGCAGAATGCATCTACACAGGTATGATGACCGATACCGGTGGGTTCACTTACAACTCCAATAACCGTGAAATCTATTTCATCATCAGTGAGTTGCTGTCCAAAGGTATTGATAAGGATGCCATCTACCGTAAAGTTTACAATACTTACTCCGAGAGCCGCCTGCGATTGATGGGTTATGTGCTGTCGCAGATGAAAGTATATCCCGACCATCATGCAGCTTTAATCTCGTTGACTAAGGACGAACAGGGTCGTTTCGACTATATCCGCGGAGATAGCGAAGGGTTTGTGAATATCCCTTTGAGTATTAAAGGCGTTATCTTCTCCTGCTTCTTGCGCGAAGATACGGAGAAACCGATGATAAAGATATCTTTACGCTCGGTGGGTAGCTTTCCCTGCAATCAGTTGGCGGCGGAGTTCTTCAACGGTGGCGGACACCTGAATGCTTCCGGCGGAGAGTTCTACGGAACGATGGAGGAAGCGCGGAAAGTCTTTGAGCAAGCATTGGAGAAATATAAGCCGCTGCTTAATGCCAAAGGATAAAAAAACTGCTGTTGCAAAGGTTAAAAGATACGAACTTTCTACCTGCAACTTTCAACTTTCAAGTAAATCAGATACTTTTGTACAAAATTACTAAATAACAGAGATGAAGAAACTTACCTTATTCTTTTTGACTTTACTGGCATTCTGCCTGGGCTTTCAGGCCTGCGACAATACAAAGAGTTATGCGGAGATGCTCGAAGATGAGAAAGACGCCATAAAAGCATTTATCAAAGACAGCAGTATTACGGTTATTTCCCAAAGTGAATTCTATGCACAAGACTCCACTACAAACCTGGAGAGAAACGAATATGTGCAGCTGGCAAGTGGCGTATATATGCAGATTGTAGATAAAGGTTCTACGAATCCTGCCGACACGGTGAGGTCGAATGACTTGATATTGGTTCGCTTTGCAGAGCAGGGTTTGATGGCAGATAAGTATGGAAATAAATCCTATTTAACCAACTTGAATGACCCGGCGAATGTGGATGAATTCAAATATACCGTGACTTCATCTTCTATTGCAGGGATTTTCACTCAGGGATATATGCTTATGGCGTACGGAACATCGGTGCCTGCCGGTTGGTTGATTCCATTGAGCTATGTTCGTGACCGTGCTCATGTAAAGCTGATTGTCCCTTCCAAAATGGGACATAGCAGCGCCATGCAGTACGTTTATCCCTATTACTACGACATTCAGAAGTTTCAGATTTGGAACTAACCAACAATTAAAATCATCAACCTATGACTCTTATCAAATCTATCTCTGGTATTCGCGGTACAATCGGCGGAAGCGCAGGGGAGGGATTGAACCCGCTCGACATTGTGAAATTCACATCTGCGTATGCTACTCTTATCCGTAAAACGTGTACCGTAAAAAGTAACAAAATCGTAGTGGGGCGCGATGCCCGTATTTCCGGCGAAATGGTCAAGAACGTAGTGGTCGGTACCTTGATGGGTATGGGCTGGGACGTAGTGGACATTGATCTGGCTTCTACACCGACTACCGAACTGGCGGTGACGATGGAAGGTGCCAGTGGCGGTATCATCCTCACTGCTTCGCACAACCCTAAGCAGTGGAATGCATTGAAACTGCTGAATGAGAAAGGTGAATTCCTCAATGCAGCCGAAGGACAGGAAGTGCTTCGCATTGCTGCTGCCGAAGAATTTGATTATGCCGAGGTAGACCAACTCGGTTCTTATCGCAAAGACCTGACGTATAACCAGAAACATATAGACAGTGTGCTGGCACTCGACCTTGTAGACGTGGAGGCCATCAAGAAGGCAAACTTCCGCGTAGCCATAGACTGTGTGAACTCTGTGGGAGGTATCATCCTTCCGCAACTGCTTGAGCAACTCGGCGTTCAGCACGTAGAAAAGCTCTACTGCGAACCTACCGGAGACTTCCAGCATAACCCCGAACCCTTGGAAAAGAACTTGGGCGACATCATGAATCTGATGAAGGGCGGCAAGGCAGACGTTGCGTTTGTGGTAGACCCCGACGTAGACCGTTTGGCGATGATTTGCGAAGACGGCAAGATGTACGGCGAAGAATATACACTGGTTACCGTTGCCGACTATGTGTTGAAGCATACTCCGGGCAACACGGTTTCCAATTTGAGCTCCACCCGTGCGCTGCGCGACGTGACCCGCAAGTACGGACAAGAATATTACGCTTCTGCCGTAGGCGAAGTGAACGTGACTACCAAGATGAAAGAAGTAGGCGCCGTGATCGGTGGCGAAGGCAATGGCGGCGTTATCTACCCTGCCAGCCATTACGGCCGTGATGCTCTGGTAGGCATCGCATTGTTCCTGAGTCATCTGGCACACGAGGGCAAGAAGGTGAGCGAGTTGCGTGCCACTTATCCTGCGTACTTCATGGCTAAGAACCGTGTAGACCTGACGCCGGAGACGGATGTAGACGCTATCCTTGCCAAGGTGAAAGAAATCTATAAGAACGAGGAAATCAACGACATCGACGGTGTTAAGATAGACTTCCCCGACAAATGGGTACACCTGCGCAAGAGTAATACCGAGCCTATTATCCGTGTTTATAGCGAAGCTGCCACGCAGGAAGCTGCTGAGGTTATCGGTAGGCAGATTATGAAGGTGATTGAAGATTTGGCAAAATAGGCCGAACGATATATTGTACTGTCCCACTTTCCCGTCAAACGAAAAGTGGGACTTTTTTTAAATTACTATGAACGACATTCTCCATTCCATCGGTACGGCAATTACCTCCATCAGTGACTTTGTATGCGGTTATCCGTTGTTTATCCTCTTGATAGGCGGCGGATTATTCCTATTCTTCTATTCGGGAGGCGTTTCCCTGCGCCGCATCGGTTATTCAATGAAGGCTCTGCGGTATAAGTCGGAGCTTTCGGGTGAGGGGCAGATCAGTTCTTTCCAGGCATTGATGAGTGCCATTGCGTCCACGGTGGGCATGGGAAATATAGCCGGTGTGGCTATTGCCATCACGGTGGGAGGTCCGGGCGCCATCTTCTGGATGTGGGTGAGTGCCGTGGTGGGAATGTCTACCAAATTCTTTGAAGGCGCCCTTGCCATCATGTACAAGGGGCACGACTCGGCAGGCGAACCGCAGGGCGGCACCATGTACATTATCCTCCACGGACTTGGCAAGCGCTGGAAGCCGCTGGCTTACTTCTTCTCCATAGTGGGGTTGATAGGTACGCTGTGCGTGATGCAGGCCAATCAGTTGGTGGAGTCGGTCACTACGGTTTTCACCACTCCTGCCGGCATTGAGAATACACTGGGGCTGCGCTTCGCGATGGGGGTGGTTATCAGCCTGATAGTAGGGGCGGTAATTATTGGCGGCATCAAGCGCATATCAGTCATTTCGGCAAAGGTGGTACCGGCGATGGTGGCGTGCTACATGGTTCTTGTGTTTGTTATTATCTTCTTGAATCTCGATAAAGTGCCGGGTGTGCTGGCTTCTATCTTTGAGTCGGCTTTCAGCATGAAGGCAGGCATCGGCGGCATACTGGGCATTGCATTGACCGGCGCCCGCCGGGCGGCTTATGTCAATGAGGCGGGAGTGGGTACGGCATCCATGATGCATGGTGCTTCGCGCAATGATAACCCCGTGCGCGAAGGGTTGGTAGCTATGATCGGGCCGTCCATCGACTCGGGACTGGTGTGCACACTGACGGCGCTCCCCATACTGATTGCAGGGAACTATGCGTCGGACGGCGGCATAAAAGGGCTTTATATCGCGTTGAACTCCTTCGAGCAACTGCTTCCCGGCTACGGGCAATACTTGCTGATGGTGATGGTTTTCTTCTTTGCTTTCTCCACAATGTTCTCCTATTCCTATTACGGATTGAAGTGCACCAACTTCCTGTTCGGTGCAAAGAATGCCAAATACTATAATTACTTCTACCTGGTAATGATTGTCGTTGCCGCTATGATTCCGCTGGGCGCTGTGGTGGCTGTCATGGACCTGGCATTTGCATTGATGGCGTTGCCTACGATGCTGTCGTTGCTGTTGCTTGCGCCCCGCGTCAAGAAGTTGATGAAAGAATATTTTGCCGCATAATGAAAAAACTTCCCGGTTAGCGTACCCGATTCCCGTCTTATGTTGTAGTATAAGTAAAATCATAAAGAGGAATAAGATGAAACGAATGAGTTTTACTTGGAAAAAGGTCGGGGAGAGCGGGATACTCCTTCTGTTGCTCCTGATAGCACAAACAGTTACGGCACAAACTACGACGACGCAGACTGCCGGCACTATCTCCCTGGAACTGAAAGACACACCGCTCCCCGATGCACTGAAACAGATAGAAAAGGCAGGCGGGAAAAATATCCTTTTTGCATATGGCGAGGTGGACGGTTATCGTGTCACGACATCTATCCGGCAGAAGAAGGAGCATGAAGCCATTCTGATGGTACTGAAAGATACGCCGCTCAGTTGTGTGGAGCGCGCTGACTACTTTGTCATTCAGAAGAAAGAGAACCGGGCGGTGGCATATATCCAGGGTGCGGTGCTCGGCGAAAAAGACTCTCCGCTGGCGTTTGCCAATGTGCTCGCCATGCGCATCACCGATTCTGTCTTTGTGGCGGGAAGTGTGACGACGGACGACGGCGCATTTCTGTTGCCCGTGGTTGCCGGCGAAAACTATCTGCTGAAGGTGACTTATGTGGGCTACCAAACCCAGGTGCTCCCTTGTCATGAGAAGAACCTCATCCGTATGCAGCCGGACGAGACGAAACTGAAAGAAGTGACGGTCACCGCTTCCCGCCCGCTTGTTGAGCGGAAAGACGGTGCTTTCCTTGCCCACGTGCAGGGCACGCCGCTTGCCTTGTTGGGTACGGCGAGCGATATGATTCCTTTCCTTCCTTTTGTTCAGGGTTCCGATGGCAGCTATACGGTATTCGGGCGGGGCACACCGGAGATTTATATCAACGGGCGCAAGGTGCGGGATAACACGGAACTGGATCGCCTGCAAGCCGATGAGATACTTTCCGCTGAGGTCATCACTTCACCCGGAGCGCAGTACGGCGCTTCTGTGGGTGCGGTGATTCGCATTCGTACCATCCGCAAACAGGGGCAGGGCTTGAGTGGGAATCTTTATGCCAACTCCACCAAGGGGCGTGCCGCCTCGCTTACCCAGGGTGCGGCATTGAACTATCGCGTCGGTGGCGTGGACCTCTTTCTGAAAGGCGACTTCGTGGAAGAGGATTATAAAAACCGTTTCATCGACCGTCAATGGCTGGACGGAAGTTCTTCCTGGTATGCCGACAGCCGCCGTTCGTTTCGCAACAGCGACCATTCATTCACCGGTGAGGTGGGCGTGAACTACACCCCCGACGAACATCAGTCTATGGGCGTACGCTATATGCCCAATACGGATTTGCGTACCACAACGGCTAAAACCTACATCGAAACGGTGGTGCAGCGTGATGGCGAAGAAGTGGATCGGCTGAATACTTTGGGAAAAGCACATGGCAAGTCCGGCTGGAACCATGCTGTGAACGGCTACTACAACGGTACGTTCGGTAAGTGGAACATAGACTTCAATGCCGATTATTCTTCCCGTGAAGGCTGGAATAACCAGCAGATGGAGAACAACGGCGAAGCGGCTGCCGCTTATGATAACTCTTCGCACAGCGAACTCTATGCCGCCAAGCTGATTGCAACTGTACAGATAGGAAAAGGAAAACTTGCCTTCGGCACGGAAGATATGTTCACCGACCGTCATCAGACGTTTCTTCAAAGCGGTTTCTCGGCAGATGCCGACGACCGCATCAAGCAAGTCGTTATTGCCGGCTTTGCCGATTACCGCATTACGCTCGGCAAGTGGGGACTCAGCGCCGGAGTACGTTACGAGCATCAGCAGGTGGATTATTACGAATCCGGCATACGGCAGGCGCAGCAGAGTCCGGTCTATAACGACTGGTTGCCCACTGTTTCGACCTATTACAGCATCGGTGACTGGGACTTCGACTTCTCCTACCGGCTGTTGAAGTTCCAACCTTCTTACCGGATGCTTTCCAGTTCCATCTATTATATGAACAAGTACGAATACGTCAGTCAGAATCCGCAGTTGCGTCCGGGGAAGTGCCACATGCTTTCGCTGAACGGTGGCTGGAAGTGGGTGAACTTTACGGCGCACTTTCAGCGCTACTCGGACAGTTTCACGTCTTTGCCCCGCATCTACGACGACGTCAACCATCCGGGCGTGATTGAGGAAACCATGGTGAACGTGCCGCATTCCACGAATTGGGGGATGGCGGTGAATGTTGCTCCCACGTTCGGCTGCTGGCAGCCGCGGATAGGGGTGTCGGTGGTTTGGGTGGATGAGGATGCAGCCTCGTTGGGTGTCACTGCCGACTGGCACGAACCGAACTTCCTGATTGACTTCAACCACTTCTTCACGTTTTCCCACGGCTGGTCTGCCATTCTGGGCAGTTATTATGCTCCCCGGTGTAAGAGCGGTCATGGCGTGGAGCACGCCATGGGCAGGGTGAATGTCCGGGTGGTGAAGTCTTTCTTGAAAGACCGTTCGCTGAAGGTGACCTTGGGTGCGTACGACATCTTCGGCACGGGATATGGCTACCAGGATATATATGGCGACCATACCCGCCTGTATCGGCGCTACGACCTGGACTCGCAGCGCGTGGGGCTTCGGTTGGCATGGGCGTTCAACACCACGAAGAGTAAATACAAAGGTACCGGAGCCGGTAGAAGTGAAAAAAGTAGATTGTAATGATTCATCTGTTCCATCGTGAAAGCAAAAAACAAGAGGCCTTCGGGCAGGTGTTTGCCGCGCATTATCCGCGTCTGCTCCGTTATGCCGTCCAGTTGATGGGCGATAGGGACGAGGCGTGCGATGTGGTGGGCGAGGTGATGGAACAGGCGTGGCGGCAATTCGAGGCGCTGGATGCGACGGACTGCGGCGGTTACCTTTACACCGCCGTACGCAATACGGCTCTCAACCGCCTGAAGCATCTGCAAGTGGAACAGGCGAATCTGGAAGCCCTGCGTGAAGCTACGAGGGCGGATGCGGAAAGCAATTACCGCGAACACGAAGCCCTGTTGCAGCAGGCGGAACGCATTGCCCGCAGTTTACCCGAACCTACCTGCATCGTGTTGCGCCTTTGCTACTACGAGCGCCTTACTTACCGGGAGGCTGCCGAACGTCTCGGCATCAGTCCCGACACGGTGAAGAAGCATATCTCGAAGGCTTTGCGCCTGCTTCGCGAAGCGATGAATACGAAAGATGAGCAATAATTTTTCAGAAATATCAGATAGAATGGAAGAGAGAAAAGAAGAAATATTCAGCAAGGATGCCGAAACCCTGCGCCTTCAGCAGGCATTCGGCGAAGTTCTCAGCGATCTTCATTCGCCGGAAGAGACGCAACGGGCGTGGGAAGGCTTCCTTGCCAGGCAAAGAGTGGCTGAACGGCGGCGACGGGTGCGCCTCTATACCTCGGGAGCCGTGGCGGCTGCTGTGGCACTGCTTTTATTATTTGGATTTGTTTTTCGGCAGACAGCACCGGAAGAGATAGAGATTTTTGCCGCTCTCGACGTGCCCGAACGTCTTGTCACCACCGAGGCAAACGGCATGGTCACTGTGGCAACTCCGCCCGCCACCACAGCCGCTTTTATGCTGGACGACAGCACTCGCGTGGTACTCAGTGCCAATAGCCGGTTGGAATATCCCAAGTCGTTCCGGCAGCAGGGCACGCGCTCTGTCCGGCTTATGGGCGAGGCGCGCTTTGAGGTGGCACGCGATGCTGCCCGTCCCTTTATCGTTTCCACCGGAAAGATGCAGACGCAGGTGCTGGGCACGGTGTTCGACGTAAGTGCCTATCCCGGCAGTGGCGCTTCTGCCGTTACGCTCTATCAGGGTTGTGTGCGGGTAAGTGCCGAGGCGGAGCAGGTTGAGATGCATCCGGGGCAGCAGGTGGTGCTGGCGCGGAAGCAGAAACTGCGCATCCGCAAAGCTCCGGTCGTGGCGGCGGAAAGCTGGACACAGGGCGAATTCAACTTTGACGATGCGCCTCTGGCAGAAGTGATGCAGGCGGTAGGCACATGGTACAATGCCGGTGTGGTATTCCGTTCGGCGGCATTGTTGCAGCAACGCATCCATTTCCGTTATGCGCGGCAGGTATCGCTCGAAGAGGTGTTGCAGGCGTTGAACGACTTGCACATCGCCACTGTGCAGCAGAAGGGCGGAAAGGTAGTGGTCAGTAAATAAACGGCTGCATCTTCCGGGTTGTCACCCGATTCTTGTCAAGAGCAGATTTATGGAAGTTTAACGGACGGGAGGCTTTGGCTTCCCGTTTCTGTTGTCGAAACGCATGGTCTGTTTGCTCTCAATACATGGTCTGTTTGCCTGGAACGCATCATCTGTTTGCTCCGAACACACCATCTGCTTCCACGCAGTTCATCACCCGAAACCACGCAGCTTTTCACCAAAACCACGCAGCTTTTCAACTCAAATGCCCGTCATTTCATCTGCTGAGGTGTGTCATTCCATCCGGTAAGCTGCGTGGTTTGGGGAGTTGAAGTGCGTCATTCCAAATAGGGAGTAGTGTGGACAAAAAAAGAACGGAGAAGCAATGCCTCTCCGTTTATGCTAATTTAAAATTGAATTCTAAATAGAATTACGAATGCAAATATACGAAATCGGAGAGGCGATGTCAAGTGTTTCGGGTATTTATTATTTTGCTGGGGCGATTATTTTCCCAAGAGCTTCACCTTCTCTATTTCTCCTTCAAAGTTAGGGGTGAATACTCCTTTTCCGATGTTCGCTTTGATTTCTTCCACCGTCCAGAAGCGTCCGCCGTCCAGTTCGTCGCTGGGAGATATTTCTCCGTCGTACACTGTCTTGTGTACAAAGACGAGCTCCCGCTCGCGGGCAGATTCAAAGACATAGTGTGTGATGCTTTCGGGGGTAAAGTCGGTGATGCCCAGTTCCTCGCGTACTTCGCGTTTCAAGGCCATCTCCACGCTTTCGCCCAAGTCCACATGACCACCTACGGACGTATCCCACTTGCCCGGCTGAATATCTTTCCATTCGGGACGCTTCTGCAAGTACAGTTCGCCTTGAGAGTTGAAAACGTGCAGATGCACCACCGGATGCAGCAGTTTGCTTCCGCTGTGACACTCGCCGCGTGTGGCGGCACCTGTGATGTTGCCCTGTTCATCGACAAGGGGAAACATTTCTTGATTGTTGTCGCTGTTCATTGTTTAAGGTATTAATAAAGACGAATCCCCATAACTCAAGAACCGGAAATCGTGGCTTAGTGCATAGTCGTATATCTTCCGCCAATCTCCGTGTACGAAGGCTGAGACAAGCAATAGCAAGGTACTTTGCGGTTGATGGAAGTTGGTGACCATTGCTTTCACTATCCTGTACTCGTATCCCGGAGCAATGATAATCTGTGTACTGGTATGCAATGTCTCCATCCCGTGCCGGTCGAGGTATCGGACAATGGCTTGCAGGGCATCGACAGCAGGAGTGGCAGACGCTTCGGCAGACATCTCGTATGGCTGCCACTGCTTGACGTGCAACTCTTCTTCCGTAGCATCGGGATTGGCAAGAAGCGTAATTCCTATATGATAAAGGCTTTCGAGCGTGCGGACGGAAGTTGTGCCCACGGCAACGGCTTTACCGTCGTGTGCTATCAGCTTCTGCAACGTGCTGCGCGATACGGAGATATATTCCGTATGCATCTCGTGCCCTTCAATCTGTTCACTCTTCACGGGCTTGAAGGTACCTGCACCTACATGCAGTGTCAGCTCTTCCAGGTCGACGCCCTTTTCGCGCAACGCATCGAGTACGCGCGGCGTGAAGTGCAGTCCCGCAGTGGGGGCGGCCACCGAACCTTTTATCTTGGAATATACCGTCTGATAAGTCTCCTTATCGCTCTCCTGCGTCTCGCGGTTCAGGTAGGGCGGGATGGGCAGTTCGCCGAAAACTTCCAGAATATCGGCAAAGGTCACTTCGGGATTGTCCCACCGGAAATCTATCCAATGGCTGGTGCCGTGGCACGCACCGCGTTCGGCGGTCAAGGTCAGCGGCTGGCCTTTGACGGTCATTTCCCGTTTCAGGATGCCTTCCTTCCATTTCTTCAGATTACCTATCATGCAGAGCCAGGCGGCATGCTCCGTCTGCTGGAAGTTGAGCACGTAGTCGTTGGGCTGTATCGGTTCGAGGCAGAAGACTTCGATCAGCGCTCCCGTCTCTTTGCGGAAGTGCAGGCGTGCCTGGATGACTTTGGTATTGTTGAATATCATCAGGCTGTCGGCGGGCAGATATTGGGGCAGCGAGGTGAATACATCCTCGGAAACTTCGCCGTGGCGATACAACAACAACTTGGATTGGTCTCGCACAGGCAGCGGAAATTTAGCGATACGCTCGTCCGGCAACGGGTAGTTGAATTCGCTGATATGAATGTGTTTCGGGTTCTGTTCCATGACATTACTTTTTTACGGGGGGCAAAGGTACGGATATTTATCGTCTTTTTTCTATCTTTTTTTGTTGAGTTAGCGTATCTTTGCGAGACGGTTGGGTTTTTATAGCACTCCCAATCGCGAATAGTAAATACTAAACAGTAAACAGAAAGATGAAAATAGGAGATAAAGTCCGTTTCCTCAGTGAAGTAGGGGGCGGTGTTGTGACAGGGTTTCAGGGAAAGAACATTGTGTTGGTGGAAGATGCGGATGGTTTTGACATCCCTATGCCCGTGCACGAGTGCGTGGTGATAGAGACAGATGATTATAACGTTCCTACTCCGGCTGCTAAGGCGGCTGCCAACAAGAAGAAGGCGGAAGAAGAGGTGAAGCCTGTGGCAAAGCCCGAGGTTTCAGTCTATCGCCAACCCGAAATGAAAGGGGGAGATACGCTGAACGTATTTCTGGCGTTTGTTCCGGAGGACATCAAGGCAGTCAGCACCACACCTTTTGAAGCCTATCTGGTGAATGACAGCAATTACTATATGTACTACACCTACCTCAGTGCCGAGGGAAAGGCCTGGACTACCCGTTCTCACGGTCTGATAGAGCCGAACACGAAACTTCTGCTGGAAGAGTTTGAGAAGTCGGAACTGAACGACCGCGAACGTGTGGCAGTGCAGCTCATCGCCTTCAAGGACAACCGCTCGTTTGCCATGAAACCTGCTGTTGCCGTGGAGATTCGCATCGACACCGTGAAGTTCTATAAACTGCATACCTTCCAGAGTTCCGATTTCTTTGAAACGCCGGCATTGGTCTATGATATTATCAAGGACGACCAGCCAATCAAGCAAGTATATGTTTCGGCAGAAGAGTTGCAGGAGGTTTTGATTCAGAAGAAAACGGTGGATGTTCCTGCCAAGCCCCAAACCATTGTGAAGCGTGGCGGCAAGAACGAAATCATTGAGATAGACCTGCACATCGGCGAGTTGCTGGATGACACCCGCGGCATGAGTAACAGCGAAATCCTGAACTATCAGCTCGATAAGTTCCGCGAAGTGCTGGAGCAATATAAGAACAAACGCGAGCAGCGCATTGTCTTTATCCACGGAAAAGGCGACGGTGTGCTCCGCAAAGCATTGCTGGACGAGTTGAAGCGTAAGTATCCCAACTTCCGCCATCAGGATGCTTCGTTCCAGGAGTATGGGTTCGGGGCAACGATGGTGACGATAAAATAAAGGAAGAATTTAATAGGCGGTGTTGCCGCAAAAAGAAAGGCATTGAACTCCGAAAGTTCAATGCCTCTTTTATTTATACTTAATACGCGTTCCGCAATTATCGAATGTGAAGATTACTTCAATTCGATACCCTTGTTCTGCAAGGTGGCGTTCAGTACTCTGGCGTAGCTTGCATATTGCTTTTCGTCCAAAGTCTTTTTCATCAACTTCAAGTTACCGTAAACAGCATTGCGAAGCAGTTTTTCCTGATCTTTCTTTGCTGTTGTAGCGCGTTCCATCTGTTCGCTGAAGTATTCGCAGATGTTTGCTACTTCTTCATATTGGCTTGCATTCAAGTCCAAATAGCGGCTCAACTTACCTACGTTGATGTTACCTTCCCATTTTACATTTGTAGTTGCATTTACAGTGGTCGGTTGTTTGCCTACTGCAAATGTTGTAGCAGACAGACACAGCACTGCTACGAGTGTTAATCCTAAACGTTTCATAATACCTACTTTTTAATTGTTATACCTAAAAACTAATCCTAATAATAAATCTAATACCTATTGAAAACTATCTAAGCGCTTAGCTTTTCTTTTTACCTATGCAAATGTAGAAATATGTTTTATAACACAAAAGCAATCGCAAAGGAAAATGCAGGCTATCCTTTCATTTCTTGATTTATATCAATTAATAGGTGTGAAAACGGCTGTTTTTAGGAATAAAATGTAATGCATTTGTAATAAATGTCCTTTAGAAGTAGTCTGTTTGATTTGATATGCGCTGTTTTTGGAGCAAAACGACAATGACGCTTGTTCGGCAGGCAGACATGTCCCGATGCGACTTTCCGGCTAATTGTTGCTTCTGTCCCATCGCTGTGTTTCAGGAAACTCAATGGTTATTTTCTTCTCCGCAGCCACTCCTACAAAACCCAGTCCTCCCTTTACATTGCAAGGCAGGCTGATGGGTTCCATCAATGATTCGTCATAATCTCCGTCGTCCAGGCAGTTCAAAGCTTTCAGATAACGATACTCTGCTTCGGATATTGTGAGTATCCGGACGCTAATGGTATGTGTATAGTATATCTGGTCATAATCAATGTCAGACGGAGAAGAATAGTCATTCAGCATCGGATAATAACCGTTGTAGTGCGGGGTGTAGACTTTCAGCGTGGCAGAGGAGTTGCTGAAGCTGTTGTCGTTGAAGATATTGTATTTGTTCTCGATGGTGGGGAAGAACTCGTTCTCTTCATCATCATAGCCGCCGGGGTGTCCGTCGGTCAGTATCACGTCTTCACGGTTGATAAGCTCTGTAGTGCTATAATCCAACAGAGTGTCTTTCTTGTTATAGAGCCAGTGTGAGCCGTCTTCGCTGGGAATGAGGTCGCCGTTCTCGTCCGTTATGTATTCGCGGTATTCGCCACGGTAGTTGAGGTTGTTCCGGATATCCAGCCGGTAGTAGTTCTTTTCACCGGGGCGGTCTTGCAGGGTAATTCTGTATTGGCGGTAGAGGACTTGTCCGTTATATTCGCGCAGATAGGCGAGGCAGGTATCAACGTGCAGGTTCTCTATCGGTTGCGGCACGGTTACTTCGGCGTTGACGTGGTATTTCCCGTTCTCAGCGGTGGCTTCCAGGCGGATGTTGTCACCGGGGTGCAGAACGGTGGTAAGACGATACTTTTTGAATCGCATACTTTTCAGTAACGTTTCATACCTATCTTTATCAAGTAGTCCTTCCCAATGGCCGTAGAATTCTTTTGGTGATATGGCTTCCGGTGATTCTACTAGTTTATCATTCACGTAGAGTGAAAGTGTTGCTTCGTTTATATGTTCAATGCTGTAACCTTCGCCCAAATGCAGGAAGACGTAATTTTCTGTCTGCTCGGCATCAAGTAAAGCGTTCATAATGATTTGTGCCTTCTGTTTTCCGGGATTGTAGGGAATCTCATTTTCGCAGGCTGCCAGGAAGCAGGCGATAGCTATATATATAATAAGGTGTAATTTCATTTTCGTTTTCATATTCGGGCTCTTTTAGAATCTGTAAGTATAGGTAACGGAAGGGATGCAAGGCAATATCGTCAGTTTCTTGATGGTGGTTCTTCCTTTCTCCTTGTTTGGAGATTGACCGTTGCTTCCCTGATATATGCTTTCATAGAAATCATTGTTGGCATTATATCCGCTTTTATATTCACTGTAAACGATATTCGGGTTCATCGCATTGTACGCATTATAAACGCTGATATTCCAGGTCCGCACGCCGTGCTTGGTTTTCTTGTTGAAGTTGATGCCCAGGTTCAGGCGGTGATTGGCGGGCAGGCGGTAGTTATTGCGGTGAGAGATGTAGCCGGTTTCTTCGGTAGTGCCGTCGGGGCGGATGATAACCGTTGCTTTCTCGGGCACGGTGATGCAGCCCCCGGTGTTGAATATCCACGAGGCACCTACGTCGATGCGGTCGCTGAACTTATGGTTCAGGCAGAGGCTGATGCTGTGGCGTCGGTCGTACTTATAGGGAAACCATTCACCCTGGTTGATGCTACCATTCTTAAAACGGTGGTCGGTTTTGGACAAGGTGTATGCCAGCCAGCCGGTGGTCTTGCCCAGAGTCTTTTGTGCCATGAACTCCACTCCGAAGGAACGTCCTTCGCCCACTTCCACTTTCTCTTCCCAGTTGGTGGAGGTGCCGAAGAAAGACACGCCGTCCTGGTATTCGAGTATATGCTTCATTTGCTTGTAGTATCCCTCGACTGAGAACTCCCAGCCCGGTATTCCGGTGTAATAGCCTCCGATGGAGTACTGGTTGGCATACATCGGACTGATGTCTTTAGTAATAGGCACCCATAGGTCGGTAGGCATGGAGAACGGAGTGGACGAAAGCAGATGCACGTATTGCGCCATGCAGGTATAAGATGCCTTGGCCGAGAATCCCTGCCCGATATTGTAGCGGGCGGACAGGCGCGGCTGCATTGAATAGTAGCTTTTCCCCTGTGTATGGAAGAAGGATGCACGCACGCCTGCATTCAGGCTGAGGTCATCGCCTATGTTGAAGTTATCTTCGGCATAGAGAGATACTTCTTGCCCGCGCATCTCCCGGCTGCTGCTTGTATTATAAACTGTATCTTCCTGAAGGGTTCCGTTATCTATATCCTGCACCTTCGAGGTGGAGATGCCGGGGCGGAATGTGTGATAGATGTATTCTGCTCCGAACTTGATGTGATGCTGTGGCATGGGTGTGTAGTCGAAGTCCATGCGTGCGCTCCAGTCGCGGATGCCGGAACTGAACCGGGAAGTGTAGTGATACTTGTCTCGTAGCTGGTTATTGTCTATATAAATATCTTCCATAGCTCCGTCCAGGCTCATCTCGTAATTATTGTACGAGAGGGTGGTGTTGCCGAACAGCTTGCTGCTGAATACATTTTTCCAGCGGCCGTAGGCGTTGTTATTACCCCAGTTCAGTTTTGTTTTTTCTCTTTCATAAATTCTAGTTGTCTTGTCATCTTTATTGC
>JAUUPT010000022.1 GCA_030843315.1 Bacteroidaceae bacterium | reverse complement strand
CAGAAGAGCGATAAGATATGTATGGAATATGCCCAGCCCATCAATTATTTAATTGTAATCAATGGTGCCCGCCTTAAAATCGTAGCAGACGGCAAGAAGAGCGTAATGAGTCTGAGTTCCAATAAGATGATGAACCAGATGCAGGACATGCTTACGGCATGTATGGTAGGCGATCTTTCGAAAATGTCTTCGGATTATAAACTGGAATATTTTGAAGATACCCAATATTATCTGGTAAAGATCATGCCGATAAACAAGGCAGTACAAGCCTATATCTCAGGCATTGAGATATACCTGGATAAAAAAGATATGTCAGTCCACAAGTTGCGGCTTTCGGAAACAGCCACTAACTATACGGAATATGAGTTCTACAACAAACGGTTTAATGCTCTGAAAGATGAAACAAAGTTTTCTGTTCGCTAACTTCATTCTCATTCTGTACCTGCTCACTTCCTGCGCTTCTTCAAAAACAGTGGAAGGAGATGCTGTAACTCATGCGACACCCATCATTCGTGCCGAAGAATATTCGCAGAAGTACAATATGCAGCTAGACTTCATGAAACATCATTTCAGCGGACTGTTAATTGTACGAAAGTTGTCGGACAACGAAATAAGAATATTGGCCTCCACCTATTTCGGGCTCAGTCTTTTTGACTTCTCACTCCGTGAAGGTGAGTTCCACGTCAACAGTTGCATAGAACCCATGAAGAAGAAGAAAATGCTTCAATTACTGGAAACAGACTTCAGGAACCTATTTTTAAGCGAGAAGAATATCCGCATCAAAAAGAAAAGCAGTACCTTTGAAAAAAGAGTTACCGGCAGAGGATTGGGTAAATCGGTATTCTATTTATCACAATTCGTCTCGGGATATCCCGAACAAGTACAAATAAAACATCCCTGGCTGCGACTCAGTATTCAGTTGGACAAATTAAAAGAAACCCCAATGTAATATGGCTGAACTTTTAACCGGTTTTTATACCATCATACAATCTGAAAATATAAATAATACAGATTGGGCAGTGCAAGTCAGGCTCAATCCGCAACATCCTATTTATGGCGGACACTTTCCACAGCACCCAGTTGTTCCGGGAGTGTGCATGCTGCAAATAATAAAAGAATGCATAGAAAAGATATACCGGACTCCCTTGCAATACAAGCAGATTGCATCGTGTAAGTTTCTTTCTGCCATCAACCCTAATGAGACACCCGAATTAAAGTTCTTGCTTACCATCAAGCATGGAGAGGCAAGCACGCTATCGGCACAAGTAGAAGGTGCCTCAGCAGAAGATGTTTGCATCAAATTAAAAGCACAATTAATCGGCAAATAAGTATGGAGGAACGCTGTGTGGAACTATGGCATGAAAAAGCCAGGCAACTTGGTATAGTTGTCATTATACCGACGTATAATAACGAAAAGACATTGGCTGCCGTGATTGAAGATGTGCTCTCTTATGTAGAAGATGTCATCGTCGTTAATGACGGCTCTACCGATAGTACCCCTGCCCAGCTTAAAAACTATCCAAATCTGCATGTCATCACCCATCCTGTAAACAAAGGGAAAGGTACAGCTTTAAAGAACGGATTGGCCTATGCCAAAGCTGCCGGATACCGGTATGCCATTACCATTGATTCGGACGGACAGCATTTTGCCTCGGATATCCCCGTATTCATTGAGGAAATAGAGAAGGAACCGGATGCCTTGCTGGTAGGCGCCCGTAACCTGACATCGGACAACATGCCCGGCAAGAATACCTTTGCCAACAAATTCTCCAATTTCTGGTTCAAGCTGGAAACCGGGATAAAGTTGCAGGACACCCAATCAGGCTACCGCCTCTATCCGCTACATAAGATCAACGTACAGAGATGGTACTATACTGCCAAATATGAGTTTGAACTCGAAGCACTCGTCTTCGCCGCATGGGGAGGAACCACTGTTCGGAACATCCCCATACATGTATACTATCCACCTCAGAAAGAACGTGTTTCCCATTTTCGTCCCTTCCGGGATTTCACGCGAATCAGCATACTGAATACTGTATTGGTATTCATCACTTTCCTCTATATAGTTCCGCGCAACTTCTTCCGCAAACTGACCTGGAGTAATTGCCGGAAGTTTATTCACGACTACATTACGCATTCCAACGAATCGAATCAAAGAATCACCCTTGCAATTATGCTGGGGATCTTTATGGGGATAGTTCCTATCTGGGGATATCAGATGCTTGCAACCTTATTCTTAGCCCATATCCTCAGGCTCAATAAAGTAATAGCCGTTGTCGCTGCCAATATCAGCATCCCGCCCATGATTCCTTTTCTGCTGTACGCCAGTTATCTGACAGGATGCAAAGTACTGGACAGACCAGTTGAACTTCATCTCACCGACATTTCATTTGAAAATGTAAAATCGGTTTTAGAGCAATATCTAATAGGAAGTGTTATCTTTGCAACCGTGTGTAGTGCCTTGGCAGGTTTTATTGCCATCAGTCTGCTCACTGTATATCGAAGACTAAAAACAACATGACTCATTTCTTTATCAGACTATATGATTATTTCGAAAGACACAAAGTCCTTTTCTATCTGTCACTCTGTGCTTGCGTCCTTTTTATGGGCTACTTCGCCTGGCAGGTACGGTTTGAGGAAAATGTAACGCGCTTCTTTCCCGACACAAAAGACAACCGGAATATCACCAAGGTTTTCGACAACCTGAAGATAAAGGATAAGATTATTATCCTGATTTCTCCTGCCGACTCTACCGCAACCCCAGAGACTATGATAGAAGCCGGAGACCAATTGAAACAAAATATTCTGGAGAAAGCCACTAAAGATTTAATCAAAGATATCTTCTCAGAAGTAGACGAAAATACGATTGCCCAAGCGAGCGATTTCGTCTATGATAACCTTCCTCTGTTTCTTACGGAAAAGGATTACCAACGCTTCGATTCCCTGCTAACGCAGGAAAGTATAGAAGCCACTATGCGGAAGAACTATACCAACCTTCTTTCTCCCGCCGGCATAGCACTGCGAGGCTATATACAGCGGGACCCGTTAGGACTTGGAAGCAATGCGCTGAAACACTTGCAGGACTTCCAGCTGGAAACCAATTACGAAATCAATAACGGGCATATCTTCTCAAAAGACGAAAATACCTTATTAATGTTTGCAACTCCGGTATTCGGCACCGGAAGTACGGGTAAGAATGATAAACTGATTCGGATCATTGAAGACGAATTGCAAAATATAGGGAAAGAATATCCTGCAATCAAGGCGTCTTACTTTGGAGGACCCTCCGTAGGAGTATATAACGCACGGCAGATAAAGAAAGATACAATCCTCACTTCGTGCATCGCACTGCTGATTATCATTGTCTTTATCTCACTGGTTTTCAAGCATAAGAAGTCGATCCCCCTTATCATCACTCCCGTTCTTTTCGGCGGTCTATTTGCATTGTGCCTTATTTACTTTCTCCAGGGATATATATCGACCATTGCCGTAGGTGCCGGTTCGGCTATCCTGGGCATTGCATTGAGTTACTCTATACATATGCTGGCACACCAGAACCATGTTTCCACCGTTCAGCAATTAATAAAAGAAATAACTTATCCGCTCACCGTAGGCAGTTTTACCACTATCGGTGCCTTCTTCGGGCTTACCTTTACTACTTCCGAACTTCTTCGGGATTTCGGGTTATTTGCTTCACTGGCATTGATAGGCACTACCCTATTCTGCCTCATCTACCTTCCACACTTCCTGAAAGGACAAGCCGATGTGAAACAAGGTACCGTGCTGCGTTTCATTGAAAAGCTGAATGCCTACCCTTATGAGAGAAACAAATGGCTGGTAGGAGGCATCGTCATCATCACTATTATCAGCATCTTTACCTCGCAGAAAGTAGGATTCAACGAAGATATGATGAGCCTCAACTATGAGCCCCAACATTTGAAACAGGCGGAAGACCAACTGGAACAACTCTTCAATGCCCAGGATAAAACGGTACTCTTTGTCAGCGTAGGCAAGGATATGCCCGAGGCCCTTGAACATTATGCAAACACCAACCGCCAATTGTCTTCATTCAAAGAGAAAGGACTTATCAAGGCGTATGCATCGGCCGAACAATTCCTCATTTCACCGGAAGAACAGCAAAAACGACTGGAACGTTGGAATCACTATTGGGAAGAACCGGGGAAGATATCATCCCTACATAAATATATGGAAGAAGCTGCCCGCACCTATCACTTCCGGGAAGGCAGTTTCGATGCATTTTATCAATGGCTGGAACATCCTTTCCAGCTCTACAACTATCAAGACGATACGAATAGCGTATCTACCACCTTATTGAATGAATGGCAGACAAGTGCCGACTCCATCACCATGCTCGTCACTCAAGTGCGCATCAGTGATGAGCATAAAGAAGAAGTATACCAGCAATTCAAGGCCGATACGAATATTGTCGTTTTCGACCGGAGATACTTTACCAACCAATGGGTTTCTGCCATCAACAATGACTTTTACCTGATACTCTACATTTCATCATTCCTCATATTCCTGGCATTACTGATTTCGTATGGACGCATCGAACTGACACTAATCAGTTTCCTGCCTATGCTCATCAGCTGGACGATTATCTTGGGGCTAATGGGTGTGCTGGGCATTGAGTTCAATATCATCAACATCATTCTCTCCACATTCATCTTCGGTATAGGAGACGACTTCAGTATTTTCATCATGGATGGACTTCAAAGTAAATACCGCACAGGGAAAGCCATTCTCAACTCACATAAAACAGCTATTTTCTTCTCTGCATTTACTGCCGTTGTAGGTATGGGCACCCTGGTATTTGCCAAACACCCTGCCCTGCAATCCATCTCTTTGATTTCCATAGTCGGGATGGCGGCGGTCGTATTGGTTGCCTACACCATACAACCCATCATATTCCAGTTCTTTATAGCCAAACCGGCTTCCAAAGGATTGCCTCCATACACACTGATGGGCCTGCTCCGCACCATTATTCTTTTTATGCTCTTCCTTATCGGATGCATCATTCTGAGAATACTTATATTTTTATTATATCTTGTCCCGGTGCGCCGTGCTTCCAAGCAACAATTCATTTGCCGGATTATCAGCATTACCTGCAAAGGCATACTGACCGTGGCAACATTCGTACGCAAGGAACACGTCAACCTGTCCGGCGAAAAATTCCAAAAACCGGCTATCATCATAGCCAATCACCAGTCCTTCATTGATATTCTGGAATTGTTGTCTTTCTCTCCGAAGATTATCATGATGACCAATCATTGGGTATGGAATTCTCCGGTATTCGGAGGCATCATCCGATATGCAGGATTCTTCCATATAGATGAGGGGTATGAAGTTTGCGTGGAACGGATGCGGGAAAAGGTAAAAGAAGGGTATTCCATTGCCATCTTCCCCGAAGGCACCCGTACCTACGACGGCAAGATGAAACGTTTTCATAAAGGAGCTTTCTATCTGGCGGAAGCCCTTCAACTGGATATTATTCCCATCCTTTTATATGGGAACGGGAAAATCATAGCCAAAGCCCAACCTTTCTATGTTCGCAAAGGCATCATCTTCTCCAAGATACTGCCCCGTATTTCCTGCAATGACAACTCTTTCGGTGCCACTTACCAAGAACGGACCAAACGTATCTCTGCCTACATGAAAGAGGAATATGCCCGTATCTGCCTGGAAAAGAACACACCCGCCAATCCGGCATTCTATGAAGCCTTAATATTGAACTATATCTATAAAGGGCCCATCATCGAATGGTATATCCGCATTAAGGTAAAGATGGAGCATAACTATCAATTGTTCAACCAGCTGATTCCGATGAAGGGACAAATTACGGATATCGGGTGCGGGCTGGGGCCTCTGTGCTACATGCTGTCCATGATTTCGAAAGAAAGACAAATTACAGGAATCGACTATGATGAAGATAAGATAGCCATTGCGCAACACGGGTGGCTCCGTGGTGAGAACCTCCGCTTTGAATGTGCAGATGCACTGGCTTATGAATTTCCGCCAAGTGATGTTTTTATTCTGAACGATATCTTGCATTATATGAACTATCGGCATCAGCATGACTTGTTGGTGAAATGTGCCGCTTTACTTCGCCCAGAAGGGATAATTATTGTACGCGACGGAAATACAGCTGACACCCACAAGCATCGTCTGACCCGCTTCACCGAGTTGCTTTCCACCCGGATTTTCAGGTTCAACCGTACCACAGAGGAACTAAGTTTTACCTCCGAAACACAAATCCGGACCATAGCCCAAGAGTGCAGTATGAAGGTAGAGACCATTCGGAATGATAAATATACATCCAACACCATCTATATACTTAAAAAGAAAGGTTGTCATGAGTAAGTATGACGTTATCATTATCGGAAGCGGACTGGGTGGGCTTGAATGCGGAACCATTCTCAGTAAAGAAGGATACAATGTATGCATACTTGAGAAGAACGAACTGTTTGGAGGATGTTTCCAAACCTACCAGCGTAAAGGCCGTCTGCTCGATACCGGCATTCACTACATAGGTAGCTTGGATGAAGGACAAGTAATGCACCAGTTTTTCCGGTATATGGGAATCATGGACAAACTAAGAGTCCGCAGACTGGATGAGAATGCATTTGACCGGATTTATCATAAAGGCCATATATACGACTATGCCATGGGGTATGAGCGCTTTACCGAAACCCTCGGCGAAGCATTCCCCCGCGAAAAAGAGAGCCTGCGCCAATATGCGGAGGCACTGAAAGAGGTAGGGAACCTGATCAGCGTGGATAATCTGAAAAGAGGTATCATTTCCAATGAAGGGATGAAGTATTTCAATACCTCGGCAGCAGGGATGATAGCCCAGATCACTCCCGACCCGAATCTCCAATCAGCATTGGCAGGCTCGGCACTCCTATACGGTGGACTGAGAAACTGTTCCAACTTTTACGAGCATGCCATGATTAACAACTCCTACATACAAGGAGCCTATCGTTTTGTCGACGGAAGTATGCAAGTGGCCACCGAAATGATTGACAGCATTCGTGCCAATGGCGGCACCGTACTGAATAATAGTGGAGTGACCCGCATCATCGTAGATAACGACCGGGTACAAGGAGTAGAGATAAACGGTGCGGAACGGATAGAGAGTGATTACGTCATCTCCAATGTACATCCCCAACAGACTTTAGCTCTATTGGACAAGAACCGTTGCATCAAGAATGCCTATATCTCGCGTATCAACTCATTGGAGAATACCTATGGCATCTTCACCCTCTACCTGATAATGAAGCCGGACAGCTACCCATATATAAACCAGAACCTCTATCTTCATGGAGACAGCGACGTATGGTACGACAAGGAAGCCTATATGGGACAGACCACCAACTGCATGATTTCCACACAAGCTTCCTCGCGTAACAACAACTATGCAAACGTCATTTCCATCCTGACCCCCATGTACATAGACGAACTCTCGCCCTGGCTGAATACACTCCCCGAACAGAGAGGCGAAGAATACCGGATGTTCAAAAAGAGAAAAGCCGCCCAACTATTGGAGTTTATCAAAAAGCATGGAATTGATTTCGGCAACAGCATCGAAGCAATGTACACCACTACCCCATTAAGTTATAGGGATTTTACGGGTACGCACAACGGCTCTGCATACGGAATCATCAAAGACTACAAGCGCCCGCAGATAGGTTTTATCTCCACACGGACTAAACTCAATAATCTGTTTCTTACCGGGCAAAACCTGAATGTGCACGGTGCTTTAGGAGTAACGCTGACATCCATAATTACCTGTAGCGAATTTCTGGGTCACGAATATTTAGCTAAAAAGATAGGCAATGCATAAAACGATAAAGAAAACAATCAAGTATACAGCGTATGGCACAGGACTGCTGCTCCTGGCTATCGTACTCTTCGTAGCCACACTCTACTTCTCTGCCGATATGCTGACTCCTGACTACACTTCGCAATCTACCGGGGAAGTGACGCAAACAGACAGCCTCCGGCAGTATGAAGACAACTTCCTGCGCCACAGTGATAGCGGGCTATGGGAGTTGAAAGTAAGCGGTAACGCATTCCAGCGCGGTGAGGCCATAGGAAAACTCTCTTCCGATCTGCTATATTACCAGGAAAAGGTCTTCGTTGACCAAATACGCGAGATTGTTCCTTCGGACAGTTACCTTAAGTTTCTACGTTTCTTCATCGTACTTTTCAACCGCAATCTGGGGAAGAATGTTCCGGAAGAATTCAGAGACGAGATTTATGGTATCTCACTCTCCTGTACCCATGAATACGATTTTATAGGTACTCCATACGAGCGCCAGTTAAACTACCATTCGGCGCACGACCTGGGCCACGCCATGCAAGATTATATGCTGGTAGGTTGCAGTTCTTTCGCTACCTGGGGAGAAAGCAGTGCCGACTCTTCTCTCATCATCGGGCGCAACTTCGATTTCTATATGGGCGATAAGTTTGCACACAATAAATTAGTGTCATTCTATCAGCCGGAACAAGGCTATAAATTCGCCTCCGTCGGTTGGCCGGGCATGATCGGCGTACTCTCGGGCATGAATGAGGCCGGACTGACAGTCACCATCAATGCTGCAAAATCGGCAATGCCGACAGCATCTGCCACACCCATTTCTATCTTGACCAGAGAAATACTGCAATATGCATCTACCATCGATGAAGCCTATGCCATTGCTCTGAAACGAAAGACATTCGTCTCCGAATCCATACTGATAGGCTCTGCCCGAGACGGCATGGCTGCCATCATTGAGAAATCTCCTGAAAAGACGGCACTCTTCACCGGCAGCGGCAACCAGATTATCTGCACGAATCATTATCAATCGGATACTTTTAAGAATGATGAACGCAACATGGAGAACATCGCAACTTCCGACAGCCCTTATCGCTTTGCCCGATTGCAAGAACTGCTCGAAGAGAACAAGCCCGTCACTCCTCTGAAAGCCGCCTCCATACTCCGCAACCAGAAAGGATTGAACAATGCCGACTTAGGTATGGGAAATGAAATGGCAATCAACCAACTCATTGCCCACCATTCAGTCATCTTCCAGCCGGAAAAGCGTATGATGTATGTTTCTACTTCTCCCTGGCAATGCGGAAAATACATGGCCTACGATCTCAACAAGATATTCAGCGACACCGTAGACTTTCAGCATGAAATCGCCACCCGGGAACTTACCATCCCCGAAGACTCCTTCATCAGGCAAAAGGATTTCAAGCAATTTATGACATACAAGCAACTCGGCAAACTTATCCGGGAGAAGACGAAGCAAAAAGAAACTATAGAGTCAGATACCCTAACTCTTTATGAGACCTCCAATCCTTCTTTCTATTACGTCTACGAAGTATTGGGAGATTATTATGCCGCCATACGGCAAACGGCAACGGCCATCACATACTGGCGGAAAGCATTGACAATGCCTATCCCCAAACAAGCCGAGAAAGTACGTATTCAACAAAAAATCAATAAGAAGCAATAATATGGAAAAGAATCCAGACATACAATTCCGCTCTCCCGAAGAAATCAAGTCGTACCAGGAGACCAGGCTTGCCGAGACTCTGGCCTATTTGCAGGCACACTCCCAATTCTATCAACAAATGTTCAAAGAACATTCCATAGACATTACCCGCATCAGGAAGATAGAAGACCTGCAACAAATCCCGGTCACCACCAAGACAGACCTGCAACTCCATAATAATGACTTTATTTGCGTCGACAAAGACGAAATTATTGATTATGTAACCACTTCCGGCACCTTGGGCGATCCGGTAACTTTTGTCCTGACCTCTGAGGATCTCGACCGTCTGGCCTATAACGAATACTTATCTTTCAATACGGCCGGATGCAGCCGCCATGACATACTGCAACTGATGACTACCATAGACCGGCGTTTCATGGCCGGCCTGGCCTATTACCTGGGAGCCAGGGAACTCGGCATGGGAGTAGCCCGTGTGGGCAACGGAATACCGGAATTGCAATGGGACACCATCCACCGCATTCATCCCACTTGCGGTATGGTAGTTCCCTCGTTCCTTATCAAACTGATAGAATTTGCCGAAAAGAATCATATTGAACACAGCAATTGTTCGATGAAGAAATGCGTCTGCATCGGCGAAGCATTGCGCAATCCGGACTTCACTCTGAACACCCTGGGGCAACGTATCAGCGAGAAGTGGCCTTCACTCAGCCTCTATTCCACCTATGCCTCCACTGAAATGCAGTCCTCCTTTACCGAATGTTCCGAATTCCACGGTGGGCACTTGCAACCCGAACTCATCATCGTAGAGTTCCTGGACGATAAGAACCTTCCGGTGAAAGAAGGTGAACCGGGCGAAGTAACTATCACCACTTTAGGCGTGAAAGGCATGCCTCTGCTCCGTTTCAAAACCGGCGACATCTGCTACCACTATACAGAACCTTGTGCATGTGGCAGAAATACCATCCGGCTAAGTTCGGTTCTCGGACGAAAAGGGCAAATGATAAAATATAAAGGAACCACCCTATACCCGCCTGCATTGTTTGACATATTAGACGATATACCCAAAGTAAAGAACTATGTTGTCGAAGTATATACCAACAAGTTAGGTACGGATGAAATACTGATTCGTATCGGTAGCGACGAACACAGCGAAAGTTTTGCCAAAGAGATTAAAGACATGTTCCGCTCTAAGATACGTGTAGCTCCTACCATCCGGTTCGAACCGGCGGAGTATATTGCCCAGATACAAATGCCTCCTATGAGTAGAAAAAGCATTAAATTTTTTGATTTACGCTAACTAATGCTTAATTTTGACAAATAATAAACTGAGTACAGACTTAAAACTATTAATTGTATGAAGAAGCTAATTACATTTTTATTCCTGATGACAAGCATTGTTTGTTTCGGGCAAAGCAAAGATTTCTTGAAAGACGTTTCAAGTATCAATTTTTATGGTGTGGACTATTCTGCTGCTAAAGTTTTTGGAGCATCCGAGATGCCTGAAGAGTTCAAGATAGCGTTTGCTAAAATCAACCAGCTATTCATCACTGAAGCAAAGAAATACGATGTAGGCAAGAAGCTGAAGAAGAAAGTCAATCAGATTTCACTTAATGCAGTTAATAAGGTCAACGAAAAGATTAATCCCGACCAGCTGATGACAACCAGCCAGGAGTATACACTCAGCGAAGAAGATATCAAGCGGGTTGTTGATGCACTGCCCATACAGCAAGAGCCGGGAATCGGTATGGTTATTATTGCCAAATTACTGAACAAGGCAAAAGCATACGGCACTTACCAGGTTGTATTCTTCAATACCGAAACCAAAGAAATCGTAAAAGACTGGGCCACCGGTGGCAAAGCAAGAGGTTTCGGACTTCGTAATTATTGGGCAGGTTCTATCCACAAAGTGATAGACAACCTCAAATAGATTACTTTACAGAATTAGACTTCATCCCTATACAATAAAAGTGGATTGGTTGCTGACCAATCCACTTTTATTTTTCTGTAATCCGTTTCATTCAGTCCATTCCCTGTCTTATCTCTGAAGTCCTTCTTTCAGTTTTTCCACATCTTCATAAGTAAAGGCATCGAGTGCCAGCTTCATGCCCACCAGTTCTTCGCGGATAGCCTTCAGGCGGTCTACGATTTCAAAGTTGCGCACAGTGGCTTCCTTATTATCCTTCATTCGTTGGCGGGCGCCGGGCAAGGTCATGCCGCGCTCTTTCACCAGATGATAAATCAGTTTCAGGATTTCGATGTCTTCCTTGCGATACTGGCGTATGCCGCGTCCCGCCTTCTTGGGCTTGAGTTGTGGAAACTCTTTTTCCCAAAAGCGCAACGTCGACTCGTTGACATTGAACATCCTGGCAACTTCGCCGATGGAATAATACAGTTTTAAATCTTTATCAGTATTCAGCATTTCTCAACTTCAATTATCAACGGTCCATTAATCCAGCACCTTACCATGATTGGCTGCAATCTGCGTCATGCGGTCATAGTCTTCGGCGCTCAAATCCATAAAGTAGTAGTTGACGGGATTCACCACCTGGCCCTTCACATGTACCTCATAGTGCAGATGCGGTCCGGTGCTCTTGCCGGTGCTACCTACCTCACCTATCACCTCACCGCGTACTACCCGCTTGCCTACCCTTGTGCGGAAAGCGCGCATATGGGCATACCAGGTCTGATAACCGAATCCGTGGTCGATGATGACAACATTGCCGTAACCGGTCTCCCATCCCGCCTTTATCACCGTACCGTCACCGGTGGCATAAACCTCCGTACCGGGATGGGCGGAGAAATCCATGCCGGCATGGAACTTGGTGGTACCATAGATTGGGTCGATACGCGTTCCGTAGCCGGAAGCGGTCTTACGCAAGTCTTTATTGGAAATAGGCTGGATGGCAGGCATACAGCGCAACATCTCGTCGTGGTTCTTACACATCTCCACCACATCGTCGAAAGAGCGTGACTGGATATAAAGTTGCTTGGTAAGCATATCCAGCTTCTGGGTAGTATTGACTACGAGTTCCGAGTTCGCCATATCCATCAGGTGCTCATAGCGGTTGGTTCCTCCATAGCCCGCCTTGCGGATGGCAGAAGGCACCGGGTCTGCCTGGAAGATGACACGATAGAGGTTATCGTCGCGCTGCTGCACGTCCTGCAACACGCCCATCGCCTCGTCCATCCGGCGCGAAAGCACGTTGTACTGCGCCTTCAGTTTGCTGTTTTCTTTTCTCAGCTCCTTCTCCGACGGCGAACCGAAGATGAGCAACAGCACAATAAAACTGCCCGCGCCCAACCCCATACCGATGAACAAACGGCGGAGAATACTCAGCGCCCGCTGCCTTACGGTAGGATAAATACGATCGTACGTCTGCGTTTGGGGATTATAAATGTAGTAAACTTTGCGCATCTTAGGAAATATTTCGCTTGTCAATGCCGCAAAAGTAATAAAAACAAGCTATCTTTGCACAGTTTTTTCAAGAATATTAACCTCAAGGATAGATATATAGAGTATGTTGACTGCAAATGAAATCAGAGACTCGTTCAAGAGTTTCTTCGAGAGCAAAGGCCACCAGATTGTGCCCTCAGCTCCGATGGTGATTAAAGATGACCCCACGTTGATGTTTACCAATGCGGGTATGAACCAGTTTAAAGATATTATTTTGGGTAACCACCCGGCGAAATACAAGAGAGTGGCGGATTCGCAGAAGTGCCTGCGCGTAAGCGGAAAGCACAACGACCTGGAAGAAGTAGGCCACGACACCTACCACCACACCATGTTCGAGATGCTGGGCAACTGGTCGTTCGGCGATTACTTCAAGAAAGAAGCCATCGAATGGGCATGGGAATACCTGGTAGACGTACTGAGACTGAATCCTGAAAACCTCTATGCCACCGTATTCGAGGGTAGCCCCGAAGAAGGACTGGAACGCGACAACGAAGCTGCTTCCTACTGGGAGAAGTTCTTGCCCAAAGACCATATCCTCAACGGCAACAAGCACGATAACTTCTGGGAAATGGGCGATACAGGTCCTTGCGGCCCTTGTTCCGAGATACATGTGGACTCCCGTTCGGCAGAAGAAAAGGCACAAACGCCGGGTAGCGAACTGGTAAACAAAGACCATCCGCAGGTCATCGAGATATGGAACCTCGTGTTCATGCAGTTCAACCGCAAGGCGGACGGCAGCCTTGAAGGACTTCCCGCCAAGGTAATCGACACCGGTATGGGCTTTGAACGCCTGGTGCGCACCCTGCAAGGCAAGACATCCAACTATGATACGGACGTGTTCCAACCCATGCTGAAAGCCATCGCCACGATGGCAGGCACCACCTACGGCAACAACCAGCAACAGGATATCGCCATGCGCGTCATTGCCGACCACATCCGCACCATCGCTTTCTCCATCACAGACGGCCAGTTGCCGAGCAACGCAAAAGCCGGCTACGTGATTCGCCGCATCCTCCGCCGTGCCGTTCGCTACGGTTACACGTTCCTCGGACAGAAGCAGGCTTTCATGTACAAGCTCCTCCCCGTGCTGATAGAGAACATGGGCGGTGCCTATCCCGAACTGGATGCACAGAAAGAACTGATAGCCAAAGTAATTAAAGAAGAAGAAGACTCCTTCCTCCGCACCCTGGAAACAGGTATCCGCTTGCTGGACAAGACCATGGCAGACGCCAAAGTAGCCGGCAGGACTGAAATTAGCGGAAAAGACGCCTTCACGCTATACGACACCTTCGGTTTCCCGCTCGACCTGACGGAACTGATTCTCCGCGAGAACGGCATGACTGCCGACATCAAAGAATTCGACGCCGAAATGCAGCAGCAGAAACAACGCGCCCGCAATGCAGCAGCCGTTGAAACCGGTGACTGGATTACGCTGAAAGAAGGCACTACCGAGTTCGTAGGCTATGACTATACCGAATACGAAACATCCATCCTGCGCTATCGCCAGATAAAGCAGAAGAACCAGACTTTGTATCAGATTGTGCTGGACAAGACTCCGTTCTATGCCGAAAGCGGTGGTCAGGTAGGTGATACCGGTGTATTGGTCAGCGAGTTCGAAACCATCGAAGTGGTTGATACGAAGAAAGAGAACAACCTGCCCATCCACATCACCAAGAAGCTGCCCGAACATCTGGAAGTTCCGATGATGGCTTGCGTAGACACCGATAAGCGTGCCGCTTGTGCTGCCAATCACTCTGCCACCCACTTGCTGGACGCTGCCCTGCGCGAAGTACTGGGCGAGCACGTAGAGCAGAAGGGGTCTTTGGTTTCTCCCGATTCTCTGCGTTTCGACTTCTCCCACTTCCAGAAGGTGACGGACGAGGAGATCCGCCAAGTGGAACATCTGGTAAATGCCAAGATTCGTGCCAACATTCCTTTGAAAGAATACCGCGATATGCCTATCGAAGATGCCAAAGAGCTGGGCGCCATCGCTCTCTTCGGCGAAAAATACGGTGACCATGTACGTGTTATCCAATTCGGTTCTTCGGTTGAGTTCTGTGGTGGTACGCACGTAGCCGCTACCGGCAACATCGGAATGATGAAGATTACCTCCGAGAGTTCCGTGGCTGCCGGTGTACGCCGTATCGAGGCTTACACGGGAGCACGGGTGGAAGAAATGATGGACTCCGTACAAGACACGCTACGCGACCTGAAGGCTCTCTTCAACAATGCACCCGACCTTGCCGGAACCATCCGTAAGTACATCGAAGAGAACGCCGGACTGAAGAAGCAGGTGGAAGACTTCATGAAAGAGAAAGAATCACAGATAAAGGACAAGTTGCTGAACAGCATCCAGGAAAGACATGGTGTGAAAGTCATCAAGTTCTGCGCTCCGCTGCCTGCCGAAACGGTGAAAAACATCGCCTTCCAGTTGCGCGGACAAATAACGGAAAACCTGTTCTTCGTGGCCGGAACGGAATACGAAGGCAAACCGATGCTGACAGTAATGCTGAGCGACAACCTTGTGGCCGGCGGACTGAAAGCCGGCAACCTGGTGAAAGAAGCTGCCAAATTGATTCAAGGCGGTGGTGGCGGTCAGCCTCACTTTGCTACTGCCGGTGGCAAGAACGTGGACGGACTGAATGCAGCCGTTGACAAAGTGCTGGAGTTGGCAGGACTGTAAAACGGAACTTCTCTTCGGAGATATGTAAAATAATTGCCGAAACACTTGACTTCGGCTTTCGATTGTAGTATATTTGTAAAGTCAATTTATAGATACTTCAATTTTAAATTAGAATAAACGGAGAGGCATTGCTTCTCCGTTTTTTGTTTCTCCCCTCTCCTTCCCGTTTTCAATGACGCATCCCACCATCCCCAATGACACACCTCAGTAGAGCAAATGACACACCTCAGCAGGTGAAATGAACGTCATTTGAGACGGTGAGGTGTGTCATTGGGGATGGTGGGGTGCGTCATTTGCCTTGTCGGCGTGTGTCATTTGCATCATCCGTTCGGGGCAAACAGACCATGTGTTAGGGGTAAACAGATGATGCGTTTGGAGCAAACAGACCATGCGTTTCGGAGTATTGGAATATAGATTATGGAAACAGAAACGGGAGACCTAAGCCTCCCGTCCGTTAAATCTTTATAAATCTGCTCTTGACAAGATTAGTATGAATCAATCAGAGTGCTTGTTTCCATCCACCGTTCACCGCGAAAGACTCTGCATCCTTCGGGAAGAACCTCAGCAGGTACAAGCGGAGTGACTTCTTCCCACATACTCAACGATACCGGACCGACATCCTTTGTTACGGCAGCCAGCGGATTCTTAGTCGTAAAGATATGCTCTTCACCATTATAGCAAAGGCGAAGCGAAGTGGTGGTTTCACCCTCGTAAACAACCTGTTCAAAAGTACCTTCGATAGGAGCACTATGGGAATCGTCAGGATATACCAGCAGTTTGCCCGGGTTGCTCCATACTCCCTCAGTAATATCAGCTACTATAAATTCATAACGTCCGCCTATCTTCATGGTGAAGCTGTTTTCCATCTCCGCCCAAACAGGGGCCCATTCTTCATCGGGTATGTTGCCGCCCGCCATAGCAAAGCCTTCGTTAGCTATGGCAAAGGTATAGCTGATATGTTCATTCACTTGCACGCGCAGCATCGCCGAGAGGCCGCTGCCGTCTTTTATGGTCACCAACGTTTGTCCCTTCATCTTAGGAGTCACCTTGATACGCTTATATCCGTTTACGCTTTCCGTAAAATCTACCGTAGCCACGGCATCATCGGAATTCTCCAGCGAATACTCGCCGGTTCCTCCGTCTATGCCAAGCACAGTGCCTTCGGGATTCGTAAGATAGAGTGATATGGAAGAAATTAAATTATTGCAGGTGCCTGCCTGATAGATGGGTTCTACCCCTTCAAACAGAGCCATATCGCGGTAGTCGTCTTCGCAACTGGTGCCGATAAACAGGAACAGCATTCCTAACAATATAGAATAGATGTGTTTCATTATCTCATAATTTAGTTGTCCGATACTACAAAAATACAGAAATAAACGAAATACTGCATCGGCTACCCTACTTTATTTCAAATCATTAAGAGTTCCGTATTTTACATTCCGACTTTAAGAACAAGGACAACAACCTAATCGGCCACTTGCTGCTGTGGATAATTCACCAGGTAAAGCGTCCCCGTGGCACGGGTAAAGGCAGTGTAGAGCCAGCGGAAGTAATCGGGCGTCAGGTACTCGTCCGTCATATACCCCTGGTCGAGGAAAACATTCTTCCACTGTCCGCCCTGCGCCTTGTGGCAGGTCACGGCGTATGCATACTTCACTTGCAGGGCGTTGTAGTAAGGATCGGCTTTCATCTTCTTCATGCGGTCGCGCTTCACGGGGATGTCGGCATAATCTTCGAGAACGCTGTAGAACAAACGGTCGTTCTCCGCTTTGGGCAGTGCAGGGGCATCGGTGTGCAGCGTGTCGAGCAGTAAGTTCACTTCCAGCTCAAAATCATTGTAATCGGGGAAAACCAAAGTTACGTCTGCAAAACGGAAACCGTACAGCTCGCGGGTACGGCGCACGCGGCGCACCACCGCCGTTTCACCATTGGCAATGAAGTCCATCTCTTTCTGCTTCTCCGTCCAGAAATAGTTGTTTTTCGCCACCATCAGCAAGTCACCCGTATTCAACTCATCTTCCCGCCAGAGTATCTGCGCACGGATGCCCTTGTTATAGATGTTCGCCCGCTTATTGGAACGGCATATCACGATGGTTTCATCCAGTCCGTCGTGGTCGTAGCAGGTATTTAAAGTATCTATCAGCTCATCTCCGGGCAGCACCTTGATGTCCGCAAAGCCCGACACTTTGATCTTCGGCAGACTGAAACAGTCATCTTCCGCTATCAGTTGCCGCAGGCGGGTGGCATTCCACAATATGCCCGATTGCTGTTCCTGGCGCACTACCTGCGTCAGGTCCACCTCCATCACCTCCAGCCCGTAGCCCTTCAGCGCCTCGGCAAAGAGGGCAGGACTCTGCTCCTCGCCCACCGGCGGAAGCTGTGCCGTATCTCCCATCAGCAGCAACCGGCATCCCTGGCCGGAATAAACGAACTGCACCAGATCGTCCAGCAAACGTCCCGTGCCGAACACCGAACCGGACAACCCTTCATTGGAAATCATCGACGCCTCATCGACTATATATAAAGTATGAGTTGTCAAATTATCGTTCACCGAGAAATTGCTCACTTCGTTGGAGAAAGATTGCTGTCTATAGATTTTTTTATGAATTGTAAACGCAGGATGTCCCGCATACGCCGAAAACACCTTCGCCGCCCGCCCCGTGGGGGCCAGCAGTACCGACTTCTGTTGTAACTTATCCAACGTCCGCACCAAGGCGCCGACCAGCGACGTTTTACCTGTTCCCGCATAACCACGGAGCATAAAAACCGCCTCGTTACGGGGCGACAAGAGGAACTCCGATAAAGATTTTACAGCAATTTCTTGCTCTGGAGTTGGTTGGTAAGGAAAATTTTCCTTAATTTGCCTTTCTAAATAGTTATTTATCATTTTTGTAGTAGAAAAAAGTAAAGGGAACTATCGTTTTTAAATTAATTTCTTTTATTTTTGCGGTGCGAATATAACAACTAAAAAACATATTTATCATGAAAACAGTATTTAATGTCGTTTTAGGCTTATGTGCTCTGGTTTTAGTTTATATCTGCTATACCAGCATTATGGGTCCTATAAACTTTGAAAAAGCGAAGAAACACAGAGACGCAGCAGTCATTGCACGCTTGATGGACATCCGTAAAGCACAGTTGGAGTATCGTACTCTGCACGGTCAGCAGTACACTGCCAGCTTTGACTCGCTGATTGACTTCGTTAAAAACCAAAAGCTTCCGTTCGTCTTCAAACAAGGAGAATTGAACGATAAGCAATTGGAAGATGGTTTGACTGAAAAGAAGGCCATCAATATCATCGAAAAAGCTAAGAAGACAGGCAAGTATGATGAAGTAAAGAAGTGGGGTTTGGAAAACTTCAAGCGTGATACTCTGTGGGTAGCCGTATTGGATACAGTATTCCCCAGAGGCTTCAATGCCGACTCTATGAGATATGTTCCTTTTGGAAACGGTGCACAGTTCGAAATGGCAACCCGCAACGATACTGCTAAGTCCGGTGCTCCTTTCTGTCTGCTCGAAGTGAAGACTCCGTACAACGTTTACCTGAACGGTCTGGATAAGCAAGAGATTGCTAACCTGAACGATATGCAAACGAAGTTGGGAAGATATGCCGGTTTGATGATCGGTAGTTTGGAAACAGCTAACAACAACGCCGGTAACTGGGAATAATCTCACCCCGACAATACGTATGATAGAAACCACTGATTTTAATAAATCGGAACAGTATACATTATCCATCCGTCTTAGTGCGGATGGATTTTCTTTTTCTGTGTTCAACCCTCTGGGCGATGGAGAGTATTCTTTCTTCGACCGGGAAGTGGACGAATCGCTCTCCCTCACCGCCAACCTGAAACAAACCTTCAGGGAAGTGGAATGGCTGAGCCACCCCTTCCGCCGTGTCAATGTACTGATGGCAAACAAGCGCTTCACGTTCATCCCCTTGGAATTCTTTGAGGATGAGCAAGTGGAGAACATCTTCTATCACAACCACCCGAAGCAGGAAAACGAACTTGTTCAGTACAACATTCTACACAAGGACAACACCGTCGTACTGTTTGGCATGGACAAAAGCGCCTGCTCCTTCTTGCGCGAGCAATACCCCGACGTGAAGTTCTACTCCCAGGCCAGCCCGTTCATTGAGTTCTTCGCCTCGAAGAGCCGCCTGGGCAACAGCCGGAAGATGTACGCCCACTTACGAAAAGATGCCGTAGATGTATATGCCTACGAGCGCGGGCGTCTGCTCCTTGCCAACTCCTTTCCCTGTAAGGAAACAGGTGACCGTATCTATTACCTATTATATATATGGAAACAGCTCGGACTGGCACAAGAACGCGACGAACTGCACCTCACCGGCAGCCTGCACGACAAAGAGCAGTTGCTGCCCGAACTGCGAAAATTCATCCGGCAGGTGTTCATCATGAATCCCGCCACTAATCTGGACCTACAAGCCATCACCTCATGCGAGTAATCAGCGGAATATATAAAAGAAGACGGTTCGACGTGCCCCACTCTTTCAAGGCACGCCCCACCACAGACTTTGCCAAGGAGAACCTGTTCAATGTGCTCTCCAATCATATCGACTTTGAAGATGGTGTTCGTGCCCTCGACCTTTTTGCCGGAACAGGCAGCATCAGCATCGAACTCGTATCCAGAGGATGCGACCAGGTAGTCAGTGTGGAAAAAGACCGCAACCACTACGCTTTCATCTGCAAGGTTATGCAAGAGGTGAAGACCGACAAATGCCTGCCTATCCGCGGCGACGTATTCAAATACATCAAGAGCGGCCGGGAACAGTTCGACTTTATCTTTGCCGACCCTCCCTATGAACTGACCGGACTGGAAACCCTGCCCGACCTTATCTTTGATAATAACCTACTGAAAGAAGGCGGACTGTTCGTGCTGGAACACGGAAAAAAGGACGGCTTCGAAGAACATCCGCATTTTGTAGAAAGAAGGGCGTACGGCAGTGTAAACTTCTCGTTCTTCAGATTAGAAGATTCCCATACTTCTGATGAAGACTCCCGCTCTTCCGATTAGAGCAGCGGCGCCATCAACCTTACTATACTCTCGGCAGCTTTGCGATACCAGGGACGTTTCACCCAGTTCTTCAGGAATACTTGTGTGCACTCCCGTTGGTCTTGCAAGAAGATTTCGCGCATCTGGAGGGCTGTCTCCATGTCATAGATAAACGCATTGACTTCAAAATTATGCTCAAAGCTGCGGAAGTCCACATTCGTGGAGCCGACAGTGGAGAGCTCATCATCCGAAACCATCAGTTTGGAGTGCAGGAAGCCCTTCTTATAGAAGTAGACCTTGACACCCGAATAGAGTACATCTGCCAGATAAGAACAGGAACCCAGGTGCGTCAGGCGGTTGTCTGCCCGCATGGGAAGCATCAGGCGCACGTCCACACCCGCCAGGGCAGCCGTCTGCATGGCTATCAGTACGCCTTCGGTGGGCAGGAAATAAGGAGTCTGAATATAGAAATACTTGCGGGCAGCGGCAATGGCCATGACAAGTCCCTGCATGATATCTTTCCAGGGGCCGATAGGTTCGCTCGTCACGATCTGTGCCAGGGAAGTGCCGCAGTTCTCTATCTTGGGGAAGTAACGGGCGGAAGTAATCAGCGTGCGGTCCACGAAATACCAGTCGAGCAGGAAAGCAGTTTGCAGTCCGTGTACGGCCTTGCCTTCGAGTAAGAGGTGCGTATCTCGCCAGATACCCCATGAGAAGCCGCGCATATAGCGTTCAGCGATGTTCATGCCCCCCACGAAACCAATACGCCCGTCCACGACCACAATCTTCCGGTGGTTACGATAGTTCACCTTGCTGGTGAAGAGCGGGAAGCGCACTTTGAGGAAGCTACGCACTTCGATGCCCGATGCCCGCATTTCTTCAAAGAAGCGGTTGGGCACGTGCCAACAGCCTACATCATCATAGATTACGCGCACTTCTACTCCGGCACGTGCCTTCTCCATCAGTACGTCGCGCACCATGCGTCCGGTGGCATCGTCCTCGAAGATATAGAACTCCATATGGATGTGATGGGTGGCTTTTTGCAATTCGCGCAGCAGGGATTGTAGCATGGAGAGCCCCGAAGTATAGGTCTGCACCCGGTTGCCGTCAAAAGGAAAGGCTTGGTTGGTATTGCGGAATAGAGAGATCAGACGACTGTAGTTCATAGGGAGCGTACAGGAATCCTGCGCCAGATACTCAGCCATCGGCTTCTTGAGCAGGCGGCTGTAGCTGTTTTTTCCGATGATGCGCACGCGGCGCTGGCTGCGTCCAAAAAAGAAGTAGAGCACCAGCCCGATGACGGGAAGGAACATCAGTACCAGTATCCACGCCATCGTCTTCACCGGATTGCGATTGTCGAGGACAATGATGACAATCGTGCCGATGATAGCGCCGAAGTAGATGATGTCGAATGCTACCGTAGCAATCTGGCTGGCAAAGAGATTCCAATCGAACATAGTTCTGCGGATTGTTTAGTAAAAAACAAAAATAAGAAAAAGGAAGGGACTTTTGTGATTGATTACAGAGATTAACACATTGAAAGGAACGGAAGCATCAACAGAAATCCCCCTCTTGCCACCTCGGCACACCGTACCAAGGTAACAAGAGGGGGATATATAAACAACTAATCTTCTTATTTATCAGAACGGACGGCGTCCGCCGAATCGGCCTGGACCGCCGGGGCCACCGAAACCTCGTCCGCCCTGCATCCTATCGCGGGCAGCCTTACTGCCGAAGATATTCAGACGATAGATGAAATGGAGCATACAGTAGCTGTTCACACCATTATATTCGTACACCGAACGACCGCTTGCCGTCAACGAACGGCTGATATTGCTCTGCTTCTTCAGGATATCGTACATCTCGAAGCTGACGGTAGCATTCCCTTTCAGGAAGGTCTGTGACAGTTGGGCATTCCAGATGAGTTCGTTGCGGTTCATGCTGCTGTCCGTATAGCCGCGACGGCTTTGGTTGGCAATGTTGGTGGCGAGTGTCATGCTCCAGGGCATGGTCACCTGCGTGTTGGCACCGTACGAGAAGGTATAAGGTTCCTGATTATTATCCGAACGTAACTTATCCTTCTCTATTGAGTAAGAAATAGTACCGTTCACACCGAACTCAAACCAGTCGTTACGGTAAGCGGCATTCAGACGCTCGCCCAATGTCAGGTTGGTGGTGGTATTCTTGTTCTCCTCTTTTGTCTGATTATCGGTCAGATATGCCACATTGTTCTGATAGTTGACGTTGGAGAACGAGTTGATGGTATACTTCTTATTAGGCAGCGCGGTATTAAAGCCGAACATACCGAATGCATTCCAGTTGCCGTTGATGTTCTTCGGCGTGGTGGTCCATCCACCGGTTTCGGAATTGTAGACGCGGCTGTTGCTGATGCTGTTCTGGGTAGCCGAGAAGTTGACGTGCGTCATGATGCCACGCTGCTTTTCGGCATTGTAGGTGTTGTAGAACAAGCGCATATTGTGCGTGAAGGAAGGCTTCAAACCCGGATTACCCACGCGGATGTTCTGCGGGTTGGAGTTATCTACAATCGGCAGCAAGTTTTCCATGCTCGGCTGGCTGCTACGTCCGCGATAGGTCAGGCGCAACTGACTCACTTTGGAGAAGCGGACACGCAAGTCCACATTCGGCGCAAAGTTGAATACATTGCGGGTGGTATCGATCATATAGTCACCACGTTTGTAGGACAATACAGAGTGCTGCGGCTGGAAGGACATACCTGCACTCAACTGGTACTTCTCACGGATGAAGCGCAATGATACCGAAGCATCATGGTTATAATATCTGTATTCGGCATACTTGCCCAAGCTGTCTACCGCATGCTCTTCATAACCTGCCGGTAGTTGGGTAGACAATCCCCAATCGGTAAAGCCTTGCAAATCATACGTCGTCTTGTCACTCTCGCTATACTTGTACTGGAACTGATAGCTGAACTGAAGGAAAGTGGCACGGGCTATCGGTTCGCTATAAGTCAGTTGAGCACCGTAGTTGTAGTTCTTGGTAGGCGTAGTGATGTATTGGTTACGAATCAGCACCGAGTCCTGTCCCAGCGCATTCAGCAACTGGAAGTAATGCGTTTCGGATTCCGTATACTGGTTGTTGTCATTGTCGCTGTAGCCGAAGCTGCCGCGGAAAGTGATATTACGCCCCTTCGTGTTCAACTTCCTGTTCAATTGCAAGGTAGCATTTGCCGAAGTACTATTATTATCACTCAGTGAACCGCTGTTGATAGCGTTGACACGAATACGGCGCAACGGGTCTTCACCGGTAATCGAGCCCAAATTCAGGTAGTCATTCGGATTCGTCACCAAGCTATACGGGTCTTCGTTGAATGTTCCGGACTCCGAGTTGGAGAGGTTATCCGTCTTGCCATACGAGAAGTTGGGACGGAAGATGATATTCGTCATAGAGTCCGGCTTCCATTCCAGGCGGAAGTCAGTGCTGAAACGCTTGTTCTTATTGCGTTGCCTGCTGTTGGAGTTGGAGTAAGAATTGCCGTTCGGCAGGAAGTCTTCGGTAGAACCGATGCTTGCAATATCACCGTCCGTATAGTTATAGCGAGCGCTACCACCCAGTTCCAGTTTATCCGTTTCGGTTGCAAAGCTCACACCCAACGTCTTCGTGGCGGTCAAGCCGTTGTTTCTACGCCAGCGAGGGGGACCTCCGCCACCGGAAAAGCCTTGGTCGTTCACATTATTGGCAGAACCGATAACAGAAACCTGGGTCTTATTCACGAAGCGGTTCAACATCAAACGTCCCAGGTAGCGGTCTTCCGTTCCACCTGCCACATCGGCATTGCCAAACCACCCTTGGTTCATTCCCTTCTTCACCGTAAGGTCGAGCACCGTTTCTTCTTCACCATCGTCAATACCGGTGATACGTGCCAGGTCGGACTTCTTATCGTAGGTCTTCAGTTTCTCTACCATATCCACCGGCAGATTCTTCAAACCGGTCTTTACGTCTCCGCCAAAGAACTCTTTGCCGTCGACCATAATCTTCTTCAGGTCCTTACCGTTGATTTTCACATTGCCTTCGTCGTCAATCTCCGCACCGGGAAGTTTCTTCACCAACTCTTCGAGCATGGCGCCTTCGGGGGTACGGTAGGCGGAAGAGTTATACACCAATGTATCTTCTACCACTTGCACCTGCGGAGCTTCTGCCGTAACCACGGCTTCCGCCAGCATCACGGCATCCGTATCCAAGGTCAGCGTGCCCACATTCTTTGTAGGTGTTGAAGCTGAAAGTTGCAAAGGGATGAACTTAGTCTTGAAACCGATGTAGGAAACTTTCAGTACATACTTGCCTGCACTGACTTTGGGGAGAGTGAAATAACCTTGTGATGAACTCGCCACGCCCCCTACTTGGGTACTGTCCGGCAAGGAAAGCAACTGCACAGTAGCCTGTATGGCGGGTTCCTTCGTGTCCTCCATGACACGGCCCGAAACGGTGATGTTCTTTGTTTGTGAGAATGCGGACAGTGTCGTTGCCAACAGCAGCACCATTCCCGTAATAATCTTCTTCATGCGTCTATTCTTTGTCTATTCTTAAAGTGAACAATGTCTTCTTACACTGATTCCTTTGACAAACTTCCGGGCAAAAGGTTTAATGCCCCGCATGACGATTTGCTCTATTTATCGACTATTCCGCTTAAAGAGTCGATCAACTGTCGCTTTCTTTATACCAAATTCCAAGCAAAGTACGTCTAATATGAGAAATATGAGAAAAGAGGAAGAATCTACCGAAAGGAAGTCACCTTTTGCCACCCGATAGAGCATGCCGCCGAAGATGAACAGTACGGTCAAGAAGATAGCGTTGCGCACGGCTTTATTGCGTATCTGCTCGATATCTTTGTTTTCATTCTTCGTCAAAGCGAAGATTATCATCAGTGCCCCCATCATCATCAGGAGCTTGGAGCATTCTTTGTAAAACAACAGGTTGGCATCTGTCACTCTTCCCCACATCAGCATCAGGAAAGGAAGAAACAGGGCTAAGGCTATAATGACATAACCAAGGGGGCGACAGTAAACAGGGAGTAATGCTTTCATATTGATCTATGATTAATGAATTATAAAGATTTTTGTGGGACAAAGATAACACTTATTGCCGAAAGAGTTATCTTTGCCCTGCAATAAATCATAATTCCTCTCATGAGTAAACAAGAAGTAATCCTTTGCGAAGGACTGCACAGCAGCCTGACACGCGCCATAGAGAAATGTCCCCATGACAAGCTCTTCATCCTGACCGACGAGCACACCCACCGCCTCTGCTTGCCGCAACTAAGCGGCATTCCTGCACTGAAAGATGCCGAAGAGATTATCATCGGAGCCGAAGATGTGCACAAGAACCTGGAAACACTGGCTTCCGTCTGGCAGGCACTAAGCGAAAAAGGGGCTACCCGCCACTCCCTGCTCATCAACCTCGGCGGCGGAATGGTGACTGACCTTGGTGGCTTTGCCGCCTCTACCTTTAAACGCGGAATCGCTTATATCAATATCCCCACTACCCTGCTTGCCATGGTCGACGCTTCCGTAGGGGGCAAGACGGGCATCAACTTCAACGGACTGAAGAATGAAATCGGTGTATTCGCTCCCGCCGCCAGTGTACTGCTCGAAACAGAGTTCCTGCGCAGCCTCGACGCCCACAACTTCTTCTCCGGCTACGCCGAAATGTTGAAGCATGGCCTCATCAGCACCCAGGAGCATCTGACGGAGTTGCTGGCTTTCGATACGGAAGAGATAGACTATGCCCTGCTGAAGTCTATGGTAGGCCGCTCCGTGCAAGTGAAAGAGCGCATTGTAGAAGAAGACCCGCTGGAACATGGCATCCGCAAGGCACTGAACCTGGGACATACCGTGGGGCATGCCTTCGAGAGCCTCGCCCTTGCCGAGAACCGTCCGGTGCTGCACGGCTATGCCGTTGCCTGGGGCATTGTTTGCGAACTATACCTTTCTTATATAAAAGTAAACTTCCCGAAAGACAAGATGCGCCAAGTCATCCAGTTCACCAAAGAGAACTACGGTGGCTTCCTCTTCAACTGCAAGCAGTACGACCAGCTTTACGAACTGATGAAGCATGATAAGAAGAACACTGCCGGCGTCATCAACTTTACCCTGCTGAAGGATGTAGGCGATATCTGCCTCAACCAGACAACAGATAAAGACACCATCTTCGAGATGTTCGACTTTTACAGAGAATGTATGGGAGTATGAAGAAGTACTTATTTCTGAGTTCATCCTGCAAAAAACAAGCAAAATATTTGCAGTTTCAAAATAAAGCAGTACTTTTGCATCCGCAATTCGGGATGTAGCTCAGCCCGGTAGAGTACGCGTCTGGGGGGCGTGTGGTCGCAAGTTCGAATCTTGTCATCCCGACTGACTGAGCAATGAGGAGTTAAGTGATAAACTTAGCTCCTTTTTTATTCCTTTCCCGCTCCCTGAATATAGCTTCTACACTCTATATACTTCTCCTCAGATAAACCATATCTTCAAGTAAAATACCATCTTCAATCATGGGATGATCATAGTTATCGGTAAAGAAGTTCTTGATGCGATGGGAATATTCAAAGCCACAACTTCTGTAAAACCCGGTTGAACCCAGCACATCTCCGGTCCCAACTATCATTTGAGTATACTTCCCGGAATAATAATCTATCAGATAGTTTATCAGCCGTTTACCGTATCCTTGTCGTTGCGAATCAGGAGAAACTGCAATATTTTTCAATTCGCAAACTCCATTGCTTTCATCAGTGACTACACAAACTGCCTTCACACCATTGTCATCAAGTACAAACATCTCGCCCCGCTCCAGATAACGGTCTATCATGGATTCCTGCTCATCGGCAAGTAAAAGTAAATCAAGGTATTGCTTCTTATTATCAGTCGGCCCCAACCTCCATACCTGCTGTATTTCCATATTGCTGCGTATTTAAAAATTCCTCCGGGTGTTGTTTAATATACATGCCGATCAGTTCATACATTGGTTTGTTGTTTCTCATTAGGGCATAATACTCACTATCGAAAGTATCAAAAAAGGCCTTCTTATAACTGGCAAGAAAGCCTTTTTTTGTTCCGGTAGCCCACAAAGAATGCAGTTCATCCCGACAAGTAGCATAGCGTTCGTTGGCGCGCTTCACCACATCCGCGACTTGGTCTGCACCAAGTCGCGTGAATGTATTTCTCGCCCGTTCTGCACGTTCGCCATCAGAGTTATGATAATACTGATTGAAACCACCGTTAACAACTTCGGCATCCAATTCTACCGCACACATTATATCATCGAACACTTCGCATTCTATGTCACTTGCCAACTCCCCGTCTATGAATTTCCGGCACAGTTTAGCCGGCGGAAGCTGTTCTATTTCTTCTTTTGTGATTCGTTCAGGACGACTAAAACCGAGAATCTTTTTTACCCATTGCATCATTCCTCTTCATCCTTCTTTTTACCGAGCCCGAGAAGTCCGAAGATAAGATCTTTTGCATAGCTCAGCAGTCCGATAACGATTAATGCGGCAATACCGTAAAACAGGATGCTGCCACCCCATTTGTCCCAGAAGGTAGGTTTGGGAATAAGGCTGCTGAGTTCCGTTACGTTCAAGTCATGCTGAAGGGCTTCTACATATTCCTCGGGGATATCATAATAAGTATCCGGCTTCGTTTCGGAAAAGAGTACGAGGATACGGCTACCGTCTTTCTCAATATAACCCAAATCCAGATGCAAGCCGTCGTCCGTCTTATAGTAGGAACTGTCGGGTAGTGTGGCTACTTTGGGGATACTGTTGTCCACCGGAATGGTAATTCTTACTCGCCGTGCTTCAGCATTGTTCAAAACAAGAGTGGCAAAAGCCATCAGAATAAATAAAAACTTTTTCATGATGTGTTAGTTTACTTTTTAAAATATGTTGCCAAAGTTATAAAACTATTTCTAAAAAAGTAAACGAACGTTTCTTTTTATCTTTTTTTTGCACAAATAATCAGGATGGCCAAGAATAGGCATTGAATAATAAAGGGCTTAAGATTTCAATAAGGAGTAAACATAATGCAAATGTTTAGCAAGCCGCCCGGTATCCAGTCCTCCGAGAAAGGACATTTCAAAAGACAACCCCATGTAAACCTGCCGGAACATAACTACTGCTTCTTCTACATCCACATCTTTTCTCAGTTCGTTGGTATCTATCGCACGCTGTATAGCAGTACGCCAGTAAGCATAATCGCTGTCTGCAAGGTTACGGAGCTTTTCTTTTGCATCAGGGTCGTATTGGAGCAGTTGAAACAGAAAATGAAAATATTGGGCGTGGTATGTGAACTTTCCTTGCGCCACCTCATCACTATGTACGCCTATCAGATTGCCCAGCATATCCATGGTTCGTTGTACCCCTCTCACATATTCGTCTATAAATCCAGCAAACGTACCGTTCGTCTCGGTGAATTTATTTCGCGGGTTTTGCGTGCTGAACCAGAACTTATCCACTATGGCAATGAATAGTTCTTGTTTGTTCTTGTAGTATTTAAAGATTCCCGCCTTCGACATTCCGAGCATCTTTCCAAGTTCAGCAAAACTGGCTTTCTCATAGTTCACGGACATAAACAACTTAAACGCAGCTATCAGTAATTCATCACGGGTAATTTTCATATTATGAGAGTCTCTAATATTTTGTAACCCCGAAAATACTATTTTATTAGATAACTTGCACAAAAATGGGTTGCAGATTAACGAAAATTTCAAAGTCCGTGAACGATCTTTCTATATCCGCATATTTTATTCCTTTTCTTAAACTTCCATCTACTGTAACAATATTTCCCCAAAACATATCATCATTAAAATAATTGGTTAAACATATCTGTTGTCAGTGCATAGTTTTCTTCTGTGGGCACTAATTTCTTATCGGCTTTCTCAATATCTTCGCCTTCTTTCGTCCACAAAAAAGGGAAAATAAAAAACGTTTGATTACCATCTACTTGCTCCAAATCTTCTTTCCAAGTTTTCCATTTAAAGTTTTCATAAAATTGCTGGATATTTCCATTGAACAACCAATATATGAAGTCCGAGTAACCAATTTCTAAGTTTTCCCACTCCATTGTATCTGGAGCCAAGTAATAGACTTTCCCTATGTCAGTTCCTAATTTCCCTGCATTAATAGCAAAATAGCCACCAATAACATCATCTGCAATAAGAAGAAATGAAGGTTGTTCCCCATACTTCTTAAAACTTTTTCCTTTATTCCATTCCATTAATCCACGATTGAGTTTAGAATTTCCGGAACCTAATACCCTAATCCAGCCATAATCAAAAAGAATACCACCAGTTTCATAAATAATTGCCCCCATAGTAGAATGAGTTGTTACTTGCGCATTTAAAAGTTCTTTATTGGCACGTTCTTGATCTTTAGGAAGTAGTAAATACTGGTTTTTAGCAGTACGCATCCATTCTCTAATTAGATTCCAGCCTGAATCTTCTATATCAATCAGTTCTTCTAAAGTTCTCATATTGTTCATCTGTACATAATTATTTCCTCCAAAAATACAGTTTTGTCTAATTACTTGCAAAGGAATCAAGTAGTTTTCCCCCCTATCCCATAAAATTAGGTTCTCGGACAGCCAATACCGCAACTGCCAGTTGCAGTAGCATCTGTAAACAAAAAAACTCATAGCAATAATCCCCGAAACAATATCCCGACTTCAAAGTATAATCACTACATTTGCTGATTATCAACAGTAACGTTCCCTCATAGGTAGCGTTCCAAAAAAGCAGAGCCTTATGATTAAGCAAGACTATCTGATACGAATGATTCAGGAAATCGTATCTTTAATCGTCAATGCGATACTGAACAAGAAGAAAATCCGTCAGAAGGAATGGACGGAATATGACGGGCTGACACAGCAGATTTTAGGATTCCCAACCAAAGATTTGTTGAATATGAGCACACAGGAATTGATTGAAAGATATGGAGAAGACTCTGACAAAACAAGCAAAATAGAACTTGCCGCCATGAACATGTTAAAGCTATCCGAAGACATAGAAGACAATATCCTGCTGAAATCCAGGCTCCGGCAAGACGGACTGCAACTGCTGAAATACATACAGAAAGAGGACGGTGCCTATTCGTTGCAACGGGAATATGTGATAAAACTGCTGGAAACAAACAAATAGATAACAAAGCATTCGGTCGCTTCTGCCACGGCATTTTCCAGGTACCTGCTCCGTAGCAAGTCCAATACAACTCCAATACAAGTCCAATGCAACTCCATTGCAACTCCAATCATATATATTGGACTTGCAATGGAGATGCAATGCATCAGTAAAAGTAGAAATAAGGAGCAGAAGCCTCATGCAGACGAGTTTCAAAAGATAGCTTGATTTAGATATTTTGAATAGCTATACTGCATATAATTACTATATTTGCATGATAAAAGCGAATTGTGATATGATATTAAATAGAATAGAGACTATTTTGTACTATTATGGAAGAAAATAAATCGTTGACCTACCGATATAATCAAGCAACAGAGGCGATTAAGACCGCTATATTACAAAGTCAATATCAGGCTATACAAAAAGTAAACAGCGAACAATTGACTCTATATTTCAGCATTGGCCGTTATATTTCGATGCACTCGCGTAATAATTATTGGGGGACAGGCGCATTACAATATATCAGTGAAAAACTCCGTCGTGATATGCCTGGATTGCGTGGCTTTTCCGAAGCGCACATGAAAAAGATGCGTATCTTTTATGAGGAATGGAATATACTTGAAGACAAATCGTTCATTGCAATGAACGATTTACAACTAATTAATAAAGAAGACCAATCTACTACCAACAATGGAACAGAACTTATAACAATTCGTTCATTACAAGGAACGAATTGCAAAGACTTCCCAATAGAAGACTTTCTCTGTGTACCGTTTACTCACCACTATACTATCTTATCAAAGGCGAAGGAATTGGAAGAACGGTATTTCTACATCCACGAATGTGCAGTCTGCCATCTGTCTGTGGATGGCTTAAAAAAAGCAATTCTGGATGATAATTATCACCATCAATCACAGATGCCTAACAATTTTTTACAAAAGCTGACGCCATCGGAATTGGCTTTCCGAGCTGTCAACGCTTTTAAGGATGAATATACGCTTAACTTTATCAATGTGGAGGAGTTGGGGATACGGGATATTGCAGACCTTGATGAGCGTGTGGTAGAGCAAAAGATTATTCATAATATAAAAAAGTTCATTATGACCTTCGGTCAAGACTTCGCTTTCGTTGGAAATCAATACCATCTTGAAATATATGGTGAGGAGTTCTTTCCTGACCTCATATTCTTTAATCGCGAGTTAAATGCCCTTGTCGTCATCGAATTAAAAACAAGCAAATTCAAGCCAACCTATTTGGGACAATTAAGCACATATCTCCGAATATTAGATGACAAAGTGCGTAAGCCACACGAGAATCCCTCTATTGGCATCGTTCTTTGTAAACATGCGAATAAAGAATTTGTGGAGTATGTAATTCAGGACTATGACAAACCGATGGGCGTAGCCACATATAATACATCGGCTGAGATGCCGGACAAGTTACGAAAAGCATTGCCTGATGTTGAAGAGCTTAAAAAGTTACTATAATACAAAATAGCCTTACATCGGATTTACAATAAACAATTAGAAAAAGATTATGGGAGCAGCAAAATGGATAGGCGGCATTATAGGCTTTATGGTCAAAGGTCCGCTGGGAGCTTTGGCGGGATACGCACTCGGTTCGTTGTTCGACACCGACGATAGTTCTGCGGACAGCAGGCGTGGCGGAGGACCAGCGGGAGATATGCGGGATGCGGGATATGCCGGACAGCGGAACAGTTTCCTCTTTTCCATGCTGGTGATGACCTCGTATATTATCAAGGCGGACGGGCGCGTGATGCACAGCGAAATGGAGTTTGTCCGCAAATTCCTAAGAATAAACTTCGGAGAGGCTGCCGTCGATGAAGGACAGCAAATATTGCTCAACCTCTTTGAGCAACGCAAACAGATGGACCGACAGAACCCGATGGCCTTCAAAAACACCATACGCGATTGCGGAAGGCAGATTGCCGCCAACCTGAGTTATGAAGAACGCCTGCAACTGCTGGACTTCCTGGTGAACGTGGCCAAAAGCGACGGACACGTATGCAGCCAGGAGATAGAAGCGCTGAAAGAAGTAGCGTTGTACATGGGGCTGTCGGTGAAGGAAGTGGAATCCATGCTCAACCTGGGCGGCCACTCGCTGGACGAAGCCTACAAGGTACTCGAAGTGTCGCCCACTGCCACCAACGACGAAGTGCGCGCCGCCTACCGCCGCCTGGCACTGAAACACCATCCCGACAAAGTGGCCATGCTGGGAGAGGATATAAAGAAAGCCGCCGAAGAAAAATTCCAAAGCATCAATAGCGCCAAAGAGATAATTTACAAGGCAAGAGGAATAAAGTGAAGCCATATTTATGCATACCTTATACGCTTTCGAATATATTTACTACTTTTGTCCACAGATAATAATAAGCAGCAAATTATACCTATGAAGAAGATTCTTGCAACCATCCTGCTTGGCTTTACGGCCATCAGTAGCTATGCATCCACTCCCTTATGGATGCGCGACGTACAAATCTCTCCCGACGGCACAGAAATCGCATTCTGCTACAAAGGAGACATCTACAAAGTAGCCGCAACAGGCGGAACAGCCACGCAACTCACTACTCAGGAAACCTACGAATGCACCCCGATATGGTCTCCGGACGGCAAACAGATAGCCTTTGCCAGCGACCGGTACGGTAACTTCGACCTCTTCGTGATGCCCTCCAACGGAGGAACGGCGCAACGGCTGACTACCAACTCGGCTGCCGAAACGCCCAGCACATTCACTCCGGACGGCAAGTATATCTTGTTTTCCGCTGCCATCCAGGACCCGGCTACAAGCGCACTCTTCCCTTCGTCTGCCATGACCGAGGTGTACAAAGTGCCTGCAACGGGCGGACGCACCGAACAGGTATTAGGAACTCCTGCCGAAGAAATCTGCTTCGACAAATCCGGCAAGCAGTTCTTCTACCAGGACCGCAAGGGTTTTGAGAATGAATGGCGCAAGCATCATACTTCTTCCATCACCCGCGACATTTGGGTATATGATACCCAAACAGGCAAGCACACCAACCTCACCAATCGCGGAGGCGAAGACCGCAACCCGGTATTGTCTCCCGACGGGCAAACACTCTACTTCCTGAGCGAGCGCAACGGCGGTTCGTTCAACGTATATTCTTTCCCGGTTGCCCAGCCGCAATCGGTGAAGGCAGTAACGTCTTTCAAGACTCATCCCGTACGTTTCCTCTCCATGAGCAACAACGGAACGCTATGCTACGGATATGACGGTGAAATCTATACCCAGCAGAACGGTGCCGCCCCGCAGAAGGTCAAGGTAGAGCTTACACGCGATGACCAGCCGCAACTGACCACCCTGAACTACTCCGACGGAGCAACCTCTGCCACCGTCTCGCCCGACGGAAAGCAAGTGGCCTTCATCGCACGCGGCGAAGTATTCGTTACCTCTACAGACTATGCCACTACCAAGCAGATAACACATACCCCGGCACGCGAAGCCGGTCTTTCTTTTGCCCCGGACAACCGCACCCTGGCCTATGCCAGCGAGCGAGGCGGCAACTGGCAACTTTATCTTGCCAAGATAGCCCGCAAAGAAGACCCTAACTTCCCCAATGCAACCTTGATCAATGAAGAGATGTTGCTTCCTTCCACCACCGTGGAACGTGCTTACCCCAAATTCTCGCCCGACGGCAAAGAACTTGCCTTCATTGAAGACCGCAACTGCCTGATGGTGCTCAACCTGGACACGAAGAAGGTACGCCAGATCACCGACGGTTCCACTTGGTACGATACGGGAGGCCAGTTCGACTTTGAGTGGTCGCCGGACGGCAAATGGTTTACCCTCGAATTCACAGGAAACAGACACGACCCATACACCGATATCGGCCTTGTCAGTGCAGCGGGCGGTAGCGAAATCGTCAACCTGACGAATAGCGGTTACACAAGCGGTATGCCCCGGTTTGTACTCGACGGCAACGCCATTCTCTTCGCCACCGAGCGCTACGGTATGCGTGCCCACGCCTCATGGGGCTCGCAAAGCGACGCCATGCTCGTATTCCTCAACCAGGATGCTTACGACAAATACTGCCTGACCAAGGAAGACTACGAGCTGCGCAAAGAGCTGGAAAAAGAACAGAAGAAGGACAAAGAGAAAGACGACAGCAAAGCAAAAGACAAGAAGAAAGATAAGACAGAAAGCGATGCCAAAGAAGAGAAAACCAAAGACATCGTGGTAGAACTAAAGAATATCGAAGACCGCATTGTGCGCCTCACCCCGAATTCTTCGGATATGGGTAGCATCATCATCTCCAAAGATGGCGAAGCGCTCTACTACCTGGCTGCCTTCGAAGGCGGATACGACCTTTGGAAGATGGATTTGCGCAAAAAAGACACCCAATTGCTCCACAAGATGGATGCCGGATGGGCAAACATGGAGATGGACAAAGAGGGCAAAAACATCTTTTTGCTGGGTGGCCGCAGCATGCAGAAGCTGGACACTTCTTCCGATGCCCTGAAGCCTATCTCCTTCCATGCCAGTGTGAAGATGGACCTGGCAGCCGAACGCGAATATATGTTCGACCACGTGTACAAGCAGGAGCAAAAGCGCTTCTACAACACCAATATGCACGGTGTGGACTGGGATGCCATGACGGCAGCCTACCGCAAGTTCCTGCCGCACATCGACAACAATTATGACTTTGCCGAACTGCTGAGCGAATGGCTAGGTGAGTTGAATGTGTCGCACACCGGCGGCCGCTTCTACCCGAAAGGACAAACCGAACCGACAGCCAGCCTGGGACTGCTCTTTGACTGGAACTACCAGGACAAGGGTATGCTCATAGCAGAAGTGATAGAGAAAGGTCCCTTCGACAATGCCAATACAAAGGTGAAAGCCGGCATGGTGATTGAGAAGATTGACGGTACGGAGATTACTCCCGAAATGGATTACTACACGTTGCTCAACAATAAGGCAAAGAAGAAAACACTTGTTTCGCTATACAACCCGCAGACCAAGGAACGTTGGGAAGAAGTGACGATTCCTATCAGCAACGGCGTGCTGAGCGACTTGCTCTATGCCCGCTGGGTGAAGCAGCGCGCAGCCGACGTTGACAAATGGTCTAACGGACGACTGGGATACGTGCATATCGAATCGATGGGCGATGACAGCTTCCGCTCCGTTTACTCCGACATCCTGGGCAAGTACAACAACCGCGAAGGCATCGTCATAGACACACGCTTCAACGGGGGCGGACGCCTGCACGAAGATATAGAGGTGCTGTTCAGCGGCAAGAAGTATTTTACGCAAGTGGTTCGCGGCCGCGAGGCTTGCGACATGCCCAGCCGCCGCTGGAACAAGCCGTCCATCATGCTGACGTGCGAAGCCAACTACTCCAATGCGCACGGCACACCGTGGGTATACAGCCATCAGAAGCTGGGCAAGCTGGTAGGCATGCCGGTTCCGGGCACTATGACCAGTGTATCCTGGGAGCGTCTGCAAGACACGTCGTTGGTGTTCGGTATTCCCGTAGTGGGCTATCGCTTGCCGGACGGCAGCTACCTGGAGAACACGCAACTGGAACCGGACGTAAAAGTTGCCAACTCGCCCGATACGATTGTGAAAGGTGAAGATACGCAGTTGAAAACAGCAGTAGAAGAATTACTTAAAAACCTATAACCCCTTTAACCCATTATGTTTGCCGATTTATTACAATCCTCTTATTTCGCACTCTTCCTTATCGTAGCCTTGGGCTTCATGCTGGGAAGAATCAAAATCAAAGGACTCTCACTTGACGTTTCCGCAGTTATCTTCATCGCCCTTTTGTTCGGACACTTCGGCGTGATTATACCTAAGGAGTTAGGAAACTTCGGATTGGTGTTGTTCATCTTCACCATCGGCATTCAGGCCGGTCCCGGATTCTTTGACTCTTTCCGGAGCAAAGGCAAGACGCTAATCATCATCACAATGCTGATTATCTCCTCGGCTGCGCTAACGGCTGTAGGGCTGAAATACGCCTTCGACATAGATACACCCAGCGTTGTAGGGCTGATAGCCGGTGCGCTGACCAGTACACCGGGACTTGCCGTAGCCATCGACAGTACCCATTCTCCGCTGGCATCCATCGCTTACGGTATCGCCTATCCCTTCGGCGTTATCGGCGTCATCCTCTTTGTCAAACTGCTGCCTCGCATCATGCACATCGACCTCGACAAAGAAGCACGCCGCCTGGAGAAGGAACGCCGCAGCCAGTTTCCCGAACTGGGCACTTGCATCTTTCGGGTGACGAACCCTGCCGTGTTCAACCGCAGCCTGATGCAGATCAATGCGCGTGCCATGACCGGAGCAGTTATCTCCCGCCACAAGCACGACGAATTGATCTCCATTCCCACAGCGCAAACCGTGCTCCATGAGAACGACTATATACAAGCCGTAGGCAGCGAGGACTCCCTGAACCAACTTGCCGTGCTGGTGGGCGAACGCGAAGAAGGCGAACTGCCGTTGGTAGACACGCAGGAAATAGAATCTCTGCTGCTGACTAAGAAAGATATGATAAACAAACAGTTGGGCGAGCTCAACCTGATGAAGAACTTTGGCTGTACCGTGACCCGCGTCCGCCGAAGCGGTATCGACTTATCTCCCTCGCCCGACCTTGCCTTGAAGTTTGGCGACAAACTGATGGTAGTAGGCGAAAAAGATGGCATCAAAGGAGTAGCCCGCCTGCTGGGCAACAATGCCAAGCAACTGTCGGATACGGATTTCTTCCCTATCGCCATGGGTATTGTGCTGGGAGTGCTGTTCGGCAAACTGAATATATCGTTCTCTGATACGTTGTCGTTCTCTCCGGGACTGACGGGCGGCATCCTGATGGTGGCGCTCTTCCTGAGTGCCGTGGGCAAGACGGGACCTATCATCTGGTCTATGTCCGGCTCTGCCAATCATCTGCTGCGACAACTGGGATTGCTGTTGTTTCTGGCGGAAGTCGGTACATCGGCAGGCACGAACCTGGTGGCCACTTTCCAGGAGAGCGGATGGCTGTTGTTCGGGGTAGGTGCGGCAATTACTTTAGTACCTATGCTGGTGGCTGCTCTTGTGGGGCTGCTTGTATTCAAAATCAGCATCCTCGATTTGCTGGGTACCATCACCGGTGGTATGACCAGTACGCCGGGACTTGCTGCCGCCGACTCCATGACGGACAGTAACATTCCAAGCGTGGCTTATGCAACGGTTTATCCTATTGCGATGGTGTTCCTGATTCTGTTTATCCAGATCATTGCGAATGCGGTCTATTAAATTTATTCCCCCATATCATTCAAATGTATTTCCAGCGCCTTCACCGAGATATAAATCTCGTATACCGATATAGTCAGCGAAATAATCAGCAATATCAGCGCCAGGCCGAAGATATAGACGGATGCAATGTATAGCTGGATATACATAACGAACATACTGACCACGCACAGTAACAGGCTCCCGATCCCCGTCACCTGCATGGCGCGCGTCAGGTAGAGCCGCTTCCGCAGGTTGGCAATCTGTGCCGCCTTCACCGAAGAAGGGTTTTCCACATATTGTTCTTTCAAAGTACGCACCAGTTGCGCATACGACAGGAAGCGGTTGGTATACGCCAACATTATCAAAGATATAGCCGAGAACAGCAAGGCAGGGGTAGTCAAGTCTATTTCCATATTATTACATTATTAAATGTCCAATAGCCGGTTTCTTCTTTTACAAGATTAGGAATGCAAATATAAGATTTCTCAAAGATTTATCCTACTTTTGTACCGACAACAAGTTATTTACCACCAATATAACTAAGAAATACGACTATGCGATATACCCTCTCCGCCCCCGCCACGCTGCACGCCAGCATCCAGTTGCCGGCATCTAAAAGCATCAGTAACCGTGCACTTATTCTGCACGCCCTTGCCCACGGCAGCCTCACGCCTTGCAATCTGAGCGACTGCGACGACACCCAAGTAATGATACGCGCCCTCGACGGCACCCCCGAACACATCGACATCCTTGCCGCAGGAACCGCCATGCGTTTCCTCACCGCATACCTCAGCGTGACACCGGGTACCCGCATCATCACCGGCACACAGCGCATGCAACAGCGCCCTATCCGCATCCTGGTAGATGCCTTGCGCGAACTCGGTGCACAGATAGAATACGTTGGGAATGAAGGATTTCCGCCCCTACGCATCACAGGCACGGAGTTGAAAGGCGAAGAAATCAGCCTTGCCGGAAACGTAAGTTCGCAATATATCTCCGCCCTGCTGATGATAGGCGCCATGCTGCCCAAAGGCCTGCGCCTGCACCTGACAGGCGAGATCATCTCCCGTCCCTACATCAACCTGACGCTGCAACTGATGCGCGACTTCGGCGCACAGGCCGACTGGACTACAGAAAACAGCATCACCGTACACCCCGGCGGCTATCGCGACGTAGCCTTCACGGTAGAAAGTGACTGGAGCGCCGCCTCTTACTGGTATCAGATGATGGCACTCTCCACTATTAAAAATGAAAAATCAAAAAGTAAAGGAGAAGAAGAGGAAAAGGAAGTCGCTCCCGAAGTAGAATTGCTCGGTCTCTTCCCCCGCAGCTACCAAGGCGACAGCCGCGGTGCGGAAGTATTCTCCCGCCTCGGCATCCGCACGGAGTACACCGGCCGCGGAGTAAAACTGACCCGAATCGGAACTCCCGTTGCCCGCCTCGTAGAAAATATGGTAGACATCCCCGACCTGGCACAGACCTTCGTCGTGACTTGCTGCCTGATGAATATCCCCTTCCGCTTCACCGGACTGCAAAGCCTCAAGATAAAAGAGACTGACCGCATCACCGCCCTCATCACCGAATTGCATAAACTGGGCTATGTGGTACGCTCCGAACAAGACAGCATCCTCATTTGGAACGGCGAGCGCTGCCCGACAGAAGAGGTGCCCGTAATAACTACCTACGAGGACCACCGTATGGCAATGGCCTTTGCTCCTGCCTGCCTTGTACTGCCCCGGATACAGATTGACGAACCGCAAGTAGTTTCCAAATCTTATCCCGGCTATTGGGACGACTTGCAGAAAGCAGGTTTCGAAATCCGATAAATTACCTCAATCCTGATAATACACTCTCTTCACCCGCGTCGAGATACTTGTCAGCACTTCGTAAGGGATGGTTTCGAGCGTATCGGACAGAACGGTGATAGGCAGATGGTCACCGAAAATTTCTACGGTATCACCCTCTTTACAGTCGATATCGGTAACGTCTATCATGCAGACGTCCATGCAGATATTGCCTACATACGGCGCTTTCTGTCCGTTCACCAGGCAATAGGCATGTCCGTTGCCCAAGTGGCGGTTCAGTCCGTCGGCATAGCCGATAGGTAGGGCGGCAATGCGTGAAGGACGCACCAAGTGCCCCTTGCGGCTGTATCCTACGGTATCTTCTTCGGGCACATCGCGTATCTGAAGAATGGTAGTATGCAATGTGCTGACATTGTTGATGATGGAGTTATCAATCGGGCTGATGCCATAAAGGCCGATGCCCAGGCGCACCATATCGAACTGTGCTCCCGGGAAACGTTCTATTCCGGCAGAATTACAGATATGGCGGAGTATCTTATGCGGGAAGGCTTCCTGCAACTCCAGGGATGCCTGCTCGAACATCACAATCTGCTGGCGCGTAAAAGCGTCGAACTGCGGTGCATCGCTCCCTACGAAGTGGGAGAATACGGAACGGGCGATAACGGCATTCTGTCCTTTCAACCGTTCTATCAGGCGGGGCATATCTTCCGGGGCAAAGCCTAGGCGGTGCATGCCGGTATCCAGTTTTATGTGGATCGGGAAGTTGGTGATACCTTCCTTCTCGGCTTCCTTAATCAAGGCATCGAGCAGGTGGAAGCTATATACTTCGGGTTCCAGTTTATAGTCGAACATGGTCTTAAACGCCGTCATTTCGGGATTCATGATGAGAATGCTTGCAGTGATTCCCGCTTTGCGAAGGTCCGAACCTTCGTCGGCAACCGCCACAGCGAGATAATCGACGTGATGTTCCTGCAAGGTCTTGGCAACTTCGTAAGAACCGGCGCCATAGGCAGAGGCTTTCACCATGCACACCATCTTGGTCTCCGGCTTCAGTTTGCTGCGGTAATAGTTCAGATTGGCTATCATCGCTCCGAGGTTGACTTCCAGGATGGTTTCGTGCACTTTCTTTTCCAACACTTCCGTCAGGGCATCGAAGCCGAACTTACGGGCACCCTTAATCAGGATGATCTCGTTTTCGAGGCGGAGTTCACCTCTTTGGATGGCGTGTATCAGGGTGTCGGTATCGGGATAGAACGCCTTTTCTATGTCGAAGCGGGCGGCACAAGAGGATATCTCATTGCCCACACCGATAATGCGCTCTATGCTGCGGCTATTCACCAACTGGGTTACCTGGCGGTAGAGGGTAGGCGTATTCTGTCCTGTTTCCAGGATATCGGAGAGGATCAGCGTCCGCTTCAAGCCTTTGGAAAGAGAACGGCGATACAGGAAGTTGAGCGCTATATCCAGTGAGCCGAGGTCGGAGTTATAACTGTCGTTAATCAGCAGGCAGTTGTTCTTTCCTTCTTTTACTTCCAGACGCATGGCAACAGGTTCCAGCTTCGCCATACGTTCCGTAATCTGTTCGGCGGGAAGCATCAGATACAGACAGGCAGCCAGGCAGTTCAACGAGTTCTCGATGGAAGCATCGTCAATGAAAGGCAGCGTGAAGGTATTGTCCATATCCAGATAGCGGTAGGAAATGATGGTAGATTCGTCTTTCTTCTCTACCTTACTTATATATAAAGGGCGTTCCATGTCCGTCCGGCTCCACGCAATCTCACGCGCAGAAAGCATGGACTTGGATACGCAGTGGCTGATGAATTCATTATCGCCATTGTAAATCACCACATCGCAGTTCTTGAAAAGCATGAGCTTCTCCATACACTTCTCCTGCATGGAGAAGAAGTTCTCCTGATGGGCGCCTCCGATATTGGTCAGGACGCCGATGGTAGGTTGGATGATATTCTGGAGGGCACGCATTTCCCCCGGTTCCGAGATGCCGGCTTCGAAGATGGCAAGTTCGGACTGTTCGTCCATCTGCCACACCGACAGGGGTACACCAATCTGGGAGTTATAGCTGCGGGGCGAGCGAACGATGGTACGTTCGGGGCTGAGCAACTGGTGCAACCATTCCTTTACGATGGTCTTTCCGTTACTGCCCGTAATGCCGATAACAGGAATCTGGAATTGGTTCCGATGCAGTTCTGCAAGTTTCTGCAGGGCTTTCAGCGGATTGGAGACTACGAGGAAGTTAACGGAGCTTTCAGCTTTCAAGTCTCCGTCCTCCATTTTCTTAAAACTCTCTTCGCTCACCACAAAGTTGCGTACGCCACGGGCGTATAGGTCGGCAATGTAGCGCGCGCCATCATTCCGCTTGGTGGTCAGGGCAAAGAACAAAGTTTCTTCGGGGAAACTCAAGGAACGGCTGTCGGTAAGCAGCCAATCAATAGTAGCCGGCGCGCTCCCCACACGTCGTGCACCAATACTTTCGGTTATGCTTTCAATCGAGTATGACATGTTTCTCTCTCATTTTGGAAGTCTAAGTACGGGTATTTTCCGTTAAGTCGGTCTATTTTTAACACAATTTGTTCTAAAAAACGCTTATACTCGTCAGACTCCGAATGAAACGGTCTATGTAATAGTGCCTTACGGATATTTTCACTTTCTTCCATAATCTGTAACGCATCTGTGGAGATGCAAGCTTGCACAAATCGCTCCCACACATAGCGGACGGCGACTTCTGAAGGATGCACCATGTCTTCGGCATAAAAACGGTAGTCGCGTAGTTCGTCTATCAACAGTTCATAGGCAGGGAAATAGAAGACATGTTCGGGAAAAAGGATTTGGAGTCGTTCGATGGCCAATAGCAAAGTAGCTTTACTCAGAGCATTGGCATGCATTCCATCACGGACGTGACGGATGGGACTGACGGTAAATATCACCTTTAGCCCGGGATTCGATGCTAACAATTCGGAAAACAGGGAGGTATAATCGAGCACTATCTCTTCTACGGAGAGCATGCGACGGGTAAAGCAGGATTCGGGCTGCTTGTGACAGTTGGCAACAACTCGCCCTGTATCCCTGCTCTCGTACACCCAGGCAGAGCCGAAGGTTAGCAGCAAATAATTCAGTTGAGGTATATCTTCATGCGCCTTCTGCAGCCGTTCATTGATGTGGTTCAATGTTTCTTCCAGATCAGGCGAAGAGAAAGAGCCATGATGCATCGGGCTGTTCCAAAGTTCCCGGAAGAGGAAAAGATGGTCTGCACCGTACATCTTCCCGGCAAGGATTTCGCGCAGAGCGGCAGAAATGGATAGCGGGTTATAAAGAACACCGTAAGGATTGACATCACAACGGAACTTGGCATCGACCAGCCTTGTACCGATATGGGTGGCAAAACAGGAGCCAAGAAGCATCAGCCTGTCCGCATGCGTCAGCCGCGGCAGGTCGGCAGGTAATTCAACGGAGGTATAAAAGTTCATAGACAAATGTGAGATTATTTACTTTCTCATTTTGCCATGCGCTTCAATCACGAATTATGCCTGATGAGGTTCATAAACTCCTCACGCGTCTTAGCTTGATTGAAAGCTCCGGTAAAATCAGAAGTTGTTGTGATGGAATTTTGTTTTTCAACGCCACGCATCTGCATGCACATGTGTTTAGCCTCTACCACCACCATTACGCCTAATGGGTTCAAGGTTTCCTGAATGCATTCTTTGATTTGCAGCGTCATGCGTTCCTGCACTTGCAGGCGATGGGAGAAGATATCTACTACTCGGGCTATTTTGCTCAAGCCTGTGATATAGCCGTTAGGGATATAAGCCACATGTGCCTTTCCGTAGAACGGAAGCATGTGATGCTCGCAAAGCGAGAAGAAATCAATGTCTTTCACAATCACCATCTGGCTGTATTCTTCCTGGAACTTAGCAGAACGGAGCACTTCGTGCGGGTCCATGTGATAGCCCTTTGTCAATGACAACATAGCTTTTGCCACTCGTTCCGGCGTTTTCAGCAAGCCTTCACGTCCGGCATCTTCGCCCAGCAAAGTAAGGATATGGTGATAATGCTCTTTTAACTCATCCAATGCGGGAGATACGATTTCTTCTTTTCCTAACATGATTGATCTTTATAAGGGAATGTTTATCTGCTCTTTTACAATCGAAACTTCTTTAAAAACACCGGTAGCACGCAGTTGGCGCATCATTGCATCCGCTTCTTCGATACTACGGAAATCGCCTGCACGGCACAGCCAGCGGGGAGGATTGAAAGAGGTATAAATAGCAAGTTCAGGGAAGTGTTCCTTAATGCGGGAAGCCACTGAATAGGCTTCGTTCTTGGCTTGACGGGTGTTGTTTCCGGCATAGACCTGTATGCGGTAGCCCGAACTTTTAATCACCTTCTGATCTTCCGTACCGGTAGGGATATATTCCGAACCTATCAGCGCCGCAATACGGGCATCTTGATGGATGGTCACCTTGCCTTGTCCCGGCACACTGCGTTCCAGGCTCTTTACAATGTTATTCTGCGCTACAGAAAGGGTTGCAAAAGCAAAGCATGCAACTAAAAGTAAACCAAGCTTCTTCATAATTGATAATTGAGAGTGGATAATTGATAATGAGAGAATGGATGGAATGATAATTGACAATCGGGCACTTGCGCCCAATTATCAATTATCAATTCTCCATTATTCATTAGTTAAAAGCATCGATGATACCCTTGAAGTCAGCAACCTTCAAAGCAGCGCCACCAATCAAACCGCCGTCAACATCGGGGTTAGCAAACAGTTCCTTCGCGTTAGAGGGCTTGCAGCTACCACCATAAAGGATAGAGCAGTTATCAGCTATTTCGTTTCCGTACTTTGCAGCAACCGTAGAACGGATGAAAGCATGGATTTCCTGAGCTTGTGCAGGAGAAGCAGTCTTACCGGTACCGATAGCCCAAACAGGTTCGTAAGCCAGGATAATCTTAGAGAAGTCCTCGGCAGACAGAGAGAATACAGATGCCAGCTGAGCAGCAACTACTTCATTCTGCTTGTTTGCTTCGCGTTCTTCCAGCACTTCACCGATACAGAAGATCGGAGTCAAGCCGTTGGCCAAAGCCAATTTTACCTTTTCTTCCAAGATGGCTACTGTTTCACCATAGTAAGCACGACGCTCTGAGTGACCCAGAATTACATATTTAGCACCTGTAGATGCAACCATAGCAGCTGAAACCTCACCTGTATATGCTCCTGATTCTTTGTCTGCACAGTTTTCTGCACCAACACCAATCTTAGCAGCGTCTACCAAAGGAGTAACAGATGCCAAGTGGATAAACGGAGTGCAGATAACTACATCACAGTTAGGTTTTTCACTAGCCAAAGCTTCATTCAGTTCTTTTGCAAGAGCAATACCCTCCTGAAGGGTTTTGTTCATTTTCCAGTTTCCTGCAACAATGTTTTTTCTCATTTTGTTTATTATTAAAAGGGTTAATATATCTACTATTTGACAATTTACTATTTACTGTTAAGCTACTTCCTCACCTTACCATTCTGTCTTTCTCTTCGCCTCACAACCAGGATATCGACGCTGATGACCATCATAAGAGGAACGATGAACCACAACAACACATAGCCGATAGTATTCACATCGCTCACTTGCTTTTGCAGTCCCAACTCAATCTTATCCAGGCTGTCAGTCAACACGTATTCATCGGGCAACCGGCTGTCACTCCATTTATTCAATATCGTTCCTTCCTTTATCAGCAGCAAGCCGGGGTTGGAACGAATGATTGTTTTCAGCGTAATGTCATCCATCTGGCAGAAGGGATACTCAGCCCCACTCTTATCACGCCACAGTTCTATTTCTTCTTCCGGAGACGAGGTCAAGGCATAAAAGCCATAGCCGTGCTCCACGCTGTAATCATAGATTTCATTGATAAGGTCAATGTTACTGTCATCCGCCTCTTCTATGCGATGGGTAATCAACAGAAACGTATATCCTTTATCCGACAACACACTGTCTGTTATATCCTCCCCACTATCCAGACTCATCATTGAAAAGTCATGGATAGGTGGTTCATATCCTTTTTTCGTCAACACCGTACGCGCTTCTACAAAGGTCCATGTACTGTCCGGATAGTTCTCCAACGTAAATTCCCGGCGTTTGCCATCCTTCTCCAATATAAAGTGACTCTCAAACACACTCGGTTCGGCACCTTCCGGAATCTCCATGCCTGCCTTTATATTCGTTCCTATCTTATAAGGACGGAAATCAAGTATCGGCAAATCTCCTAAACAGTAGAAAGAAAGCACAAATACAAACAGGAATGTATACATGGAAATCATCCATTCCATTTTAGGTGTAATGAAGCGCACCATCAAGTCCTGCCATTTGAAAACTGATATTGCCGCAATCAACAGCACTATATTCTTACCAAAAGTCTGCCAGTTGGTCAATACCCAAGCATCGCCAAAGCAGCCGCAATCAGATACCGGATTTGCTAATGCCAGATAAAACGTCAAAGGAGTCATCACAACCATCAGCAATAAAGCTAATGTAGATGCAACCTTCCGGCGTATACCTAAACATAAGAAAATGCCGACACAGAATTCGATAGCGGACAATACTACGGCAAAGAACAACGGGAGATAAGAAGGAAACCAGGAAATTATCCCGAAAGCCGTCAAGTAATCCTGAATCTTATAGAAAGACCCCAACGGATCGACCGCCTTTACAAAGCCGGAGAAGATAAATAAGGCTCCCAGTAAAAAGCGGCAGGCATTCACCCATACTTTCTCGGCGATATGTTTCTTATCAGTCTCCAAACTCAATCTTAATCAAACCAAACACGGAATAGTTAATCATATCCATATAGTTGGCATCAATGCCTTCTGAAACCAAAGTTTGTCCGGCAAGACTTTCTATCTGCTTAGTCCGGTATATTTTCATTAATATCAAATCGGTATAGGAACTGATACGCATACTGCGCCAAGCCTCATCATAATCATGATTCTTAGCGAGCATCAACTCCAAAGAAACCTTGACATATTTATCATACAGCACCAAAGCCTCCTCAGCCGTCATATCAGCAGCCTCAGCATAACCTAATTCAAGTTGTATCAGTCCGATAATGCCATAATTCACTATAGCGATGAACTCGGAACGAATGCCTTCGTCCACCAAAGTCACCCCTTTTGTTTCAATGCTTCTGATACGATTGGCTTTGATGAATATCTGATCAGTCACGGAAGATGGACGAAGAATACGCCACGCCGGACCGTAATCATGGAGTTTCTTAGAGAACAAATCACGGCAGGTTGCAATGACGTGTTCAAATTGTTGCTTGGTATCTTTCATTTCCTTACAAATAGACTGCAAAGGTAGGAATAATTAAAGAAAAAAGAAAAAGAGGACACTCTAAATTATATTAAAGTGCCCTCTTCTATAGAGATTGTTTACGTTTTTATGAGCAACGCAATACTTGTCCCGGACGCAGAACAGTTTTACGCGTTATACGGTTCAGCTTGCAAAGTTTGTCTATGCTTACTCCCTGACGGGCTGCAATCCGGCCTAATGTATCACCTTTCTTCACTTTATAGAACAGCCCTTCGCCCGATGCCATACTACGCGCCGTACCGGAAGAACCCTTTGCCTTAGTGAAAGTATATGAATCGGCAACAATATCTTGCTTTTCAAAATTAAACATGAGTGCAGGATTGATAGGAATTCCCAAGAAACGGGTTTCAAAATGGAGATGAGAACCGGTAGAACGTCCAGTGTTACCTCCTAATGCGATAGGATCGCCTGCTCTTACCAACTCATTGACATCTACCAATTGCTTGGATAAGTGCCCGTAGACTGTTTCCAACCCATTATCATGGCGAATTACAACATACTTACCATATCCACGGCGTCCTTGATTCTTAACGACACGTACTTTTCCATCAAAAGCTGCACGGATAGTATCTCCAACATACACTTTGATATCCAAGCCATAGTGTGCTCTTCTTCTTCGGGGACGATAACCGAATACATCGGTTATACGGTCATGAGTAGTAGGCATACAGAAACCTTTCAAGTCGAACGTATAAGTATCGGGGACGATTGCATCGCCATAAGCCTGCACAAACTCGTTGTTCCAGTTAGGATACAAATCCAGCCCCGGATACAAAGCTTGTTCAGCACGTATCTGTTTCTGTAAAGCCAGTGAATCTACACTTTTAAGTTTTCTGTCGATGGGAGCTTGGCGGGCAATCAGGTCTTGCGAGAAAGAATTCAAGCTAACCATTGCCGTCGCTGCTAATAAGACTGTTTTAATCCAATTAAAATTCATCCGTTTCGTCATTCATTTTGATATCCGTTGCAAGCATTTCCGGTAAATCAAACACCTTTTGTTTTACACGAATATTCAGATTGATTTTTAAAAATTCTCCCAAAGGTAACATTTCTCTCCGAAAAACGACATCAGTCATTAACTATTTTTTGGTGAGCGGGCAAAGAGAAGAAGCACTAATTAGTCCTTAAACCTTTATAAATAGGAAGATTACAAACATATATGTTTTACAACATAAAATACAAATAAAGCGTATATTTAGCCGTTTTTAGCTAATTGCAGCCCAATTTACATTCGTTTTCCTCAACAGTTTCAACTGCCGCCATAAGACTTCATTTTCGGGAAGTATACCATTAGGATCGGCATCCACCACATTCTGCGCTATCTCACGCACATACTGCAGCAACTGACCGTCACGAGCTATATCGGCAATCTTCAAATCAAAAGCCACACCACTTTGTTGCGTCCCCTCCAGGTCACCGGGACCACGTAGCTTCAAATCAGCTTCTGCTATTTCAAAACCATCGTTTGTGCGCACCATTATTTCCAGCCGCTTCCGTGTATCTTCCGCCAATTTATAGCCCGTCACCAGAATACAATAAGACTGGTCGGCGCCACGCCCTACACGTCCCCGAAGCTGATGGAGTTGGGACAGCCCGAAACGTTCGGCATTCTCTATCACCATTACCGAGGCATTCGGAACATTCACCCCTACTTCAATCACGGTAGTGGCTACCATTATCTGCGCTTCGCCGGATACAAACAACTGCATCTGCTCATCCTTCTCGGCAGGTTTCATTTTACCATGTACTTTGCAAACTTTACATTCGGGAAATTCTTCACAAATATGCAAATAACCCTCTTCCAGGTTTTTCAAGTCTATCTTTTCGCTCTCCTTTATCAAAGGATAAACGATATAAACCTGGCGCCCCTCTTCTATCTGCTTATGCATGGATTGATACAGGCTGGTACGGCGGTTATCAAACTGATGGAGCGTAACAATCGGCTTACGTCCCGGAGGCAGTTCATCTATGACCGATACATCCAAGTCACCATATAATGTCATTGCCAATGTACGCGGTATCGGAGTAGCCGTCATCACCAGCACATGGGGCGGCTGTACATTCTTCGTCCACAAACGGGCACGCTGAGCCACACCGAAACGATGCTGTTCATCAATCACTACCATGCCAAGCGAAGCAAAGTTCACCGTTTCTTCAATGACGGCATGAGTACCTATTAGGATATGTATATCTCCCGTCAGCAAGCCCGAAAGGATCGCTTCACGCCGTTTGCCCCTTATGGAGCCGGTCAGCAGTTCTACGCGGATATCCATGCCATACAACAATTCACGGAGAGTCTCATAATGCTGATTCGCCAGAATCTCAGTAGGAGCCATCATGCAAGTTTGAAAGCCATTATCAATCGCCATCAACATACTCATTAATGCCACCAGTGTTTTCCCGCTACCGACATCTCCCTGTAAGAGGCGGTTCATCTGCTTGCCCGAACCTACATCCCGGCGTATTTCTTTTAAAACCCGTTTCTGGGCATTGGTCAGTTCAAAAGGAAGATTACGGGAATAGAAAGTATTGAATACTTCACCCACCCTTTCAAATATATAGCCGCGATATTTCTGCTGGCGATCTTTGGCATAACGCAGAATATTCAGTTGGACATAAAAGAGTTCCTCAAATTTCAACCGATACTGTGCCTTACGCAACAGTTCCGCATTAGCAGGAAAATGGATATTTATTAAAGCATCTGTCAGCGGTATCAGATGGTATTCGGTAAGTATAGAGGCCGAAAGGGTTTCGGGTAAAGGCTCACACAATTGTTGTACCACCGTATTCATCATCTTCTCAATCGCATGCGAGTTGAGAGAACTGCGCTTCATTTTTTCGGTCGTATTATAATAAGGTTGCATCCCCATAGAAGACAACTTTAGCTCTGATGCCGGATCGATATCCGGATGGGCAATATTTATCCTTCCATTAAACACACTGGGTTTACCGAATACGATATATTCCTGATGTACCTTGTACTTTCCTATAAGATATTTGATACCCTGAAACCATACCAGGTCCACTACTCCCGTACCATCAGAGAAATGAGCTATCAACCTGCGCTGACGGCCTTCACCAGCCGTTTCAAAACTTAAGATCTCACCCTTCAACTGTATATAAGGCATCGTACCGTCAATCTCCTGGATATAATAGATACGGCTACGGTCTACATATTTATAAGGGAAATAATACAGCAAATCGTGCAAAGAATAAATGCCCAATTCCTTATTGAGCACCGAAGCACGCTGCGGTCCGACACCCGACAAATATTTTATGTCACGCGTGGCTAAATTGAACATGAATCTATAAGAGCTTTGGCTATTTTTAAATCGAAAGGAGTGGTTATCTTTATGTTTTCCCGATTACCCGACGCCAAAAAGACTGGTGCACCGAAAGCCTCTACTACAGAGGCATCATCTGTAAAACGAGATGTATAAGGCTGGTTATATGCTTCTTTCAGTAATTCTGCATCAAAGACTTGGGGAGTCTGTACTAACTTATAGTCATCCCGGCTGACGGTCACACTACTTTCTCCTTCAAGATGTCGAACTGTTTCTACTACATCAATAACCGGAATAACCGCTTTCTTTTCCACAGCCAAACTGTAGCAACGCGCAATCACCTCCTGCGCTACAAAAGGCCGGACACCATCGTGTACACCGACTAAACCGGGAGACTTCACGAAAGTCAACCCATTCTTTACCGAATGAAAACGAGTCTCTCCCCCATCTGCAATGACATGAGGCAATAAAAAACAATACTCCCGACACAGTTGCATCCAGTAGGATTGCTGACTATGCGGAAGTACCAATATAATTTGTATCTCAGGATTATAGGTATAAAAAGCCTCTAGAGTGTGCATCAAAACCGGCTTTCCTCCTATCGGAAGAAACTGTTTGGGAAGTTCGGTTCCCATACGCAACCCTTTACCCCCAGCAACTATCAGAGCATACTGTACCATTTAGGACAAATCATTCAACGCACATCGCCTCTTTGAGCTCTTGTACTTTTTCTTTGCCCAATATAAGGTCTATAATTGTCAAAGCAAACTCCATAGCAGCAGCCGGGCTTTTTCCCGTAATAATGTTACCATCTCTTTCTACCGGAGCACCTGTACAGTCAGCACCTTCAAGATATTGTTCAAAGTCAGGATAACAAGTTGCCTTTTTGCCTTTCAACAATCCCAACTTGCCCAGTACCATCGGAGCGGCACAGATAGCAGCAATCGGCTTTTGTTCCTCGGCAAAACGCAACAACAACTTACGTAGTTCTTCACATTTATCCAAAGTAGCAGCACCCGGCATACCACCCGGTAACAGCACGAGATCTGCGTCAAAGAAGTCGCAATTCACGACATTGCAATCACACAAAACCGGTACGTCATGTGCTCCTGTTACAATCTCATCAGGAGTTACCGATACCATTTCTACGTTTAGTCCGGCACGTCTCATCACATCCACACAAGTAAATGCTTCTATTTCTTCAAATCCATCAGCAAAAAAAACATAAGCTGTACCCATAATTGTTCCTCCTCTTATTTCAGGTTAAAATAATATGTTATTGTTCCTGTTTGATTATTCAATCCGCTCACCGCATTGAAGCGGGCTTTCTTGGCAGCATCTTCCGCAGCCTTCCGCAAAGCAGGGTTCACGGTATTCGTTTGGCGATTGATGCTGGTTGCTATTACCTGCCCCGCAGGGTTTACGGTAATCGTAACCACCACCCGGCCCTCATCCTGTACATTATATACGGGACGAGGCAATCCTCCTTCACCGATAGAGCGCCCCCCGAGATTAAAGGTTCCATAACCTCCCGTTCCCGTAGTAGCCCCGGTAGGAGCATTACCGGTAGCACTTCCCTGAATACCCTCACCTTTCGTATTTCCTTTGTCACCCATCTGCGCACCTTTACCAAAAGCTCCTGCAACGCGCTTACGGGCAGCCTCTTCAGCCTCTTTACGTTCCCGTTCAGCTCTTGCTATTGCCTCTTTGCGCTCCCGTTCGGCTTTCGCTTCTGCCAGTTTACGGGCTTCTTCGGCTTTTTCAGCTTCGGTTTTCTCGGGTTTCTTCACCTCTTTCTTTTTAGGCTCGGCTTTGGGTTTTATAGCAACGGATTCTTCAGTTTCCTGTGTAATAATCTCTTGTTCAACCGTCTCTTGCACCTCAGGCGGCGCCACTTCTTCCGGCATCACATCCACCTTCACCAAGGAAGGGTCGGCAGCGCCCAATGCATCAGGCACCTCTCCAAGCATAACAGGAATACCATCTTCCTCAGAAGGCTCCGGCAGAGTAAACCCCACCAGTATCAAAAGGGCAATAATAGCGACATGCACCAAGAGCGCACCCACTATACCTACATATCTTCCTTCTTTCTTCTGATTCATCCTGAGACCTAAAGTTTATCTTTACTTTCCTTCCGGCGGGCGTGTAGCCAACACCATCTTGAACTTATTCTCATTCGCAATATTCAGCACCTTCACAATCTCCCGGTAGGGTACCGTTTCATCAGCATACAAGGCAACATACATTTCCGGCTCCTTCTCTGCACACGATTGCAGGAAAGAAGGAAGTTCCTCCAACGTCAACGACTGTTCTTTGTCATTGCCGAAAGCTGCATAGAAGTTCAGATCCTTATCTATTATGACTCTGGTCAGCGGCTTCGCCGATGTCTGTTGCTTTCCCTGAGGAAGAAGCACTTTGATAGCATTAGGCGATACCACCGTAGAAGTGATCATAAAGAATATCAGCAGCAAAAAGATGACATCCGTCATAGACGCCATACTGAAATTGGGTGATATTTTAGCTCTGCGTTTTAGCATGGTTCATTCAGTAAATCCATGAATGCCATTGTCTTGGCCTCCATCTTATTGACTACTCCATCTACCAGTGTCACCAGATAGTTATAGGCAAACATAGCGATAATACCTACAATCAAACCGCCCACGGTAGTTATCATTGCTTCATAAATACCACCGGAAAGCAATGTAATGTCAATATTATTACCAGCATTTGCCATTTCAAAGAACGCACGCACCATACCCGTTACAGTACCAAGAAAACCAATCATAGGCGCACCACCCGATATGGTAGCCATAATTGTCAATCCCTTTTCAAGTTTTGCCACTTCGATATTGCCCACATTCTCAATAGCAGCCTGTACATCGTTCACCGGGCGTCCGAGACGGCTGATTCCCTTCTCAATCATGCGTGCCGATGGCGTATTTACACTACGGCAATAAGAGATTGCCGCTTTTATTTCTCCGGCCAGAATATAATCCTTTATCTTGTCCATGAACATCGGGTCTTCCTTGCCCGCCTTACGAATCACATAATTGCGTTCAAACAGAATATAGAAACAAAGTACAGACAATAGCCCTAAAACAATCATAATCCAGCCACCCTTGATAGCCATGCTCCATAAGTTCATTTCATCGTGTGCACCTATCGGGGTTAATACCGGATTAGCACCTGCAATAGAATCAGTCAGTGCCGAGCCCACCTGGGCCAATAACATCATTGCGTTCATTAGCGGAGACAATTTTTATATTCCTGAATGGTACGTTCAAGTCCCAGATACAGCGCATCACTAATCAGCGCATGACCGATGGAAACTTCGTCCAGCCACGGAATGTTTTGATAAAAATAATTCAGATTTACTAAACTAAGGTCATGTCCGGCATTTAATCCCAGTCCCAGACTACGAGCAGCCTTGGCCGCTTCAACAAAAGGAGCTACAGCAGCTTCTTTTCCATTAGGATAAGCTGTTGCATAAGGTTCCGTATAAAGCTCCACGCGGTCCGCACCTGCTTTTGCCGCATATTCTATCATCTCAGCGTCAGCTGAAACAAATACGGAAGTACGAATGCCTGCATTATTAAACTCATCCAGCACTTCACACAAAAAGTCAAAATTGATTTTGGTATCCCAGCCTGCATTCGAAGTAATTTGCGAAGGGCTGTCAGGCACTAAAGTAACCTGATGGGGCTTTACTTTCAAAACCAAATCAATGAATTCCGGTGCCGGATATCCCTCAATATTAAATTCCGTACGCAACAACGGACGCAAATCATAGACATCCTTACGGCGGATATGTCTTTCATCAGGACGCGGATGTACCGTAATTCCATCAGCACCAAAGTTTTCACAGTCCAATGCTACCTTTACGACATTCGGCACATCGCCTCCACGGGCATTACGCAGTGTTGCAATTTTATTTATATTTACGCTTAATCTCGTCATAATTTGGTTTATAGTTTGGGGCAAAAGTACAAATAATCATGATATATTGGCTGCATTCTGAGAAAAAAATAGCATATTTGCGCAGCATAACAACAGAACTGATTATGAAATTTGCCATATTTGGGAATACTTATCAAGCCAAGAAATCTTCGCATGCCGAAAATCTCTTCCGGTTGCTCGAACAGCATCATGCACAGCTCTGCATCTGCCGGGAGTTTTATCATTTTCTCACTGCCGACTTAAATTTAAACATTCCTGCTGCCGAATTGTTTGATGGGGATGATTTTTGTGCCGACATGGTTATCAGCATTGGTGGTGATGGCACCTTTCTGAGAGCGGCAAGCCGCGTAGGGAAGAAGGATATCCCGATTCTCGGTATTAATACCGGCCGTTTGGGATTCCTGGCAGACATCTCACCAGAGGAGATGGAAGAAACATTCGATGAAATTTATAATAATCACTATAAGGTAGAAGAGCGCAGTGTGTTACAACTGAAATGCGATGACGAGAATCTGATGAAATCTCCTTATGCACTCAATGAAATAGCTGTATTGAAGCGTGACAGTTCATCTATGATCAGCATTCATACGGCTATCAATGGCGCGCACCTTACGACTTATCAGGCAGACGGTTTAGTGGTTGCCACTCCTACCGGATCTACGGCATATTCGCTCAGCGTAGGCGGTCCGGTCATTGTGCCCCACAGCAAAACAATTGCCATCACCCCTGTAGCTCCTCATAGCCTCAATGTCCGTCCCATCGTTATTTGCGACGATTGGGAAATAACGCTCGACGTAGAAAGCCGTAGCCACAACTTCCTGGTTGCCATTGACGGGCGGAGTGAATCATGCAAAGAAACTACCCGCCTGCATATCTCACGGGCAGATTACAGCATAAAGGTAGTAAAGCGCTTCGACCATAAGTTCTTCGATACTTTGCGCAATAAATTGATGTGGGGAGCGGATGTCAGATAATGCACTCCCCTTCCACCTACACTACACTTTCAAATGCAGATGGAAATATTTCTTCATGAATAGGCTATAAATCAAGCTTAGCAGTAGAATACAACCTATCAAATAGGTATATCCATACCCTTGACAGTATATATATCCCACCATTATCACCGCCTGTACTCCCATATAGACCAACGAGACCACTACATGGGGCACCTTCAATTCATTCGCCATTATCTGATACAGATGCTTCCGATGCGGCAGACCGATATTCTCATGGAGCATCAGCCGATGGACAATCGTCAACACACTATCCGCCCCATACACCACCAGCAGAATAATCCAACTGAAATCCTCCGTCCGGATTATCAACCTCCCTATCAAGAAAAGAAGAATAAAAGCAATACTTACCGAACCTACATCACCCGCAAAGCACTTGGCTTTCTTTCGGAAGTTGAAAAAGCAAAACACTAATACCGAGCATATTACTGTATAAATGAAACTTTCTTCTACAAAAGGCACAACTTCTTTATTAACGTATGCCAATACCGCCAATATCACAAGCGAATAGCCTCCCGTTATCCCATTAATACCATCCATAAAATTGTACGCATTGATAATTCCTGTACATATAATTAATGCAATGATGATCCACCACCATGACCAGGAAAACAATCCCCACTGATAAAACATCAAAGCCATAGCAGAGAAATGGAATACCAGCCGTATCTTTTGGGAAGTAGGGCGGATGTCATCTACAAAACTGATGAATGAAACTAAAGTCAGCGCCAGCATAAACCAAGGATATACAAACCCACTCGCAACATAATAAGTTAACGCACCAAAATAGAAGATTATCCCTCCGCCACGCAGCGTAATCCGTGTATGCGAACTGCGCTCATTAGGCTTATCAATGATATTATAGCGATTGGCTACCTTAAAATAAAAAAGTTCTACTACAAATAGCAGAACTAAAACTATTACATAATACATTATTACACTATTTTATTTGGAAGTTCTCTAATACACAAGTAGGAGTCCAACCTAACTCACGTCTCGCCTTTTCATTACTGAATGTAAGCGACTCAGTTATTTTATTTAATTTTAAAGAGTTGATCGGAGCTTTTTTACCTAAACAGTCCCCTATCAATGCCATACTTTTGGCTACCCAATACGGTATTGACATTGGCAAAGGCTTTCCTAGCTGTTCACAAATTATAATTTCTAACTCTCTGAACGTTGGCTGGTAACTATCACAGACATTATAGGCCCCTCCTTTTTCTGTAATCAAAGGAATTAATGATGCAATATCCTGCACCATCAACACACTCTTTCGAGCTTTACCACCGGCAATGCTTAAATACCTTCCACTACGAATACCATTTATCATCGCTCCCAAATTACCCGGAGGATTAGGACCGGCGATTAATGAAGGACGAATAATTCCCAAAACCACATTGTGCTCATAACACCATTTCTCCAAATATTCTTCGGCCAAACGTTTACTCAAAGCGTAAGGAGTAGTTCCGTTTAAAGGATGTTCTTCTGTTATATCCTCTCCATAATCACATCCATACACAGCTACTGTAGAAATGAAAACAATTGATCGTGGTATTCCTGCTTTCTCTAAAGCTGCACAAAGATTCTTAGTGCCCTGCAAATTCACATCAAAAAAAACTTGCTTCTCCGCTTCAGTCTTAGGCACAGAGTGTGCCTTTCCGGCAGCATGAAGCACCACATCATATCTTTCACGCAACTTTGGAATTTCCTTGGCTATATTTACTGTATAATCATCCTGCGGCAACAGACCTACAGTTGTCACTTCATATGTTTTCTCCAAAAGAGGACGTATATTATTACCCAAAAAGCCGGAAGCACCAGTAAATAGAAGTCTCATAAGAAAAAATATATATAATTATGCGAATAATGAATAATACTCCTCTAAGATTTGTTCTTTAGCAAACACAGAATTTGCCACAGTTCTTGCATTATTCTGGATTGGCTGCAGATTGTTTCTATTAACATAAATATATTCTATCATATTCTTTAGTGCGTATGGATCCTCTG
>JAUUPT010000021.1 GCA_030843315.1 Bacteroidaceae bacterium | reverse complement strand
AACCGGACTGTAAAAGATGAAAAGAGGTTGTGCCAGCATTTTGACACAACCTCCTCTTTTTATAACTTACTCAGGCTTCTTATTTCAGCTGAGTGTCGATGAAGTTCAACATTGTTTTGGCATTATCCATCATCTTCTTCTGAGCCGGTTTGTCGGCGGAAAGCAACGGAATGAGCTTGTCCAAATATTCTTTAGCTTCTTTGAATTCTCCCTTTGCCTTGTCTGCGTCGGTTTTCAAGGTATTGGCTCCCTGGCTGTAATACAAAGAACCCAGGCTGTTGAGAGCATTTACGTTGTCCGGCTGGATGGCGATGGCTTGTTTGAAGGCTTCTTCTGCATCATTGATCTTTTTGGCCTTTTGTGCCATGATGCCCTGGTTTACATAGTAAGTGGCATACAGTTTGGTCAAAGTTTTGTTGTCAGGAACAGCTTCCAGACCTTCTTTCAAAGTAGCAACATATTCATCGTTTTTCTTCAAATCCTTCAATGCACCTGCTTTGCCAATGTAAGCATTAGCCAGGTTATACTTCTTCTGTACGGCAATATCAAAATACTTCAAAGCTTCTGCAGGTTGCTTAATCTTATCGGCACAAACACCACAGTTATATGCAATTACAGAGTCTTGATTGTTGGTTTGTGTCAGATAAGTACTGAATTTGGTATAGGCTTCCTGATAATTCTTAGCTTCCAGGGCCGCTTTACCGTCGTTGACCAATTGGGCAGGGTCAGCATTCTGCGCATAGAAAGTAGTAGCTGCACAACACAGTGCAATGGACAAGATTAATTTTTTCATATGCTTTAATTATTTTAAAAGTTGATTCCCAAAGTTAGTTTACATAGGAGACAGAAGCAAAACCTTTTACTTTTTTTGAGGTTTTTAGTGTAGCTGTAACAAGTGTTACTTTACGTAAACAAAGCAGACAGACGTATGGACGAAGCGAAACAGACCGTCTGTTCGGGTGAAACAGACTATGCGTTTGGGTGAAATAGACGGTCTATTTCGGTGCAACAGACCGTCTGTTTCGGTTGTACGGATATTGTACAATGTCAGAAACAAAAAAGCCGCAAGCGTCTGATAACTAAACGTTTGCGGCTATGCTTTGTGATTCCGATGCGATTCGAACGCATGACCCACGCCTTAGAAGGGCGTTGCTCTATCCAGCTGAGCTACGGAACCATCCTTAATTGCGGTGCAAAGGTACGCTTTTTTACGAATATAGCAAACTTTTGTATCAGAAATATTTGTTGATTGTAGAAAAGCTCCTGCTTATTTCTAAAACATTTACGTCAAAATACTTGTTTTAATATAAACAATAAAACTAAGAAGTATGAGTAGACGTTCACAATTGGAACATGAAGTTTCATTAGCTCAAAAACGTATCAAAGACGCTCCTAAAGATACACCCGAGCAGATCAGAAAGATATGGGAAAAGGAGTTGGTCGGTCTTGAGATAGAACTTAATAACCTGACTGACGACGAAGAAGATAATAATGAATAAGTCCGGGAATCATGAAATGGGAGAATCAGTTAATCGGACATTTGCAGTGGTCGGGCACGATTACTAACAGGGAAAGCAAGGAACTTGTAGCCCGGGACATTGCCGGACTGGCAAAAGAAGGCGATATCATCGGAGCAGGTTCCGGTTCTACCGTTTATCTTGCTTTATTAGCATTGGCCGAACGGGTTCGTAAAGAATCCCTGCACATAGAAGTCATTCCGGCTTCTACCGAAATCTCCATGATGTGCATACAGCTTGGAATACCTCAAACCACTCTTTGGAACAAACATCCCGACTGGACATTTGACGGCGCAGATGAGGTAAACCCCCGCCACAATCTGATTAAGGGGCGTGGAGGGGCTATGTTTAAAGAGAAACTTCTGATTAAAAGCAGCAATAAGAGCTATATCATCGTTGACAAAAGCAAGATAGTCGAGAAGCTGGGAAGCAACTTCCCGATACCGGTAGAGGTCTTTCCCGACGCACTGACTCTTGTGGAGAACGAGATACACCGGCTGGGTGCTTCGGAGATAACCTTGCGTCTTGCCGGTGGAAAGGACGGGCCTGTGTTCACCGAAAACGGTAATTTCATCCTCGATGTCCGTTTTGAAGACATCGCCCTCGACCTGGAACAAAAGCTGAAATCAATAACCGGAGTTATCGAAAGCGGGCTTTTCATCGGCTATGATACGGAGATTATAGTGGCACATTGACAGAAGCAATGTATTACAGTCCCAAAGGCAGTCCGCTGACGTACCAAAGAACAAACAATGCCGTCCATGCCAGCAGAATGGCAAGGGAATATCTCCAGGTGTATTTCAGTAGCGAGCCATAGGTGGATTGCTTGTCGTATTGTTGCATATAGGTCAGCACCAGTGGCATATAGAACATGAAAGGCGTAATGGCATTCGTGGCACTATCGCCTATGCGGAAGGCACATTGCGCCATATCCGGCGAGATACCCATACCTGCCAGTACGGGAACAAAGATGAAGGACATGAAGGTCCACTTGGCAGTGGCGGATGCCATGATAAGATTGACCAAAGCCGTGAACAGGATAAACAGAATCAATATCCACAAACTACCCAGACGAACGGAAGAAAGTAAATCCGCCCCCATAATGGCAATGCATTTATCCAAATGCGAATACTCGAAGCAGGCAAACATCTGCGAAGCAAAGAATGCAATCACAAAATATACGCCGAGCAGCTTCATCGGCTGGGTTAGTCCCTCTATCACATCCCCGTCCGAGCGATAGCGGCCGGAAGCGAATCCGTACACCATCCCCATCAATCCGATGCCGAAAGACAGCAGGAACAGAATGCCGACGATAAATGGAGAACGGATCAGTCCGCCATTGACACTCCGCAATATCCCCCAGGAAGAGAATGTAGCCCATAAGATGATTGCCGCATACAGCAAGCCCACAACCACCGCACTAATCATCGCCCTCCGCTCCTTGCGCGACAACTGTTTGTATCCGCCGAAGCGGATCTCGCCCTCATACTCGCCCAGGCGTGGCAACAGACTCCTACGGGTGATGTAATAAATGATGAATGCAAGCAGGAAAGCAGATGCGAAGAGGAAATAATAATTGCATAGCGGTCCCGTCTGTCCCGGAGCGATGTTCGCCATGTCGGCAGCCTCTTGCGTCATGGCAGAGAGCATGGGGTCTAAAGTGCTTAAAAAGAGATTGGCACTATATCCGCACGATACGGAAACGTATGCCACTATGATTCCACCGACAGGATGCAGCCCTACGGACTGGAACAGCGTTGCGGCAATGGGCAGCAGGATGATGTACCCTGCATCCCCCACTACATTGGACAATAATCCTAAAAGAATAACGACAAGAATAATGCGCCACGGGTCGCGTTGCCGCCTGACTCCCCTGCGGATGCAGGCATCTATGAAACCCGAATGCTGTGCCACTCCGATGCCGAACATAGCCACGATAACCAGTCCCAACGGAGCAAATCCCGTGAAGTTGGTTACCACATGGCGCAGCAGCCAGCGGATGCCTTCCGGGCTCAGTAAGCTCTGCACGCGTATCTCCTCTCCCGTCTGCGGCTGCAGCACCTTCAGGCCATAGACATCGAATATCCATGACAGAAGGATGACTGCCAGCGTCAGCAGGAAGAACATCGTAGCGGGATGTGGCATGCGCCATTTATTCCTCATAGGTAGCGGTGGTTTATTCGTCGTCCGGTTCCAGGTTATCTATATCGAGAATGCGAAGTTCCAATGCACGCACAGCCAGGCGCGTAGCATTTACCCCCACCCGTTCGCTGGGCGGAAAGAGGCGTCCCACCAGGTCGTTCTGGCGCTTCTCCAGCGACTTCACTCCGAAAGGCATTCCCTTCAAGTTGGCTATCATCTCCTTGGTGTAGCCCAATGCCAGGTGGCGGAGAAAGCGCTCGTCATATTCGTCGATGTCATAGCTGATAACAGCTTCCTGGCGCTTGGCATCGTTCAGTACCGATTTCTTGAACCGCTCTACAATCTTCTCCAGTATCGGATAATTGAAAACCAACTTCTTACCATCCATCACGGCCTGTACGTCGGTCTTGGTCAGCAGTTCGCCGGTCTTCAGGATGATGCCGTCTGCTCCGGCTTCCAGTACATCCACCCATAGTTTTTCGTTCAGGATTTCTCCCGTGAAGATGAGTACATGCACGCCCGGATAACGTTTGAAGATATTGCGGCAGATATCTACGCCAATCGTAGTGGAACCTCCCAGCCCCAAGTCAAGCAGGACAAGGTCGGGCACACCCGCCTCTATCAGTGTCCAGAACTCTTGTTCGGTCATGGCCGTGCCTATAACCTCTGCATTGGGGATTTCGTGACGGAATATCTCTTCCGTGCCTTTCAGTTCCAACTTTACATCTTCAACGATGATAACTTTAAATTTCTTGTCTTCCATATTCTATTTTTTCGGTAGTGTGAAATACACAGTGAAACCTCCTTCTCTACCCTCCTCGGCATTGATGCGGCAACCGCGGCGTCCGGCATACTCGTCGTGGTCGCGGATAATCTGCTTGCATACCAGATACTCCGTACCACGCAATTCTCCCTTCTCGCCCGCCGTCATGCGTGCCAGGTTCGGATAGAACAACTGATTCAATTCTTCACGGGTTTTCTCCCTGCGCATATCTGTAAATAAAAAGCGTACAAATTCACCGTCCTCTTGTGCCGACAAGCGGAGTTCGCCGTCCTGAGGAACGGAAAGAGCTTCGTCTATCAGATTCTCCAAAAGGAAACGTAATTGGTTCAGGTCGCCAACGATACATCCGTCCCAAGTCTCCACACGGAAATCTATCTGCGGCTTACCGCCCTTGTTCGATTTGCGGAAATACTTCTCGGCAGCAGCCATCAATTCCGGTACGGCAATCGCTGTCCGGCGGAAAGTAACCTCTTCCAGTTGGCGCGAAGCACACGAACTGAGTATCGTAAAGATACCTTTATAATACTCTATCAGTTCACTGATAGCAGCCACGGTCTCCCGTTCCTCGGCCTCTGTCAGTTGGGTGGAACGTAGTTTGCCGATTAGCAACTTTATCTTGTTGGGGTAGTAAATCGTTTCGTGTTTGATAGTGGAAAGGCAATTATCCAGTACCATATTCTGCACGTGCAGCAGGCTGTCTTCCCACGAGGCACGGCGTGCTTCGTCCTGGGCGGTTTCAATGTCCCGGTACTTCGTGGCCAACTTCACCACTGCATTGAAGATGACAATTGCCACATACCGGGCAATCATTTCGAGCAGCAGATGGTCGGATTCCTGTTCCGTGCCCTCGCGCCGTTCCAGGCACAACACGCCGATGCAGCGGCAGGCACTTCCGGCATCCACCACAAGCGGCAGTGCTTGCATTCTCCTTTCGGTCAGATAGGCTTGTTGCTCGAAGCAGCGCTCTATGAAGGACTTCCACGGCATTTCTTCTTCCGGGGTTGCGTCCTCTGCCGGATTGGATGTATATTCCAGTTGATGGGTAGCTTCATTGTAGACGGCAATGCTCAGCCGGTCGATGCTCAGCAATTCGTTTACGGCATCGAAAGCGGAATTTACAATCTGCAACGGGATTTCTTTCAGTGTGTCTTCTTCGCGTTGCAGCATTTCTTCCGTCTCAGGAACGGGCAGTTGTGAGGCAGTAAATACTTTTTCGTTGATTTCGAGCACCTGTTCCAGGTTCCATCGGTTGACCAGGCGTTTGCGGAAGATAAGGATATAATAACCCAGCCACAACACAAAAAGCAGAATAACCGCCAGCAGAATACCCACCATCTTATTGTTGGTGGAACGTTCCAATTGCCGGCAGTAATCTTCCAAAGACTGATCTTCGCCCAGCAATTTGTACATGGTGGTATATGCTGCATTATTATAAGCATAGTCATCCCACTGCTTCAACGCCAGGAACGAAACCGCCGCCTCATTCCGGATATCCAATATCACATGGTAATCGGAGTTGAACATTTCGTTCCACCAGTCCAGTTCGGCAGGTGCCCCGTCTCCTGTCAAGGTCATAAAGCGCTCCGGCTCAGCCGCATATTGTTTATAGTGGTCGTTCAGGCAAGACATTGCCGAGTCTACGTACTGCAAAGCCATTTCATACTCGCCGTCCACATTACTGTAATATGCTTCGTTGGCATAGTCGGAGGCAAGATCCAGCAGCATTTCGTATTCATCTTGTGCCGCCAGGGTCAATGAATCCTGCACGGTTTCCTTCGGTGCAGTCTCCACCTCATTCCGACAGGATGACATACTCAATGCCAATATCATCAGCAATACTGACATCACTTTACGAACGCCGGTAGGCAGGCGGAAATAGAAACGGCTCCCCTTCCCCAGCGTACTCTCCACATTGAACTGGCAGACTTTGAACAACTCATTCGTCTTACGATATTTCTCAATGATACCTTTGCAATTCATCAGTCCGAAGCCACTACCTTTATTCTTCCTCAGTTCTTCTTTGTCGGGGGCATCGTTCATGCCGATGGCTTTCGAGTCATAAACTTTCTCACCGATGATGCGTGTCACGTCTTCCGCAGAAAGGCCGCAACCGTTATCTTCTACCGAGATTTCTACATACCCTTCTTTCTGGCGGGCATACACTTTCACCGTTCCACCTTGCGGAGTATATTTACGGGCATTCTCCGCCAACGTATTGATCATAAACAAAGTAAGTGCCTTGTCTGCCTTTACCCAAGCTTCCGTAGGCTGCACTTCCAGGCACTGATGCTTCATTTCGAAAGCGCGGTTCCCTTTCCTCAGCAAGTCGAAAAGCTCGTTCAGCTCAAAGGCTTCAATGTTCAGGCTCAAGGTGCCTTGTTTCATCTTAATCCACAGGGCGAGGATATCGTTATACTCGTTGATGGTAGTCACCAGTTCGTCAATGTACTGGTATTTCTCTTTTTTGATTCGCTCGTCTTGCAGGAATCCTTTTTGAGTGAGTTTGTGCACCTCATTGATGATACGGTCTATATACGGGTGAATGCCATTCACGATAGACATACAAGCCTTTTTTATCAAGTTCTGCCGTTTGTTTCCCGCTATGTGCTGCTCGTAGATGTAACGCTGTTTTTCCAGCCTGCGTTGTTCGTCACCCAGGGAGATAGACGTCATTCCGTTGTCGAGTGCCCATTGGATGTAAGGCGCTATTACGCGTACAATAGCCTGGTCTTCCTTACTCATCTTGTGCGGAAAAACCATTTTCCCATTTTCTATATGTATGCCTTTCGTCCCGAACAGCTTCTCCAATTCCGGGCAAACCGCCATCTGGATGGCATCTACTATTTCTTCTTCCGTCTGTGCATCTGCAGGGATGGACGCGGTAATCTTCTGGCAAATATCCAGCATGAGTTGCAGGCGTTGGAGATGTAGTTTATTCCGTGTTTTGGAACGCCTGTTGAAGAACCAGAAGAACAAAAAGACCAGTACGAAACCAACGATAACCAATGACAGGAGAACATTCAGCTGCCTCGATTCTTTTTCCAAAGCCTGATAGCGGCTTTCCAATTCTTTATCTTGCCGGGTATCTTCCAGGATATCCAGGTAGATGTTGCGGTTATAGTCGGATTTTTCCTTCATTTCAAGTCCGGCATACGTCACGCTCAACTGTTCGCGGATGCGGGATATCCATTCCGGTACGGTTTTCAGTTTGTGTTCCATCCATGCCTTTTCGGCACAAATAGTGTCTTGGCGGTCGAACGCCTTCAGCCAATCCAAGCTGTCGTGGCAATCGTAATAGCGGCGGTGATGGTCGTTCACGCATTCCAGGGCCAGCGTCAGTGTATCCAATGCTTCGGAATATTTGCCGTGTGCATTCAGATACTTGCCTATGGAAACGTATGCTCCAGCTATCTGGTATAAATCATTGTACTGGCGGAATTTCTGCAAAGCCATCTGTCCCAGCCGCATCGGCAACAAAGAGTCTATCGGCGCACCAAAAAGCGTCAGTGCATGCGAACGGCGGTCTTGGAAAAACTCGTAATTATCCGGTGATGCCATCAGGTTGGCAAGCCCTTGCACGCCATTCCCTTCGAAGTAGAGATAACCTTTCCGCGATGCCAGACGCCAGGTGGTATAAAGTTCATCGAACTCGCGCAACCGCCGTTCGTCCGGTGTTTCTCCTTCGCACAGCGCAGCCGAGCCCTTGATATAATGATAATACAATAGTTGGTTAGTGTCTGCCAGCAACTCCTCATTTTCGGGCACTTCATTGATAGATGCCACAGCCTCCGGGCGCTGCTGGAGATAATAATAATAGACCGCAGAAACAATATAGAACTCCGAACGTGCGTAGTTCAATCGCTGGCGCTCATGCTTGTCCACAAAAAGATTATTGTCCTCTGCAATGCGCTTCATGCGACGCAGGGCACTGTTGCGATAGTCGTAGAACTCCTTGTTCAGGGCCGTCCGCTGATAGATTTTCATCAAGCCGATATCGGCAATCAAGAGTTCCAGTTCGTTTTTGGTCAGGTCGTAAACTTCCTGATGATATTTTTCCGCCTGCTCAAAATCCATGCGCATAAAAGCACAAAATCCCAGGTTGTTGCACGCTTCCGCCTTACCTTGCCTGTACAGGCTCACTTCATGGTAGGCCCGCGAAGCAGCATGACAAGACGAATCAAGGTTTTTATAACGATAAGTATAGGCTGCCTGGTTCAGAGAGTCAATGAGGCGCACTTCCTTCATCGGTGCTGTGCCCACGCACGAAACCATTGCCGTAGAAAGATACAACAAACCTGCAAGCAGTATGGAAGGAAGCCGTTTCATAAAGCAAAGCTACGAATAAATTCGAGAAAGAAAAATAATTTTTATACAATAACTCTTGTCTTATGTAACTGGAAATTCATACCTTTGCATGCAAATTAACAAATAGGTAACATCTATTACACAAATGAGCGAAAAAGCACCCTTTATGGTATTCTCCGGAACAAATTCGAGATACCTTGCAGAGAAAATCTGCGCCAGCCTTGATTGCCCTCTGGGAAAGATGAACATCACCCACTTTGCCGATGGTGAGTTCGCTGTTTCCTACGAAGAGTCTATCCGTGGTTCCCATGTATTTCTGGTTCAATCAACCTTCCCTAATTCTGACAATTTGATGGAACTCCTGCTGATGGTTGATGCTGCAAAAAGAGCATCTGCTAAAAGCATTGTAGCCGTTATTCCTTACTTCGGTTGGGCACGTCAGGATAGAAAAGACAAGCCTCGTGTATCTATCGGTGCCAAGCTGGTGGCCGACCTGCTTTCTGTTGCAGGTATCGACCGTCTGATAACGATGGATCTCCACGCAGACCAGATTCAAGGTTTCTTCGACATTCCGGTGGATCACTTGTATGCATCAGCTGTGTTCCTCCCCTATATCGAGTCTCTGAAACTGAAAGATCTGGTAATTGCCACTCCGGACGTTGGTGGTTCCAAGCGTGCCAGCACATTCTCCAAGTACCTCGGTGTACCCCTGGTGTTGTGCAACAAGACCCGTGAGAAAGCCAATGTGGTAGCAACCATGCAAATCATCGGTGATGTGAAAGATAAAAATGTTGTGCTGGTAGACGATATCGTAGATACAGCCGGCACCATTACCAAAGCTGCCAATATCATGATAGAGGGTGGAGCAAAATCTGTTCGCGCCATTGCCAGCCACTGTGTGATGTCCGACCCTGCTTCTTTCCGCGTACAAGAATCATCACTGACAGAAATGGTCTTTACGGATAGTATTCCCTACTCTAAGAAATGTGCCAAGGTTAAACAACTGAGCATTGCTGATATGTTTGCCGAAACAATCAGAAGAGTGATGCATAATGAATCAATCAGTTCACAATACATTATCTAAATGCTGCGCATTTAGAAATTAAAAATTAAAGGCTGCGCGGTTCAAATGAACATTGCGCAGCCTTTAATTTTTAATTTTCATTTTTTAATTATTTTCCAGTCTCCCCATCTTATACGTTCCTTTTCGTATCAGTTTCCCGTTTTTATCCGTCTCCACAAAAGGACCGTGCTTCTTTCCTTGTTTGAAGAAGCCTTCGTAACGATTGCCGTTTTTGTCTTCCTGAACACCATTACCTTCTTCCACACCGTTCACAAAACCACCTTTGTACTTGGTTCCATCCGTCAGAATTAAGGTACCTTGGCCATTGAATTTATTGTCTTTCCATTCTCCTTCGTATGAATCTCCTATGTTCCATTTATAAGTGCCATGCCCGTCACGTTGGTTATCTTTCCAGTCACCCTCGTAGACGGCACCGTTTGCCCAGGTAAATGTGCCGCGGCCTTCTTGTTTGCCGTCTTTAAAACCTCCTACATATTTGTTACCGCTGGCATGGTAGTAGATGCCTTGGCCGGTGCGTTCGCCTTGTACATAGGAACCCTCGTAACGGTCGCCGGTATGGAAGAAGTAGATGCCTTTGCCATGTTGCACGTCATCTACCCAGTCGCCTATATATTTGTCGCCGTTGGCATATTCAAAAGTACCTTTTCCGTCGCGGACATCATTTTTCCATTGTCCGTCATACTTGGAACCGTCATTCCAGGTCAATACACCTTCGCCGTCTTTCTTGTCACTCTTCCATGAACCTATATAGGTGGAACCGTTTTTCCAGGTATAAGTCCCTTGCCCTTCGCGCTTGTCGTTCACCCAATCGCCTTCGTAGGTGTCGCCGTTATAATAGTACATTGTACCTTTACCTTGCTGGAAGTCCTGAAACCACATACCGTCGTAGCGGTTATTGTTCATGAAATAATAAATTCCTTTACCATGTTGCTGGTCTTGAAACCACTGCCCCTCGTACTTCTCACCATCGGTGAACATATAAGTACCATATCCCTCACGCTTGCCTTTTACATATTCCCCTTCATAGACATCTCCATTCTTAAAGACAGTCTTACCTTTTCCATTAGGTTTGCGTCCTTTCATCTCGCCGGTATATACGGCACCGTCTTTAAAAGTATAAGTACCGATTTTTATTTCTGAAGAGAATGTATTCTTTACTTTGTCAAAAAAGCCACCTTTCTTCTCTTGAGCAGTAGCTCCACTTTGCCACAAAAAAGCCAGAATGAGTGCAGTATATAGATATTTCATTGGATTTTAATAATTTACAATTTAAATTTATGAGTTGCCGGATTTCAGCATTTTATTTTGGAGGTTCACAAAAACTTCACCTTTTAAAAAGACGCTTTCAGTATGCAATTTGTTACACTCTGTCTAACATCTTATGCACAAAGATACAATTTATCTGCTAATACTCTGTGGAACGTGACGCTTTTTATGACATTTTTTTGCCGGACACTACTTCTTTTAATGTCTCTTTGCATAAATAACGTCCGGCAAGCTCACGGATTTCTTGCGGAGTAACAGTCTTTACTGCCTCCAATGCTTCTGTGAAGTATGTGTTTTTCAATCCGGAAGTCTGCACAAAGATCCAGGCATCGGCGGATGAGAATGCCGATTCATAGCTACGGCACATCTCTCCCAGCATATAGTTCTTCACCATAGATAGTTCGTCAGTAGAAACCAACTCATTCTGAATACGGTCTATTTCGTGATACACTTCACGGATCAGAGGTTCTACAAATTCATTGGCTGTCTCCGCGCTGACTGCCATTACTCCCTGTCCGGGATAGGACATGATACCTGCCGAAATGCCATAGGTATATCCTTTCTCTTCGCGAATATTGGACATCAGGCGGCTGCCAAAGTAACCTCCGAACAGAGTTACCAACACACGGACTTTCAGGAAGTCGGGATGATTACGGTCTAATGAAAGCATGCCCATGCGTACTGCACTTTGCATTGCATCGGGATGTTCTATGAATACACGCTTTTCGGGGCAAGACACTGGGCTATATGTAATCTTCTCCGGTTTACGGAAATCGGTGCCGAACGGTTCGCTTCCGAAAAGAGCTTCTACCCGGTGCAGGCAGTTGTCGCTCACCCTTCCCGAAAGATAGATGCTGCAATTATTGGAATGGTAGTGGCGGTGATAGAACTCACGCAGCACAGAGGAATTGACGCGATGGTAATCTTCTTCTTGCACCAACCGTCCGCAGGGATGCCCCTCGCCGTACAGTGATTTTACTAATCCGCGGTGTGCCAGAAAATCGACTTTGGAAGAATTGACCTGAAACTGCTGGACATTATTCTCGACAATAACACCCAATTCTTTTTCCGGGAATACAGGTTCTTTGATAATGGATTCCAGGACATCCAGTGTCTGGGGCAGATATTTATTTAAGGAATAAAGGGTGACATAAGCATACTCCGATGCGCTGGACAGTTCCAACCAGGAACCATAATAATCCAACTTTTCTGCGATCTCGGCAGCCGTATAACGGAGGGTTCCCTCGCGCAGCATCCGGTTGGTGAACAGTGCTTGCAATGGTTGTGTCTGTTGCCAGCGTCCGCCTTCCATTAAGAGGTCGATGCGTATCACCTCACTTTCACCGGCATTAAGCACATTCACAGGGATTCCATTGGGCATTATTATGCGTTCGGGCTCTTGTATGGCAAGCTGTTCCGGTTCCAGTATTTCAGGTTGATTCTTTCGGTTCAACATAGGTTTCTTGCAGTTACATACCTTTTAAAAAGGCTTCCGCCCGTTCCAAATCTTGTGGCGTGTCAATGCCGATTGTTTCCACTTCGGTGATACCTGCCTTGATGGTATATCCGTTTTCCAGCCAACGCAACTGTTCTAACGACTCTGCCAGTTCCAGAGAAGACTGGGGAAGAGCCGTTATTTCTTTCAGCACTTCTACGCGATAGGCATACAGGCCGATATGTTTATAATAGGTATGACTCTTCAGCCAGTCCGCCTTCTCAGTGTTGCGCTGATAAGGGATGATGGAACGGCTGAAGTAAAGCGCATTCATATTCTTGTTCAATACTACTTTGGGGGAATTCGCATTCTCTAATGCTTCAAAACCATTGTCGGCAGTGAAGGGTTTCACCAAAGTGGCTATCTGGGTAGTAGGATCATCAAAACAAGCCTTGACGGTTTGCAACTGCGAGGGTTGGATAAAGGGTTCGTCTCCCTGAATGTTCACAACGACGTCAAATTGTCCGCCAATCTTGGTGCATGCCTCGTAGCAACGGTCAGTACCGCTTTTATGGTCTACCGAAGTCATCACTACTTTTCCTCCGAATGCCTTTACCGCAGCTTCGATGCGCTCATCGTCCGTGGCTACGTATGCATCGTCCAAGACGCCTGCCACTTGCTCGTACACCCGTTGTATCACAGTCTTTCCGCCCAGCATTGCCAATGGTTTGGCAGGAAAACGCGTAGATGCGTAACGGGCGGGGATGATTCCTAAGAATTTCATTTCTATAATTACAAATTATAAATTACTAATTACGATTGCTGTTCCAGTTCTTCCAAACCCCGAAGAATATAATCGCGTTTCAAATCTTCCGGTTTATAGACGATAGCATCGCAGGACAACAAGTCGATATCCAGCCGGACAATTTCTTGCTTTTTCTCTTCCGGCGTTCTTCCGGCTTCCCGTTCAATAGCTTTCAGACGGGAAGTAACTTCTGCTTCCCGGTCGTTCGAAGCAAAGCGCGCCACTTGGTTGGAGAACAGGTTCGGGCGACGAAAGAACAAAGGTTTTGTTTCCTCCTCCTTTGAGAAGCGTATTCCGGGGAAAAGCTCGGACAAGCGCCTGCGTGCCAATGCCAGATTGTCTTTCCGATGCTCGTTACTGCCAATGCTGATTGTATAAACCATTTCCTTAATTAAACAATTCATCCAATCCTTCTACCGGTTCTTCAGTGTATGATTCTCCGTCTATGGCATCCCTGCATGGATCATAGCCATCGGGCAACTGGAACGTTTCATTTTCATCATATCCCAAAGTCTTGTCACCAAACACTTTCACCATATACTTGGCCCAGATAGGCAATGCCATAGAGGCACCTTGCCCATGCAGCATTGTATCGAAATGGATATCACGGTCTTCACCACCTACCCAGCAACCGGATACAAGTGACGGAGTGAAGCCCATAAACCAACCATCGGCATTATAATTCGTTGTTCCGGTCTTACCGCCCATATCGGCTTTTACACCCAAACGTCGCACACGTCCGCCGGTACCTTCATTGATAACGGCGCGCAGCATAACCAACATCTTATAGGCGCTGGACACGCTGATAACTTCCTGCATTTCCGGCGAGAAAGTAGCCAGCACATTGCCGTCGTTATCTTCAATGCGCGTCACAAACAGCGGAGATACTCTGAGTCCCTTATTCGGGAAAGCTGTATAAGCACTTACCATTTCGCCTACCGAAACCTCACAAGGGCCTAAGCAGAGCGCAATGGATGGCACAATTTCACGGTTGCGGACACCGAACGTCTGAATCAGACGCTTCAGATTATAAGGATTGAGTTTACCCATCAGATGCCCCGTAATCCAGTTATCCGAGTTAGCCAATCCCCATTTCACGGTCACCATTTCTCCGTAACGTTTGTTATTGGCATTTCGAGGCGACCAGGGTATACCGTTTTCATCAAACCCATGATATTCTACGTGACGTATTTGGTCGCAGGGCGAAATACCGTTCTCCATTGCCAATGAGTAGACAAAGGGTTTCATGGTAGAACCAATCTGACGGCGCCCCACCATTGCCATGTCATACTGGAAATAATGATAATTCGGGCCACCTACATAAGCCTTCACATATCCACTGCGCGGATCCATAGACATGAAGCCGGCACGAAGGAAGAATTTATAGTAGCGGATGGAGTCCATCGGAGTCATGATGGTATCTTTTTCCCCTTCCCAACTGAATACGGACATTTCTTCCGGCGTATCAAAAGCCTTCTTTATTTCGGCTTCGGAAGCGCCGTTTTTCTTCATAATGCGATAGCGGTCGGACAGTCTCATGGCGCGTCCCAGGATTTCGTCTACCTGTTCCTGCGTCAACCGGAAAGTATACGGTGCTTTCTTGGCACCTTTCTTTTCTTTAAAGAAGTAGCCTTGCAATTCTTTCAAATGCTCGGTCACCGCCTCTTCGGCGTACTTCTGCATCCGCGAGTCTATAGTGGTATAGATTTTCAATCCGTCGGTATAAAGATTGTATTTGGTTCCGTCTTTCTTGGTGTTCTTTTCGCACCAGCCAAACAACGGGTTGGTTTCCCAATCGAGCGAGTCTTCATAGAACTTCTGCATTTGCCAGCCCCGGTAATCAGCCTTCTCGGGCTTCTTGGCAGTGAGCACACCACGCAGGTATTCGCGGAAGTAGGTTGCCAATCCTTCTTTATGGTCTACACGGTTGTAGATCAGTTTCAATGGCAGCGCTTGCAGGGAGTCACATTCCGCTTCCGTGATATATCCGGCTTTACGCATTTGGTCGAGCACCACATTGCGGCGGCCGCGGGAACGCTCGTTAAAGCGAACCGGGTTGTAAAGCGACGGATTCTTACACATACCGATTAAAGTAGCGGCTTCTTCTATCTTCAAGTCCTTCGGCTCGCAACCGAAGTAAGTGAAAGCAGCCGTTTTTATACCCACTGCATTGTTCAGGAAGTCGAACTTGTTGAGGTACATCGTAAGGATTTCCTCCTTTGTATAGTAGCGTTCCAGTTTCACGGCAATCACCCACTCTATGGGCTTCTGAAAAAGACGTTCCATCAGATTGTCGGCACTGGGCGAATAGAGTTGCTTGGAAAGCTGCTGGGTAATGGTACTGCCACCACCGGCATTCTTCTGCATAAAAACGCCGCGCTTCACCACCGCACGGGTCAAGGCGATGGCATCTATACCCGAATGTTCGGCAAAACGTACGTCTTCCGTAGCAATCAGGGCGTTGATGACATGGGGGGATAAATCGTTGTAGCCCACAAATACACGGTTCTCCTTACTATAAGAGTAAGTACCGAGCACCTTTCCGTCATCAGAAAACACTTCTGTGGCAAATTTATAATTCGGGTTTTCCAGGTCTTCTACCGGCGGCATATAGCCTATCCAGCCTTTCGCAATAGAGAAGAATATAAAGACACACACCAGCGCAATCAGTGCGATTAAAATCCATAGGATTTTGACGACTTTCTTTATCATGTTTGGTTCCTAAAAATCGATATTTAACAATAGGGCAAAGGTACGTAAATATATTGGATGCATTGCATTCTTCTCCTTCATTTTTGCATAAAAAAGCATGTATTTTGGGCGCTTTTTACCTCAAAAAAACGCATTTTTTGAGCGATTTTTGCTCTTTTTTGAGTGATTTTTGAACGATTTTCATCAAAAAAATGCGTTTTTTGAGCATTTTTTGTGCATTTTTTCGTTGCTTTTAAAAACATAATCCATTAATTATAAACAGTATAACTGAAAATAAATAGGAAAATACACCTATATATTATTATATATAATAACAACAGCAACAACAGAAGAAAAAAGAAGCGGAAGGAGAAGGCAAAAAAGAAAAACGCAGTTCGAAAAATGGCACACCTCAGCAGGGCAGATGACACACCTCAGCAGGGCAAACTACGCAGCCCATTAAGACAAACGACGCAGCTCGCGGGCCACCAAGTGTGTGGTTTGCCGCGCTGAGATGCATGGTTTCGGACGGCGAAGTGCGTCATTTCAGGAACCGGCTATTTTTCTTGCAAAAAGTTCCTTTGAGATTTCCGTAGACCGTAGATTTTCCGTAACTTTACACTCTCGAAAAGTAAAAATGAATTCAACGATATGGAAAACAGAAGTTTAGTTACCATTGCCGAACATAGCCGGGAGAAAATCCTCTACATGCTCGAAATGGCCAAAGAGTTTGAAGCACATCCCAACCGGCACATCTTGGACGGGAAAGTAGTCGCCACCCTATTTTTCGAGCCTTCCACCCGTACCCGCCTCAGTTTTGAGACTGCGGCCAACCGACTCGGAGCACGCGTTATCGGTTTCTCCGACCCCAAGGCCACCAGCTCCTCCAAAGGCGAAACGCTGAAAGATACCATCAAGATGGTGAGTAATTATGCCGACATCATCGTGATGCGCCACCATCTCGAAGGGGCAGCCCGCTATGCCAGTGAAGTCACCGCCGTTCCCATCGTCAATGCCGGAGACGGAGCCAACCAGCATCCCTCGCAAACGATGCTCGACCTCTACTCCATCTACAAGACACAGGGCACGCTGGAAAACCTGAACATCTTCCTGGTGGGCGACCTGAAGTACGGCCGTACCGTGCACTCCCTGCTGATGGCAATGCGCCATTTCAATCCCACTTTCCACTTCATCGCCCCCGATGAACTGAGAATGCCGGAAGAGTATAAAATCTACTGCCGCGAGCACAACATCAAGTACGTGGAGCACACCGATTTCACCGAAGAAATCATTGCCGATGCAGATATTCTTTACATGACCCGTGTGCAGCGTGAACGCTTCACCGACCTCATGGAGTACGAACGGGTGAAGAACGTGTATATCCTGCGCAACAAGATGCTGGAACGCACCCGCCCCAATCTGCGCATTCTGCATCCCCTGCCCCGCGTCAACGAAATAGCCTACGATGTGGACGACAATCCCAAAGCATATTATTTCCAGCAGGCACAAAACGGACTGTATGCCCGTGAAGCGATTCTCTGTGATGTGCTGGGCATCACGCTGGAAGATGTCAAAGGCTAGTGATAAACGATTAGTGATTTGCGATTAAATCAGAATTCAAGATGAACGATAAGAAACAAGAACTGCAAGTAGCCGCTTTGGAAAACGGCACAGTCATTGACCATATCCCCTCCGAGAAGCTATTTACCGTGGTTTCCCTGCTCGGTTTGGAACACATGAGCAACAACATCACCATCGGTTTCAATCTCAAAAGTAAGAAACTGTGTACGAAAGGCATCATCAAGATTGCCGGCAAATTCTTCTGTGATGACGAAATAAACCGTATTGCCGTGGTGGCTCCCAATGTAAAACTGAACATTATCCGCGACTACGAGGTAGTGGAAAAACGCGAACTAAGCCTGCCCGAAGAATTGCGTGGTATCGTGAAATGCGCCAATCCGAAGTGCATCACGAACAACGAGCCGATGGCAACGTTATTCCACGTAGTGAACAAAGACAGCTGCACCATCAGATGCCACTATTGCGAGAAAGAACAAAAAAGAGACGAAATCGAAATAATTTAGCGTGAAAGAAGACTGGAAACCGGGAACAATGATTTATCCGCTACCTGCCGTAATGGTGAGTTGCGGAAGCACCCCGGAAGAATATAACATATTGACAGTGGCATGGACGGGGACGATTTGTACGAACCCGCCCATGTGTTATATATCCGTACGTCCCGAACGGCACTCCTACGGCATTATCAAACGGAATATGGAGTTTGTCATCAACCTGACAACAAAGGAAATGGCGCGGGCTACGGACTGGTGTGGTGTACGTTCCGGCAAAGATTACAATAAATTTGAGGAAATGCATCTCACCCCAGGCAAGAGTACCATCGTCAGCGCACCCCTTATCGAGGAGTCACCGCTTTGCATCGAGTGCCGGGTGAAGGAGATTGTAGCCCTCGGTTCGCACGATATGTTCATTGCCGATGTGGTAAATGTTCGTGCCGACACCCGCAACCTGAATCAGGAAACCGGTAAACTGGAGTTAGCTGAAAGTAATCCACTGGTATATGTGCATGGCGGATATTATGAACTGGGCGATAAAATAGGCAAGTTCGGATGGTCTGTCGAGAAAAAGGGAAATAAGTAATTAGTGAATTTATCCGGAAAGATGAAACTGAAAGTATTCTTTATCTGCTTCTGCCTGCTGGCTACCTCTGCAACGATGTGGGGACAGACTCCAGTTGTGCCCGGCACTGCCGATGAACTGCATTTCAAACGTAGCAATGAGCATCCGGTTAACTTCGGCGTGAAAGCAGGCTTCACCTCTTCCCTCTTCCTTGTCTCCCAATTCAGCATCAACGATGTAGCCATCGACGAAGTGCAGAACAATTATAAGATTGGTTACTTCGCCTCGGTTTTTATGCGGATAAACTTCGACCGTCACTTCCTCCAGCCCGAAATATCGTACAATATCAATCGCTGTAACATCACTTTCGAGAAACCTTTGCCCGAGGGCGCTCCCACCGGAAGTATCCCGGAGGAAGCTTCCATTACTTCATCTATCCATAGCATAGATATTCCGGTAATCTACGGGTACAATGTCATCAAGGAAGGTCCTTACAGCCTTGCCATCTTCGGAGGTCCCAAAGTGCGCTATATATGGGACAAAAAAAGTGACATTACTTTCGATAACTTCGATGAATGGAATATCCGTGAAAAGCTGCGCCCGCTGAACCTGAGTTTCACGGCAGGAGTCGCAGTCACCATTTCGCGCATATTCTTCGATTTTCGTTACGACATAGGCTTGCACAACATTTCCAAACACGTGGCTTATGAAGTTCCTTCCAACGACGCCACTATGGAAGAATCTACCGATAGAATCCGTTTCCAGCGCAGAGACAATGTGCTCAGTTTTTCTTTCGGCATACTCTTTTGACAGAAAATTTCCGCCTTTTCTTTCCATATATTCATTTATTTCCTGTAAATTTGTGGGCTTAAATAAGAGAATATAGATTTATCAAACTTATCTAAATAAGCAGAATGAAAAGAGACGAATTAATTTTCGATATCATCGAAAAAGAACATCAACGTCAGCTCAAAGGCATTGAACTGATTGCATCAGAGAACTTTGTAAGTGACCAAGTTATGCAGGCAATGGGTTCCTGCCTCACCAACAAGTATGCTGAAGGATATCCTGGCAAGCGTTACTACGGTGGTTGTGAGGTAGTAGACCAAAGTGAACAAATTGCTATCGACCGTCTGAAACAGATTTTCGGCGCAGAATGGGCCAATGTACAGCCGCACTCCGGTGCACAGGCCAACGCAGCCGTATTCCTTGCTGTTCTGAACGCAGGCGACAAATTCATGGGACTGAACCTGGCACACGGCGGTCACCTCTCTCATGGTTCTTTAGTCAACACTTCAGGTATCCTCTATACTCCTTGCGAATACAATCTGAACCAGGAAACCGGACGCGTAGACTACGACCAGATGGAAGAAGTTGCCTTGCGCGAGAAACCGAAAATGATTATCGGTGGCGGTTCTGCTTACTCTCGTGAATGGGACTACAAGCGTATGCGTGAAATCGCAGACAAGATAGGTGCTATCCTGATGATAGACATGGCTCATCCTGCCGGACTGATTGCTGCCGGTGAACTGGATAACCCGGTGAAATATGCCCATATCGTGACTTCTACTACGCACAAGACGTTGCGTGGCCCTCGTGGCGGTGTTATCATGATGGGTAAGGATTTCCCCAACCCGTGGGGCAAGAAAACTCCGAAAGGCGAAGTCAAGATGATGTCTCAGTTGCTCGATTCTGCTGTATTCCCCGGTATTCAAGGTGGTCCGCTGGAACACGTCATTGCAGCCAAAGCAGTTGCTTTCGGTGAAATTCTGCAACCCGAATGGAAAGAATATGCCAAGCAGGTAAAGAAGAATGCCGCCGTCTTGGCACAAGCCTTGGTAGACCGTGGTTTCACCATCGTTTCCGGTGGTACGGACAATCATTCCATGCTGGTAGACCTGCGTAGCAAATATCCCGATTTGACCGGAAAAGTTGCTGAAAAGGCATTGGTATCTGCCGATATCACCGTAAACAAGAACATGGTTCCTTTCGACAGCCGTTCTGCTTTCCAGACTTCCGGTATTCGTCTGGGTACTCCTGCCATCACTACTCGCGGTGCAAAGGAAGACCTGATGGTTGAAATTGCAGAAATGATTGAAACAGTACTTTCCAACGTTGAAAACGAACAGGTAATTGCTGACGTTCGCGCACGCGTGAATGAGACAATGAAGAAATATCCATTGTTTGCATACTAAAAAACAGACCATCTGTTTGTAGTAAACAGATGGTCTATATGATACTGGCAGATGGTCTGTTTACCTTAAACAGACCATCTGTTTTTTATACTATCAACTCAAGCCTTCGATGTTGCCGTTTACGATATCAATGTGTTCGGCTTGCGGTTGCTTGGGTAAGCCCGGCATACGGAGAATCTCACCGGCGATGGCTACAATCATTTCCGCACCGTTATTGACTACGATGTCTTTGATATGGAACTCGAAGTTATCGACGGCGCCGTATATCTTAGGGTCGGCAGAGAAAGAGTATTGTGTCTTGGCGATGCACACAGGGTAATGGCCGATTCCCATTTTCTCTATCAGCTTGATGACCTTACGCGAGTGGATGCTATATGTCACCACGCTTGCACCATACAGGTTGCAAGCCACCTTTTCAATCTTCTGTTCTACACTATCATCTTCGTTATAAGTATAGTTCAGCGGAGCAGACGGTTTGTTCTCAATCCTGTCCACTACCAGATTGGCGAGGTCTACCGCCCCTTCCCCTCCTTCGGCAAAGGCATTATTTACGGCAAAACCTACTCCCAGCTTTTCTTCACAATGCCGACGGATGGCTTCTACTTCCTCATCCGTATCGCTGGCAAAGCGATTGAAGGCAACCACTACTTGCTGGCCGAATGAATGCAAGTTCCGTATGTGTTTGTCAAGATTGCCGAAGCCTTCCTTCAGGCCTTCCATATTCGGCTCTTTAATGCGATCGAGGCTGACACCTCCGTGCATTTTCAAACCTTGTGCAGTAGCTACGATAACAGTCAGCTTGGGTTGCAAACCGCTTTTACGGCATTTAATATTGTAGAATTTCTCCGCACCCAAGTCTGCACCGAAGCCGGCCTCCGTCACTACATAGTCGCCGAATGTCATTGCCATTTTCGTAGCAAGAATCGAGTTGCAGCCATGTGCAATGTTTGCGAACGGCCCTCCATGAACAAAAGCAGCTGTACCTTCGGTAGTCTGTACCAGGTTCGGATTAATGGCATCTTTCAGCAAAACGGTGATAGCGCCTGCTATACCTAACTCTTTCACTGTAAAGGGACTACCGTCGAAACGGAAGCCAAGAATGATGCTCTCGATACGACGTCGAAGGTCGTCGAGGTCTTTTGCCAGGCAAAGAATAGCCATTATCTCCGAAGCCGGGGTGATATCGAAGCCGGATTCCTCGGTAATGCCGTTGGTGCTCGGCCCTAAACCGGTGACGATGCTGCGCAAGGAACGGTCGTTTACATCGAGCACGCGCCGCCAGATGATTTCTTTCAATCCGAAGCCGTCCGCCTGATGTTGATAGAGGTAATTGTCGAGCAGTGCGGAGATCATATTGTGCGCTGAAGTGATGGCATGAAAATCTCCCGTAAAGTGCAGGTTGATCTTCTCCATCGGCAATACTTGGGCATATCCCCCGCCTGCTGCTCCACCCTTCATTCCAAAGCATGGCCCGAGTGACGGCTCGCGCAAAGCAACAATCGCCTTCTTGCCTATCTTGTTCAATCCCAATGCCAGCCCGATGGACACGGTGGTCTTACCAATACCTGCCTTGGTAGCAGTAATCGCAGTTACCAATATCAGGTTACTCCTTTTCACTTTTTCCTCGTCAATCAAATGCGTAGGAATTTTCGCAATATAGCGTCCGTAGTTCTCCACTTCTTCACGCGGAATGCTCACTTCCTCAGCCACTTGCTTTATCTTCTTCAGCTCTATACTCCGAGCTATTTCAATATCCGATTTCATACAAAGTCTTTTCTTTAAATAACAACTTTAGCTTTTTGAAAGTTGCAAAGATAGTGCAAATCGAATGCAAAACAACCAAGCAACTTGAATTTATGCGCTAAAGCATATTACAAGTATTATACCGTATCGTCTCCCGCCTTCGCAAATTTAATGCGCACCGTCTTATGGAAAGGAATGAAACGAGAAACAATGGCAATCACTATCGCTACGACAAACAGATACCCCAGGATTTCTTTTAGTGCCAATAATAGGCTCTGTTGTTGCAATGTAGAGTATAAAGTAGTGGTAGCCATCTGCACCCCTTCGGCATAGCCGTGCCCCTGTGCCAGGTTACTGCTCAACGCATTGGCATACTTGGAAGCAGCCAACGGATCGACTAATGTAAAGTTCTCCGACAAAGAATGCATGTACTTTTGTTGCAGGTTATATAGCAGGTTACTATAAAAAGAGGTAGCCATGACCGGCGACAACACCGAACGGAAAACAATCAGGAAAAAGGCATTGGACAAGAAAGTCTTTGGGTGCAAGTTCTCTACCGCAAACAGTGCAAACGCTATGATCAGCACCAGCATACCGAAGCCCCGCAGGAATATCGGGAAAAACAGCATCTCATACGTGCTGTCCGGTGAAACGGTGAAATAGAGGATGCCGAAGAATACAGCGAAACAAGCCATTCCGCCTGCTATCAGGAAACGAAAGCGCCAATGTTGCCAACGGAACCACCAAAAACAGACGAATGCCCCCAAAATATACCCCGGCAGCAGATATATATAAATGGAATACGTGCGCGTAGAATCTACATGGAGGATGGTAGACATATAATTGGTCATCAGTGTGGTGGACGTACTGAAAAACATAACCAATATCATATAGAAATAGCCCAGCAACGTCTTGAAGTGATAGAGCGGTGCCAGGCTGACATACGGTGTCTTAGAGTGATACTGTATCCATACAAAGAGGGCTATCAGCATGGGAGCCACCACAATATACAGACAGATGCGGGATGACGACATCCAGTCGAGCACCTTCCCGTAGTTGATAACGTACATCAGCATCAGCAACGCCGCAGATATTATCATCATTTCGCGGATATGTAGCTCACCTATCGACAACTTCTTCAGCGGACGGTCGTGGCGGAAGCAGATGATTACCGCCAGGATAGCCAGCAGAATGAGGAACATCATGAAATAATACATATACTTCCAGTTGTAATAATAGGCTAGTTCGGCAGTGATTATCATGGACAGCTGCCCTCCCCCGTACACCAGCGGATAGAAATAGGAATAGAACTCGCTACGCACATTGTCCCGGCTGAATATCTTCTGTGCCCGGCGAATGAACCACAGCATCAGGAAACCTTTCAGGAAGCCGATGAAGAAGCTGCTCACAATCAGTATGTCCACCTGCTGCGAGTGGGCGCATATCCAGCTCAGAAAGAACTGAATCAGCATATTCTGCAACAACAGGAACTTGGAAGAGAACGCAGCCAATATCTTGGGCGCAATGGGATAGGCTATCGCCATGCCTGCCGAAGCGGCATAAAATCCCATTGTGATGTCCTCTTTATTCGTGCCCAGCGTGCTCGACACTTCCAGCATACTGCCGGTATAGGAACCGTTCAGCATGGTCACCGGGAGAATGATGAGAAAGAGGCTCACCAGTCCCAGCCAGTCCGGTACCCAGTTGCGGACGGGTAGCTCCAACTCCGCCATCGTTCTCATGGGCGCAATGCTTCCGTTTCAACCATCATGCCTGCCCGAAGGTTCTGCATATCCTGGGGTGATACGTCTTCCAAGTCGATGCGCACGGGGATGCGCTGCTGCACTTTCACGAAGTTGCCTGCCGAGTTGTCCGTCGGCACCAGGGAATATTTGGAGCCGGTGGCTTCTGAAATGGCGGTTACCTTACCTTTGAAGGTCTTGCCGGGCAAGGCGTCTACTTTGATGTTCACTTCCTGGCCGATGAAGATGTGGGGGATCTGCGTCTCCTTATAATTGGCGGTAATCCACTTGCCTTTATCGCGCGTCAGATACGAAAGGGTCTGCCCGGCCTGTACAAGCTGTCCCGGCTCCAGGGTGCGACGGCCCATGTAGCCGTCGTAAGGGGCAGTTAATACAGTATAAGACAGGTTGAGGGTTGCCAGGTCCAGGTCGGCTTCGCGACGGAGAATGTTTGCTTCGGCCACGGTGGTTCTTTTGCTGGCTTCGGTGTATTGCGACATGGCGGCGTTCTTCTGCCCTACCAATGCCCGATAGCGTGCTTCCGCCGCTTCGTAGGCAGCCTTTGCCTGTTCATATTGCTGTTCGGACACTGACTCTTCTTTCAGCAGACGTTCAAAGCGGTGGTAGTCTTGTTCCAACTGCCAAAGCTTCGCTTTTGCCTCTACTATGTTGGCATCCTGTACGGTGACATTCATTTGAGAGGTCTGTATGCCGGAGTGAATCACATCTTTCGAACCTTGTGCATCCATCAGGGCGGCTTCCGCCTCCTTCACCTTAATTTGGTATTCGCGGTTATCCAGTATCAGCAACGTATCGCCCTGATGCACATACTGATGCTCCGTGAAACGCACATCCTGTATATACCCCGAAACACGGATGTTCAGCGGGGCAACGTATTGGTCGACAAAAGCATCGTTCGTTATTTCGTAGTTGATGTAGCGCCAAAAGTAATCGGCGGTAAACCAAAGCCCCGACCCTGCCAGGATGATGCAAGTCGTGTTCAGGACAATATTACGCATCCGGTGTTGTCTCAGTTTCTTTTGTTTTGCTTTCCATTCACTCATAATGATAAATCGTATTTAATCAGAGACGGCCGCAAGCCTTCTGAAGTTGATAATAAGTATAGATGACCCGCGTGCGGGCTGTCGTCAGTTGCAGTTCCACGTTCAGCCGTACGGAATTGGCGTCCAGCAAATCGGTCAGGATGACCAACTGGCTGAGGTAACGGTTCTGCATGATACGGTAGTTCTCTTCTGCCTGGCGGGCGGAGAGTTTCAAGGCTTCCACCTGCCGCAATGCTTCCTGATGGCGCAGGTATGCCGTGCGCACATTCATGCGGATGGTCTGCATATTCCGCTCTTCGGCGTTCCGGCGAAGATTGACCGCCAGTTTGCTTTCCTTCAGCTTATGATTGTTCTTATAAAAAGCAGACAGGGGAACGGAAACAGCCATGCCGACGTTCCAGTTATTATTGTACATATCTTCCAGGGTACGCGAAAGGGGGCGCGCCAACGTGTTCGATGCATAGAGCGATACGCTGGGCAGCAAGGCGGAACGGGTCAGGCGGACATCATTCTGTGCCAGTTCGGTTTGCTTGCGTAGCTGTTTCTGCCCCGGAGCGTTGGCAGAGGCTTCGGTCACATAGTCCTCGTAGGTTTCGAGGGCAACGGCCTGAAACAACAGGGCGGTATCCGGTATCAGCAACAGATTCTCGTCCTGTCCCAACAGGATGTCCAGATGCTGGGATACCAACGTAATGCTGTTCTCCGTCTCTTGCAGGGAAAGGCGGTCGTTGGTCAGTTGCATCTCACTGCGCAGCACGTCGTTATTGGTAATCAGTCCTTCCTGCTTCATTCGGACGATATCGTGCAGGCGGCGTTCCGACTCCTCAATGTTCCGCGTCAGAACTTCATCTTTGCGATACAGGCTGAACAGATTGAGATATTGTTCCAGCAGTCCCAGTTTGACTTCCGCCTGATCGGTTTCCGTCTGCAAGAAAGCGAGTTCCTGTTCCAGTCCCGCTTTTCGGATGCCCGAGTGTATCTTGCCCCCTTGATAGAGAGGTTGCGCAAAGTCTACGGCATAGTTCTGCGACCAATCGGGCACATCGGGATGCACTGCATCCGTCAGTCCATGCTGAAAGACAGTTGGTTGTCCTACATATCCGCCTTTCAGCCCTACTTGCAGGTCGGGGAGCTGTGCCGAACGGGCAGTCTGTGTCCGTTCTCCGGCTGCTTTCTCTTTCAAGGCATCTGCCTGCAGCAACAGGCTGTGGTGCACTCCACGGTCAAACAGTTGGTCTACCGTCAGAAAGAGAGAATCGGTCGGGGCGGTTTGTGCTTGCATCGAAGATACACAAAACAAGGCCCCCAGCAATCCGATTGCCGAGGGCTTATAAACTTTCCAATACATCGTGTACATTTTTTAATCCTGATAACATCGACTGAATGTGTTCCAATCCGATAATATGCCCTACTTGCGTATAGACTTCATCCAATACCGGAAGCAGGTCTTTCCAGAACTGTTCTCCTTCCAGAGTGAGAAACACAAGTTTACTGCGACGGTCTTGCGAACCTTCTTTCCGGCATACATATCCCTTCTTCTCCAGGTTTCCCAACAGGTTGGTCAGGCATGCCTTGTCTTTTGCCGTGCGCTCGGCAAGCACTTGTTGCGTAACGCCTTGTTCACGCCACAAGCAACTCAGCACTTGCAACATTTCAAACGTAATGCCCGCTTCCTTCTTTTTCAACGTACGCTGCATACAACGGCGGAACGCCATACGCGTACGAAATATTTGCAGTTGTAGTTCTCTAAACTCTGCACCTTCTATTTGCATAAATCTTCTTTTTACCTTAAGCGGGTGCAAAGGTAAAAGAAATTCTTTAATTAGTCAAATGTTTGACTAATCCTTTTATTCTTTATTTAAACCGCGACGTATCCACCGCCTCCCGTTGCTTCTCTTTGTACCCGCCGAACTTGTACGTCAGCGATACACCGAACTCGCGGAAGCAGGAGTAATGGTTCGTCACGTTCTGCGTCTTGAAGCGGATGCGCGGAGAAATCTGTCCCGTCTCGAAGAGGTCGTTGCAATAGAGGTTGAGGATGGCTTTCTTCTTGGCGAAGCCGTAGCGCAGGGCTATGTTTACGTTGCCCGATGTAGGCAGGTCGTAGATGCCCTGGATGGCTTTGCTATGAACAAATCCGGTCAGTGTCAGCTTCAAGTCGGGCGTGGTGGACAGAGTAAAGGTATTGTTCATCTGCGCGATGCCGTAGCACTGCTTGCGGTCGAAGGGGATGTCCCAGAAGTCTTTGTCTTTCTCGCGATGCCACAGGCCAATCAAGGTCAGACGGGAATTCAACCAGTTCTTTACTTTGAACGGGATAGACGCTTGTATTCCTGCCTGTTGCTGATAATCAAAGTTCAGTTCCTTGTATATCTCCACCAGTCGTTCCGAGGATTGATAAAGGGTCTGTACCGAGTAATCTTTGGTGTGGTTGAACCAGGCACTGAAGATATATTTGCTCTTCAAAATGTAGGTCAAGTGAAGCTCGTAATCCTGCGCCGGTTTCAGGAACGGATTACCGTGCAGTTCGGAATATCCGCCGCCGACGTAAGAGATAGCGTCTTGCACAGCCCAGTAATCGGGATAATCCTTGTCGCTGCTCAAGGCAAGTTGCAACATGTGGCCGGGTGCAGGATTGTAGTTCAAGTTGATGGTGGGATACCAATCCCACTGGTTCCATACGGGGGTCTTGTAATGTTCTACCGCCAGGGAAGCATCAAGCGACAGTTTGTCGCCGAAACTCTTATTGAAGCCTGCATAGAAGTTCAGCGTTTGCTCGCGGCGGCGGGACTTCAAATTGCTGATGGCAGCCGAGGAAGTAAGCTGTTCGCCGGTTTCGGGATCGTAGTAATACTGATAACTATTGTCGATGCTGGTGGTGTAGATGGCGCCGTAGTTCAGTCCCCATCCCTGCCCCAAGTCGTGCTCCTGGGCGAGAAAGAATTTCCAGCGGTTGATGCGTTGGCAGTCTTCGGTATAGAAATCGAGTTCTTCGTCTTGCAGGCGGCTGTGCAGCAGTTGGTGGGATGGAGAGCGATAGAAAGTCATTTCGGCACCGGCTTTCAGTCCGAAAGGCGTGCGGTAGTCCAGGCGCCCGTTGTGCAGCCAGTCGGTGCTGCCGCTGCGGGTGGAAGATACCTGCGTGCCGGCAATACTCATGTTGCTGTGGGAAGTGGAATACGTGCCGTTATAGACAAAACTCAACTGATGGTTCTTGGCAAAGTTATAATCTGCCCCCACGCGGAAGCTGTGGGTATGGGAGCGGCCGTGGCGCACCTCGTCTGTTGTCATGGGGTGCACCGAGCCGTCTGCCAGAGAGTGCAAAGCCTCTTTGCCGGTAGTAGAGTAGCTACGACCGTGGGTGTGTGAGTAAAGAAAATCAGTAGAGAATTTATTCTTGCTGTAAAGCAGGCTGGCGCGTTCCTCAAAGCCCTCATTGTGTTTTTGGCGATACTTGCCGTAGACTTCGCCCTGCAAGGAACCGGCACTGTTCGTAGTCTGTTTCAGGGTGATATTGATAAGTGCGCCGCGCACCTGATAGCGTGCGGGGGCGTTGTACATCACTTCCGCATTCTCGATGCGACTGGCGGGAATGCTGCGAAGCAGGGCATTCAGTTGGTCGGCGCTGAGGGTGGTTACCTTTCCGTCCAGTATCACGGTGACGCCTTGCCCTGCCAGTTGCAGGCTGCCGTTCATTTCCATCACGCCGGGAAGTTCTTTCACGGCATCGTAGGCATTGTCTACGGGCAGGTTTTGGATGAGCCGCGGCAGGTCGTACACCAGTTTGCCTTGCTGTGCTTTCACGATGGGGCGCTCGCCGGTAATCATTACTTCCGGCAGGGTTCGGTAAAGGCTGTCCAGGCGGGCATCGGTTGTAATCAGGCTGTCGGCACTCAGCGTACGGTTATCATCACCGGAAGTTGTGCCGCCGGTCTGTTCTTGTGCCGACGCCACACTCAGGGCGCAACAAGCAATAGATAGTAGTAAGATTCGTTTCATATTCCATTCATTATTAACAGGTTAATAGTTTATTATAGTTTAATTGTTATAAACTGTCAGTTTAATAGTAGTAAACCATCAGTTTAATAGTAGTAAATCATCGGTTTAATAGTAGTAAACTGATGGTTTAAAACTGATAAACCATTAGTTTAAGACTAACAAACTATCGGTGATAGACTTTGGCACAGATTGTAGCAACGATTGTCTGCGTTTGCAAAGTACGGCAGATTCCGCGAAACACAGTGTTATCGCCGGCTTACCGAGTGTTATCCAGTGTTATCGGAAGTGTTATTTAGTCTTACCGGATGGTGATGCTCCCGATATTAGTCCTATCTTTGTTCCACAATCAGATTCGCAGACAACTATGAAACTACCGTTCAAATATATTGCCACGCTTGTTGTCGTGTCCCTGCTGGGCATCTTTGCCTATCAGACCTACTGGCTCACGGGGTTATACCACACCATGCACGACGATATGGTGCGAGGCATCAACGAAGCCATGCGCATGAGCGACTATAACGAGATGATGATGCGCATTGACAAAATGCAGCAGGACAACGTGGACCACGGAGAAGTGAGCGTATCGGCGGGATATGATGACGGAAAGTCGTATGTGCGCAGCACCACCACCGTCAGCAATGAAGATTCCCTGAAATACGCTGCCATGCAGGCAAAGCTGGACTCCAAGACGGACAGCGTTTCAGTAAGTTGCCGTAACGACTCCAACCGTATAGAAATCAGAGTTCATAATAATTATCCCTCGCTGAGCAAAGAAGACAGTGTGCTGTTTATAGACAACCGGAAAGGGAAAGAAAGAGCGGAATGGATGAATCCCGACTCTGCCCGGCAAGGCTTGGAAGAAGCGACGAGTGATACTCCCAGGGCGGCGCTGTCGGCAAAGGGCGGTTTGGAAATGATTCTGCGCAACCAGAACACCATGCTGGAACTTGCCACTTACTTCCAACGCGGACTGCACTCCGGGCTGGATATTATCACCGACCCCGACGTAGCCCTCTACGACAGTCTGCTGACCGTATTGCTGCAAGAACGCGGCGTCAACCTGCCCCATCGGCTGATGCACTTGCACAAAGGCGGCAGCCCGAATTCTACTTTCGCCTTTGTCGATACGCTGGAAGTGATAGGGACGCCCGGATATGTGCCCAGCCCCAAAGCCATGACCTACAATTATTCTTTCGACATCAACACTAATCAGAGCTATCGCTTGCAGATGGAACCCGTGGGCTTGCTGGTGTTGCGGCAGATGTCGGGCATCCTTGCCACGTCGTTCGTCATACTGGTTATCCTGTCCTTCTCCTTCTGGTTCCTGATTCGCACCATCTTGAAGCAAAAGACGCTGGAAGAGATGAAGAGCGACTTCACCAATAACGTCACCCATGAACTGAAGACCCCTATCGCCGTGGCCTACGCCGCCAACGATGCCCTGCTCAACTTCAACCAGGCAGAGGAGAAAGAGCAACGGGACAAGTACCTGCGCATCTGCCAGGAACAACTTCAACGCCTTAGCGGACTGGTGGAGCAGATACTCTCCATGAGTATGGAGCGCCGCAAGACGTTCCGCCTGCATCCCGAAGAACTGCCGGTACGCGAAATCCTGGAACCGCTCATCGAGCAGCACAAGCTGAAAGCGGAAAAGCCCGTACACATCACGGTAGACATCGAACCGGAAGACCTGACCCTGATTGCCGACCGCACGCATTTCAGCAATATCATCAGCAATCTGATGGATAATGCCATCAAGTACTCGCACGGCGAGGCAGAGGTCAACATCCGTTGCCGCAAAGTAGATACCGGACAGGGCGGGCAGACCGAAATCTCCGTCAGCGACCACGGCATCGGCATCGCCGCCGAAAAACAGAAGCTTATCTTCGACAAGTTCTATCGCGTGCCTACGGGTAACCTGCACGACGTGAAGGGCTACGGACTGGGACTGTTCTACGTAAAGACGATGACGGAGAAGCACGGGGGCAGCATCAGCGTGAAGAGCGAACCGGGGAAAGGAAGTAAGTTTACGATAAGGATATAAAAGAGCATTATGGAAAAGATAACCGTACTTCTGGTTGAGGACGAACAAACCCTCGCCATGATTATTAAAGATACGCTGGAAGGACAGAACTTTATCATCCACACCGCCGCCGACGGTGAAGAGGGCCTGCGCCTGTTCTTCGACCTTCGCCCCGATGTACTGGTGGCGGACGTGATGATGCCCCGCATGGACGGCTTTGAGATGGTGCGCCGCATCCGGCAGACGGACAAGCGCACCCCGGTACTGTTCCTCACCGCCCGTTCCGCCATCAACGATGTAGTGGAAGGCTTTGAGCTGGGTGCCAACGATTACCTGAAGAAGCCTTTCGGAATGCAGGAACTTATGATTCGCATCAAAGCCCTCGTAGGCCGCGCCTTCTCCTTTGCGGACGGGAAGCCGAAGGAAGTCACCAGCTTCGAGATAGGCGATTACCGCTTCAACTCCGTCACGCAGCGGCTCACCTTTGTAGGCACCCTCGTCTCGCCACACGTAGATACGGAGATGGAACTCTCCCACCGCGAATCGGAGATATTGAAGCGCCTCTGCGAAAACCGCAACCAGGTAGTCAACACCCAAAACGTATTGCTCGACCTATGGGGAGACGACAGTTTCTTCAACTCCCGCAGCCTGCACGTATTCATCACCAAACTGCGGCACAAACTCTCACAGGACGACCGCATCCGCATTGTCAACGTACGCGGAATAGGTTATAAACTGATAGTGAACTAAACAGAAACTAAACTACTATTTATGAGAAAGTTATTATTTTCATTGTTCATCCTCTCCGCTCTCTGCGCCTATGCCCAGAACGAACTTCCGGCGGACACAATAAAGAACCGTCTCCCGGTAGTAAAGGAGCAAAACCTTTCTTCGCCGAGAGAAAGCAAGCACACCGGTTCTTTCGATGAAAGTCAGCCGGAGCAGAGTCTCCAAACGGAACAGCCGGGCGAGGTCGATCTTCGCATCACCCTTCCCGAATACGTGAAGCCTCTCCCCTGGACGGATATGAAAAAGATACACTTTCAAAGCGATATCTTTGATATGGACTTTCAGCGTTATGCGTCCTTCCTGCTTTCACCGGAAGTTATACTGACCATGTACGGCGACCACTCTACCTATCCGGCGATGGGTTCCATGATGCAAGCCGGAGCGGGCATCACCTATTTCAGCCCCGACGAGCGTTGGGAACTGAGCGGCGGAGTATATGCCGCCAATTACTCGATGGCAATGCCCTCTTCCATAGCGGGCGCGCAGTTTGCCAATCCTGATGCTCCGAGGGGTACGCAATGGGATTTAGGGCTGAATGCTTCGCTCGCCTACCGCATCAATGACCATCTGCGCGTACGTGTCTTCGGACAATACTCAGGTTACGGGAAAAGCAATTCCTTCCACGGATATATGAACCCGATGTATCCTCAAAGCAATTACGGCATAGTGATGGAATGGAAAGTGAGCAACCACGTCGAGATACACGGCGGCATGGAGCGCGTGTACGACCCCACGAAGATGAAATGGACCACAGTACCCATACTTCATCCGGTCATCCGTCTGGGCAAGTAGGCATTCGTATTGGTAAGTAATTAGAAATAATGCAAAGAAATTTCACGGAATAGAGGGAAAAAGGTATCTTTGTTCAGTTCGCCATGCCGTGCGGACGTAAACTTAAAATGTGAACAAGGATATGAAACGAATCTTCTTCTGTATCATTGCTTTGCTTGCAGGCATCGCCACTGTCAGTGCACAGAACGGGATGCCCACTGACAGCGTGCGGACAACATCCGTGCCCGAAGGCGTATCTCCCGAAGGAATCCCCCTCTCGGATGGAAATCCCCTTCCGAATGTGAAGAACTACGACGGTTTCCTGCTCGATATGGGAATGATGAATCTGTCCGCCCCCACGCTGCCCCGCTTTACACTGGAAGTGCCGGATGCCAGCAAGGACTACAACAGCATCTTCCGGTTGAATCCGAATGTGACCTATTCGCAAGGGCTCTCCAATATGTTCTACCTCAACAATTCCCAGTTCTACAGTTCCAATCCTTTCGGACTGAGCAGTTTCTGGGGTTCTACCGACAACCTGCAGATGGGAAGTTTCACGCTGAAGAACGGAATGCGAATCAATACATACGGCCAGTATGACAAGGATGGATGGAAAGTTCCCAACCCTTCCGCCTTGCCGTGGGAGAAGAATAACTTTAAAGGCGCTTTTGAGATGAAATCGGCGAACGGCGCGTTCGGAATACGAATCGAAGTGCAGCAAGGAAGGGGGACGCAATATTGGTAACAAGAAAAAGACTTCTGGTTATAGGTGCCAACGGCTTCACCGGCCGGCGCATCCTCAATGACCTGTCCCGCAATCTGTCCTATCAGGTCACGGGCTGTTCCCTGCACGATGACATCTGCCCCCACTCGGGCGATTATCACTTTATCCGCACGGACATTTGCGACAGCCGGGCATTAGAGAAGCTGTTCGAAGAAGTACGTCCCGATGTTGTCATCAATACCTCTGCCCTCTCCGTCCCCGATTATTGCGAGACGCATCACGACGAGGCGGATGCCATCAATATCATTGCCGTAGAGCATTTGGCACATTGTTGTGAAGCACACCACAGCCGTTTGATTCATCTTTCCACGGACTTTGTGTTCAGCGGGGATACCAACCGGTTATATACTGAAGAGGATATTCCGTCGCCCGTCAACTACTATGGTCATACCAAATTAGAAGGAGAAAAGCGTATTGCAGCTGTTTGTAGCAGTTACGCCATCGCACGTGTGGTCGTTGTCTACGGTGCCGCTCTTCCCGGACAACATGGCAATGTGCTCCAATTAGTAGCCAACCGGCTGAGAAGTAATGAAGAAATATTTGTCGTTTCCGACCAATGGCGCACGCCTACCTTTGTCGGAGACGTCTCTCAGGGAGTAGAGAAACTGATTAATCACCCGCACAACGGCATCTACCACCTTTGTGGAAGCGATTGCCTGACGATCGCGGATATTGCCTACCGTGTAGCGGATGTGCTGGGCTTGAATCGTTCCCTTATCCGTCCCGTCACCACCCGGGAGATGGGAGAAAAGACGCCCCGCCCCCGCTTTAGTGGTTTAAACATCGAGAAGGCACAAAAAGAATTGGGATATCGGCCGCGGACGTTGGAAGAAGGAATAAGGATAATGTTTAGTGATTAGTGATTTGCCTATATACTGCAAGCAACATCAACAAATCATTAATCACTAATCACTCTAAAACACTTCCGGCTCTGCCAGCCCCTTCTCTTTCCGATAACTGCGCACCATTTCCAGAATCACGTCTCCATACTTCTCCACACCTTTCTTTCCGAAATACGGAATACGCGCAAGCATGGATTTATCCGAAGGCAAGAGATTGCTGATGCCTAAAATCGCTTTCTGCTGAATGACGGTATATACAGGTAATCCCAATTGTGAAGCTTCTGCATTGCGCCATGCCACCAGCTGATTGTATAGTTCCGGATGCAGCACATCCGAAGGCACTTCGAGGGCAGCCGCTTTTCTTTCACGCGTCTTCTTCCTTGTACCATCGCTCTCCTCCCGGGTTCTTTTTTGCAATTCTTCTTTCCCTGCTACCGCTTTCTCCTTGCTCTTTCCCTTCTGAGGAGCGGAGTCATCAATAGAAAGAAGTGCCTTCTTCTTGAGATATTCCGCCACATGGAAACCTTTCACTGATACAAAATCCAGCAAGTCGGACTTCAAGTCGAATAGACCGGTCAGTTCTTCCATCGCATCCCGCAGTTTCTTCTTCAACTCTTTGTTGTCCGTAACCACCGTATTTCCCATTACCGCGTCCAGTGGTTGAAGTTGCTCTTGAAAATACAGGGCACCGGCATTGATGCGCTTCTGCAAGGCAGCGTCTGTAGCATAATCTTGCGCCGCATCAATCAAGCGGGTATATTGAAGGCTGAATTTCTGTGCCACCTTCGTCACCTTCTCATGAAAGCGTTCTATTTCTGTTTTGTAAGCAGCCAGTTGCTTGGGGAAGAGTTTATACAGATGTTCATCCACTAAGCGCACATACCGCCTTAGAGCCTGCTCCATCGGTTGAAAGTCGAACAAGCCTGACAATAATTCCAGGAAATAAGTCTGCTGCAACGAACGGAAACGCTGTTCGTCCGGCTCACTCTTCCGCGCTTCTACCGTAAATGTATCTACCGCACTATCACTGATAACTGCCCTTGCCGAAAGCGGTGCACTGAGCACCACCCCTTCCAGCGTCTTGCAACGGCTCAATGCCACATACGTCTGCCCGTGGGCAAACGAACCGCTTGCATCAATAATAGCACGCTCAAATGTAAGTCCCTGGCTCTTGTGGATAGTAATGGCCCATGCCAGCTTCAGCGGATACTGGCGAAAGGTTCCTTCGATAGCCTCGGTTATCTCCTTTGTCTCCTCGTCCAATACGTACTTTGCATTCGTCCATTCTTCTTCTTGCAGAACAAAAGGAGTATCACTCCCTTTGCTGCGCACCTCGATGACTTTTGCCGAAACAGCGGTCACCTCGCCAATCATACCGTTATAGTAACGATGCTCACCGGAAGTATCGTTCTTTACGAACATCACCTGTGCGCCGCACTTCAGTTCGAGCACCTCGTCCGTGGGATATGAATATTCGGGAAACTTCCCGTCTATCGTGGCACGGAAGGCAAACGAACGTCCAGGCAATTGTTCCATTTCATGGTCATTGATGCGCTGCGCCTGATAATTATGAGTGACCAGGCGGATGTAACCCTCCTCTTTGGAAGGTTCAAAATTGGGGAGATACCGGCGGTTCAATGCCTCCAGCACTTGCCCGTCACAGCGGTTCTCGCGAATGCGGTTCAGCAAGTCGAGGAAGTTCCCATCGCTTTGCCGATATACTTTTTTCAGTTCTATGGTACAGTATTCCGTTTGTTTCAGGCCTTGGCTCGAAAAGAAGTAAGGGGTATCGTAATATTTGCTCAGCATCTGCCAATCATCATCCTTCACCACGGGCGACAGCTGTTGCAGGTCGCCAATCATCAGCAGTTGCACCCCGCCAAAGGGTTTATTGCGATCACGGAAGCGTCTCAGTACAGCATCTACCGCATCCAGCAAGTCTGCGCGTACCATACTGATTTCATCAATCACCAGCAAGTCCATGCTACGGATAATATTGATTTTCTCCTTCCCATACTGAAAGCGGTAACTTGCCTTTCCGTCCGTACTGAACGAGCTTTCAGGCACATAAGGAGCAAAAGGAAGTTGAAAGAAAGAATGAATCGTCACTCCCCCCGCATTGATTGCTGCAATTCCCGTCGGTGCCAGTACCACCGTTCGCTTCGGACTCTCTGTTTTCAGTTTTCGCAGGAAAGTAGTTTTTCCGGTACCAGCTTTACCGGTTAAGAATAGATGAGTGCCTGTGTTTTCAATAAATTGCCATGCAAGCGCTAATTCAGTATTTTGTTCCATTACATATACAATAATAGGACAAAGATAACGCTTATTTCGTTATCCCTGTCCTATAATTATACTTATTTGCAAAAAACGCTGTGATGCTCTGCGCCTCTGTATTAAGACCTTACTTCATGCTTCCGCCGATAATATCCAGCAACTCATTTGTGATGGCTTGCTGGCGGCTCTTGTTATACTGCTTCGTCAGATCCTGAATCAATTCATTGGCATTGTCCGTTGCAGTCTGCATGGCAAGCATACGAGCGGCATGTTCCGAAGTATTGGAATCGAGAAGCACAGTGAATATCTTCTGACTCAGCACCTTCGGTAGCAATTCCGCTATCAGTTCGCCTACGGACGGCTCTACAATATAGTCGTTGTTGAAGCTCCGGGTAGCCTCCGATGAATCGCCTTCATTCTCGATGCTTTCCGCCGCTTCCTCCGCTACCTGTGTCAGGTCGATGGGCAGATAATTCTCGCGAAGCAGCACTTGCGAACCCATTGACTTGAAATGATGATAAATCAGTTCCACATGGTCAATGCGTTTCTCCACAAACTCTTCCATCAGCTTTCCTGCCAACTCATACGCATCGACGTACGAAGGTTTGTCCGCCATCGTCTGATAGCTGCCTTGCGGTTCATATCCCAACTTCTGCACAGCTTCTTCCACCTTACGGCCCACAGGATAAATCAGCACATTCTCCCTGCCCAACGCCTTATAGTCTTCCAACACCCGTTCCAGCATCTTCGCCACATTGGAGTTGAAAGCGCCGCACAGCGAACTATTGGACGAGAAAACCACAATCGCTACCTTCGTCACCGCTCTTTTCTCCGTGTAAGGAGACTCGAACGAAGCATCTGTACGCAGGAAGTTTGTCAATATTTCATTCAGCTTCCGTTGATAAGGCAGCATATTTTCAATCCGCCCCTGCGCTTTGTGCAGTTTGGCAGATGCCACCATCTTCATCGCCGATGTAATCTGACGCGTACTCTTGACGGAGCTAATTCTATTTTTTACCTCTTTCAGTGAAGCCATCTCTATAATTATTAACCCCTCGTTCCCCTAAAGGGGAAGGAGAATAGTCTGTATATAATTTGTTTCAGACGAATATTACATAAATTGTTTCGCCACCGTTTCCGCCGTCTCCTCAATCTTCTTGCACACATCATCGTTGATGACACCCGATTTCAATACATCGAATACCTCCATCCGATAATTCATCTCAAGAGATTCAAGGAAGTTGCGTTCAAACTCGCTGACTTTCTCCAGCGGCACATTCTTCAACAAACCGTGCGTACCGCAATAGAGTATCGCAATCTGCTTTTCTACCGGCATCGGACTGTACTGCGGCTGCACCAGCAGACGCGTATTCTTCTGCCCTTTGTCGATGGTCAATGCCGTCACAGGGTCCATATCGCCGCTGAACTTGGTAAACGCTTCCAGTTCGCGATACTGTGCCTGGTCTATCTTCAGCGTACCGGCCACCTTCTTCATAGCCTTGATCTGTGCATTACCACCCACACGGCTCACGGAGATACCTACGTCAATAGCCGGACGATTTCCCTGATTGAAGAGGTTCGTATCGAGGAAGATCTGTCCGTCGGTGATAGAAATCACGTTCGTAGGGATATACGCCGATACGTCTCCGGCCTGTGTCTCGATGATGGGCAATGCCGTCAGCGAACCGCCGCCTTTCACTTTTCCTTTCAGGCTCTCGGGCAAGTCATTCATTTCGCGTGCCACTTCTTCCTGGCTGATAATCTTTGCCGCACGTTCCAGCAGACGGGAGTGCAGGTAGAAGATATCACCCGGATATGCTTCACGTCCCGACGGACGGCGAAGAATCAACGACACCTCACGATAGGCCACCGCCTGCTTCGACAAGTCGTCGTAAACCACCAATGCATGACGCCCAGTATCGCGGAAATACTCTCCGATGGCAGCTCCCGCAAACGGAGCATAATACTGCAATGCAGCCGGATCGCCCGCCGTGGCAGCCACCACAATGGTATAGTCCATAGCACCGTATTGGTGCAGTGTATTCACAATAGAAGCTACCGTAGAGCCTTTTTGCCCGATAGCCACATAGATACAATACACCGGATCGCCTGCCTCGAAGTTGGCACGTTGGTTGATGATGGTATCTATAGCAATAGCGGTCTTACCCGTCTGACGGTCGCCGATAATCAGCTCACGCTGTCCGCGGCCGATGGGTATCATGGCATCCACAGCTTTCAGTCCCGTCTGCAACGGCTGGTTCACCGGCTGGCGGAAGATAACTCCCGGTGCCTTACGTTCCAGCGGCATTTCACAGAGTTCGCCACCTATCAGTCCTTTGCCGTCCAGCGGTTCGCCCAGCGGGTCGATGACACGTCCCACCATACTCTCGCCCACCATGATGGAAGCGATGCGCTTGGTACGTTTCACGATGAAGCCTTCTTTTATTTTGTCCGTAGGTCCCAGTAACACGGCACCCACGTTGTCCTCTTCCAGGTTCATCACGATGGCTTTGATGCCGTTGTCGAACTCCAGCAACTCATTTGCTTCGGCATTGCGCAGCCCGTAGATGCGTGCCACGCCGTCGCTCACTTGCAGCACCGTGCCTATTTCATCAAACTGCACCCGTGCGTCAATGCCTTCGAGCTGTCTACGGAGTACATCCGAAACTTCGCTTACTTTTATATTCTCAGACAACATAATTCCTGTTTTTTATACTATTCTTCTATTCTTATCAATGAACTGCTGTTTCACCTTCTTCAGCTGTGTTGCCACACTGGCATCCAGCCGGAAGTCGTTGATGTCGAAGATGAAGCCGCCTTCGATAGACGGGTCTACTTCGGTCTGCAACTCCATGCCGGCGTGCAGCAAGGTAGAAGCACTGTCGCGAATGCGTTCCCATACTTCCCGGCTCACGGGTACGGCTGTTATCAGCTTTCCCACACCGATGTGCTTGTCTTTCCGGTACAAGTCCAGAAAGCTCAAGCAGATATACTGAAGGAAGTTCTCCCGCCGGTTTTTCAGCACCAGGGTGATGAATCGGGTAAACTCGCGTCCGGCAGGAGCATCGCCCACGGCAGCGGTGCAGATCAGCGAAAATTTCTCACGCGTCGTCAGGATGGGATTTGCCAGTGCCGCACGCAGATCGGGATACTTATTGATGTTGCGAGCCAGCATCCGCACCTCCCGATACAGAACATCTTCCGTATCCGTGCTCTTGGCATATTCCATCAAAGCCTTCGCATAGCGCATTGAAACAATTCCTATATCCATATTCTTCAGTGATTAATTATTCCTACTTGCCGCCAGTACTTCGTCCAGCATCCGGTCTATCATTTCCATCTGCTCTTTTTTCTCGTTCAGGTTCTTGCGGATTACTTTCTCTGCAATATCTACTGACAGCACAGCTACCTGCCGGCGAATGTCGCGGATAGCTTCCTCTTTCTCTTGCTGAATCTGCCTCTTTACATCGTCCAGTTCCTTCTGCGCGGTGGCTTCTGCCTGCTTGCGTGCCTCGACGATAATCTTGTCACGCTCGTGCATCGCCTCCCGCAGGATGCGTCCCTGCTCCTTGTTGGCAGCGGCAATCAGCGCATCGCCTTCCTCTTTCAGTTTGGCGAGCTGCACATTGGCCTCTCGTGCCACTTCCATGGATTGGTCGATGTAGGTCTTGCGGCCTTCCACCATCTTGGTGATGACGGGAAAGCCGTACTTGGCAAGTACCACAAACACCACGCCGAACGAAAGGAGCATCCAGAACAGCAGACCACTATCGGGTAATAACAATGACATAGGCTATTAATTACGAATTATTAATTACAAATTACTAATTACGGTTTCTTACAGGAAGAATACCAACAGACACACAACGACTGCCAACAATGCAACACCTTCAATCAAGGCTGCGGCAATAATCATGTTCATACGGATATCTCCCGAAGCCTCCGGCTGACGGGCAATGGCCTCCATAGCCGAACCACCGATTTTACCAATACCTACACCAGCACCGATAACGGCCAGACCAGCACCAATGGCTGCTCCCAGCTTACTAACTCCCACACCTGCCGCAGCAGCTTGCAATAATACAGATAGTAACATAACTTTCAGTTTTTAAATGGTTATTCTATTAATGTTGTTTTTTTACTTCTACTTTGTGTTCTTCCTGCGCCAGCCCTATAAACACTGCCGACAGCATTGTGAACACATACGCCTGGATAAATGCCACCAGCAGTTCCAGTGCATTCATAAAGATATTGAACAGTACCGAGGCCACGGTCAGCGTTCCGTTCAGCGCGGGACCCATGCTTGCCGAGATAAAGATCAGACACGTCAGCACCAACATTGCCATGTGTCCTGCCAGCATATTGGCAAAAAGACGGATCATCAAGGCGAACGGCTTCGTAAAGATGCCGAAGAACTCGATGAACGGCATCATCGGCACCGGCACTTTCAGCCACCAAGGCACATCCGGCCAAAAGATATCTTTCCAATAGGTTTTCGTTCCGAAGAGGTTAACTGCTACAAACGTGCACAGCGCCAACACCATCGTGATGGCAATGTTTCCCGTCACATTGGCACCGCCCGGAAAGAACGGAACCAACCCCATCAGGTTGTTGATGAAGATAAAGAAAAATGCTGTCAGCAGGTAAGGGGCGAACTTACGGTACTTAGGACCTACACAACTCTTTATAATATCGTCGTTCACCATCATGATGAACATCTCCATGAATCCGATAAAGCCGCCGGGTGCCGCGCTGTCTTGCGGATGCCTGCGATACCATCGCGCCACGCTCAGAATGATGACAAGCAGCAACGCACTGTTTATCAGTAGTGCCAGCGTCACCTTCGTAATGGATATATCGAACGGGCGAAGTTCGTTTCCCGCAACATCCTGTTCCACCAGCTTGCCTTCATACTTACTGCCTTCGGGAGCTATGTAGAAGCCTTCGTAGCTTCCGCCATTCTCTTCGAGACGCGAAGACAGAAATGTATGCCAACCCGTCCTATTGCTATAAACGATGATGGGCAACGGAATGGTGATAGGCGTATTCCCCCAAGTCGTGATATGCCATTCATAAGAATCGCCGATATGTCCGAAAACAATCTCCTTCACGTCCACCGTGTTCTCCTTTTGTTCGGCAGGAGTCACATCGTCGGATATTTCATCGGCTTGCAGGGTGGCAGGCAGTATCAATGCCAGTCCCATCAGAATCCCAGTCAATATGTTACGCCATTTTTTCATTTTCTTTTTTCTTTTTCTGCTTCCGGTTCGCTTCAAAGGTGAAGAAGAACCAGGAATCATAAATCAAGTATATCAGATAGTTTGCTATAAACGTCAGCAAAAACAGCTTTGCTTCTTCGCGCACTGCCACGCAGTACACCATCATTACAATCATCGACACCAGCATCCTCATCACACGCATCAGCAGATAAATCTGCAGCATACGTCCCGGCATACGTCGCCGGCAACTTTCTACCATGTTTATCATAAACGCTCCGAAAACGAAGAAGAAAAGCGGAATCAACGGATAACCACCAAAGTAGTGGTGCGGATTGATGGAATAATACACTCCACCGCCCACTCCTCCTATCAACAGAGTTAAGAGCGCTGTTTGCAACAGGTAATTTCGTTTTGTAATAGTCACGGTTAACTAAGAATTAAAGCATTAAGAGCGGTGTTGTCAGTCTACACAAACGGAAACACTGTTACCGTTCATTTCGATGAAACCGCCGTTTATTTCCTGCGTATGTTCTTCGCCGCCTTCTGTCACGTAAGTCAGCGTGCCCGCCTGCAATGACGACACGATGGGAGCATGATGCGGCAGAATGGTGAACAAGCCTATCACACCGGGCAGCGTCACACTCTCCACTTCTCCGTCGAACAGTTCTTTTTCCGGCGATACCAAGTTCAATTGTAATCCCTTCATATCTTTTCTGTTTTATTTCTTCGCCTGTTCCAACAGTGCCTTTCCCTTCTCTATGGCTTCGTCTATCGTGCCTACATTCAGGAAAGCCGATTCGGGCAGATAATCCACTTCACCGTCCAGAATCATCTTGAATCCCTTGATGGTGTCTTCAATGGCAACCATCGTACCCGGCACTCCCGTGAACTGCTCTGCCACGGCAAACGGCTGCGACAAGAAGCGCTGTACGCGGCGGGCGCGGTTCACTAACGTACGGTCGGCATCCGACAGTTCCTCCATACCGAGGATAGAGATAATATCTTGCAATTCCTTGTTGCGTTGAAGAATCTGCTTCACACGCTGCGCCACTTCGTAGTGCTCTTCGCCCACAATGTGCGGGTCGAGGATACGCGAAGTCGATTCCAGCGGATCTACCGCTGGATAAATGCCCAACTCCGTAATCTTACGGCTCAGCACCGTGGTAGCATCCAGATGAGTAAAGGTTGTGGCAGGCGCAGGGTCCGTCAAGTCATCGGCAGGCACATACACAGCCTGCACAGAAGTGATGGAACCGTTTCGCGTAGAAGTGATGCGCTCCTGCATGGAACCCATCTCCGTGGCAAGCGTAGGCTGATAGCCCACGGCCGACGGCATACGTCCCAACAGCGCCGATACTTCGGAACCGGCCTGAGTGAAACGGAAAATATTGTCGATAAAAAACAGGATATCTCGTGAACCGCCTGTCTCGGCGCCCATGTCGCGGAAAGATTCCGCTACCGTCAGTCCGGACAGCGCCACCGACTGACGTGCACCGGGAGGCTCGTTCATCTGACCGAATATCAGGGCTACCTGCGACTTTGCCACTTCGTCGTAGTCTACTTTAGACAAGTCCCAGTGTCCCTCTTCCATACTCTTTCTGAATTCTTCGCCGTAGCGGATAACACCGGATTCAATCATTTCCCTCAGCAGGTCGTTACCTTCGCGGGTACGCTCTCCTACTCCGGCAAACACAGAGAAACCGTGTTGCTTCTTGGCGATATTGTTGATAAGCTCTTGTATAAGCACCGTCTTTCCTACACCGGCACCGCCAAACAGACCAATCTTACCGCCCTTGCTGTATGGTTCCAGCAGGTCGATAACCTTGATACCTGTAAAAAGTACCTCTTGTACGGTAGTCAAATCTTCAAATTTAGGAGGGTCGCGATGGATAGGGTAAGCGCCGACGCGGTCCAGTTCTTTCATTCCGTCAATGGAATCGCCCACTACGTTCAGCAGTCGGCCTTTAATCTGCTCGCCCACCGGCATGGTGATAGGTCCACCCAACGGATATACTTTCATACCTCTTTGCAGACCGTCCGTGCTATCCATAGCTACAGTTCTCACTGTGTTTTCACCAATGTGCTGCTGCACTTCTACAATCAGCCTCTTTCCGTTCGGTCTTTTTATCTCCAACGCGTCGTGAATACTGGGCAGGACTAACTCTGCCTCCATTCCTTCGAAATAAACGTCTACAACAGGTCCGATTACCTGTGAAATATGTCCGACAATCTGTGACATAAGCAATCTATTTTATTCTGTTTCCTTAATTATTTCAACTAATCAATCCTATTAAGTCGCGTGTATCCTCTATTCAGTAAATCAGCCAAGTCGCGTCTTTCTTCAATTCTCAATAAGTTTATCGAACTTATTAACATCTGACAGCAATGGTTTGTTCATCCCAATAGTTATATAAACAACTTTGCAAATGTATAAACAAATCCACCCTAATTGTTCTCTCTTATAGCTTTTTTATACCCAAAAAGACGGTTTTGAACGATTTATACTACAAATAGAACAATTTGCCAATAGAAATAATAACGTTGATTAACAGTATGCTTACTGTTGTAATTGTCTTTGCCTCGCATTTCACTCCATTTGCGATGTTCTTATCGCCTTATTTACAATCTCCCGAAACGCATCATGTGTTTACCCTGAACGCATGATGCGTTTACAGCAAACTGATGATGTGTTTAGGGTAAACAGATGATGTGTTTTACCCTACTTGCATAGCTGAATTTCTTGTATATATCCGCGCTTCGACAAAAAAATAAGCCTTGTCTCTCGACAAGGCTTATTCACAACACAAACACAAAATAAAACACGACAAAACTACTATGCAATCTTACCTGTCTATGCCGGGGAGGCATAAGTACCGTATTACGGATATTCACATATACATAAACAGCGTCAGGCTGATTTGCAGTTTATAAACAAATGCGGGGAGGCATTTGTTTATTTCCTATTTGTTAAAAAACACAAACTCAATTTTGTTATTGAATACCTCTTTCACGAAGTTTCAACTGCCATTTCCATGCAGAAAGCAACGTATCTTCGATGCTTGTCTCTGCCTTCCAACCCAATTCATTGTTTGCCAATTCAGGGTTAGCCCATACCTTCTCGATATCACCGGCACGACGACCTACAATCTGATAGTTCAGCTTCACACCCGTAGCTTTCTCGAAAGCATTGATTAACTCAAGTACGGAAAGGCCACGGCCTGTACCGATATTGAAGACCTCTACCTTCTCTTTCTGCTTGCCGCCCAAAATGCGATCGATAGCAACTACGTGCGCCTTCGCCAGATCAACTACATTGATGAAGTCGCGGATACATGATCCGTCGGGCGTATTGTAATCATCACCAAAGACACTCAGTTTCTCGCGGATACCGATAGCCGTCTGGGTGAGATACGGTATAAGGTTTTGCGGAACACCGTTGGGCAATTCACCAAGTAAAGCGGTGGAATGTGCACCAATCGGATTGAAGTAACGCAATAAAATGGCATTGATAGGAGCGCCGGAAGTAATTGTATCACGAATGATCTCTTCGTTGATCTGCTTCGTGTTTCCATAAGGAGATTCGGCCTTCTTGATAGGAGCTTGCTCCGTCACCGGAAGTTCGTCCGGCTGACCGTATACGGTACAAGAAGAGGAGAATACAATACCTTCTACTCCATGTTTCGGCATTAATTCGAGCAGGTTGATCAATGAAACCAAATTGTTGCGATAGTAAAGCAATGGCTTCTGAACAGACTCGCCCACGGCTTTGCTTGCTGCAAAGTGGATGATAGCTTTAATGCCTTTATATTTGGTAAACACAGCGTCAAGACCGGCAAAATCCAAGCAATCTACTTTCTCGAATGCGGGACGGATGCCAGATACTTTTTCAATGTTATCTACAACGTCTGCGCTGGAGTTTGACAAATTATCAATAATAACAACTTCATAACCTGCGTTCTGAAGTTCAACCACTGTATGAGAACCGATGTAGCCAGTTCCACCAGTAACTAAAATCTTCTCTTTCATATTAAAATATAGACAATTTAGTCCTTTGGTCATTTATAGCGCTACAAATGTAAGGAAATAAATTAATAAAAACATAAAAAGGGAATAAAAATTAGTCTATTCCCTTTCATTTTTTCGCAGCGCTTTTACTCATTTAGAGTTTTACGACTCCTGAGAATCCCATAAATGCCATAGCCAGCAAGCCGGCAGTTATCAGAGCGATAGGAGTTCCGCGCATACCCTTCGGTATATTTACCAGGCTCATCTGCTCACGCAATCCGGCAAACAGAGTCAAAGCCAAGCCGAAACCGATGGCGGTGGAGAATGCGTAAACAACGCCTGTCAGCAGGTCATAGTCCTTTTGGATAACAAGAATAGCCACACCAAGAATACAACAGTTAGTAGTAATCAGCGGCAGAAATACACCCAAAGCCTGGTACAAGGAAGGTGATACTTTCTTCAGGATGATTTCTACCATCTGCACCAGGGCGGCAATTACCAGGATAAAGGTAATGGTCTGCAAATAGCCCAGACCAAAGGTATCGAGCACATACTTCTGAATAAGGAACGTAACGATAGTGGCAATGGTGAGCACAAATGCTACCGCAGCGGACATACCCAATGCTGTCTCCACTTTCTTGGAAACTCCCAGAAACGGACAGATGCCCAGGAATTGAGACAATACGATGTTATTTACAAAGATTGCCGAGATAAATATTAATATATATTCCATAGTCTACAAATTATGCTTTCTTGAAACTGTTAATCAAAGCAATGAGGTAGCCCAAAGCTATAAATGCACCCGGAGCAAGGACGAAGACCAGCATACCGTATTCTTCGGGGAAGATGGTCAGGTTGAAGATCTTGCCGGTTCCCAAGAACTCGCGTACAGCGCCCAGCAGCGTCAAGGCAATGGTGAAGCCCAAGCCCATGCCCAAACCGTCAAAGAGAGAAGAAACCGGAGTGTTCTTGGCTGCAAATGCTTCGGCACGCCCCAGAACGATACAGTTTACAACAATCAGTGGAATGAACAGTCCCAACGTAGCATAGAGCGCAGGTACATAAGCTTGCATGATCATCTGCAACAGCGTAACGAACGATGCTATCACCACAATAAACGAAGGGATACGCACCATATCGGGAATCAGATTCTTGATAGCGGAAATTACCACATTGGAACAAATGAGCACAAACATTGTGGCCAACCCCATACCCATACCGTTAATGGCGGAAGAGGTGGTGCCCAACGTGGGACACATACCAAGCAGGAGCACAAATATAGGATTCTCTTTGATAATCCCGTTCATCATAACTTTAAAATTATTCATGTCTTCTACTCCTTTCTTATTTAGCGCTGACAGAATCAGCAGGTTCAACTTTAGTTGTAGCTCCCGTATCGGCATTTGTTGCGCCGGCAGGGTCGGCCACCTTTTGAGAAGCGCCCGTAGTACCATCGGAGGTTTCTTGACCGGCATAAGCGGCATAGGCAGCATTCACCGCATTCAAGAACGCACGCGATGTAATGGTAGAAGCCGTAATGGCGTCTATCTGGCCACCGTCCTTGCTTACCTTCAGCGGGGTTTCACCCGGATTGATACCTGTGACATCACCTTTATTGCCTTTCTTAAACCAATCGGCAGCCTTAGAGCCCAATCCCGGAGTTTCGACATGAGACAGTAAAGAGTAATCTATAATCTTGCCATCGGCATCGAAACCTACCAGTACTTTCAGCTCACCACCAAAACCCATGGCTACAGCTTCTACAGCAGCACCGATGTATGTGCCGCCTTTGGTAGCGGGATACACAAAATACTCGACGCCGTTCACCTCTTGTACTTTCTTTTCTGCAATAGGGTCGTTGTCGAAGCCCGGAACCACTGCACTGACAGCATCGCTCAAAGTTTTGGCATTAGCTTGCGCAATAGGTTCTTTCGTCAATTCGTTTACAAAAGCCAGCAGGGCCACGGAGATAGCCGTAACGCCCGTAAGCACCAGCAACATATTCTTCAAGGATGATTCTAACTTTTTCATTTCTTCTTCGCTACCTCCCCAAAGCGTTTAGGTTTGACATACGTGTTAATGAGCGGAGTGAACGCATTCATAATGAGAATAGCGAATGACATTCCTTCGGGATATGCACCGAACAGACGGATAACCACCGTGAGCAGACCGATACACACACCATAGATGAGCATACCTTTGTGGCTCATAGGGGAAGTGACATAGTCCGTAGCCATGAAGATGGCACCCAGCATCAAACCACCGGAAAGCAGTTGCACCACCGGAGATACATAAAGCTCGGGATTAACCAGATACATGATACCGGAGAACACAAATACCGTAGCCAGGATAGATACAGGAACATGCCAGGTAATAATCTTCTTCCACAGCATATAGGCAAGGCCCAGCAGCAACGCCAATGCACTGACCTCACCGAGACAGCCACCATTGTTGCCGACCAGCAGGTCGAAAGCTCCCGGAAGATCGTTCAACGACACCCCCGGAGCGCCATTGATAACTCCCTTCATGATGGCAAGCGGCGTAGCGGCCGTAGTGGCATCGGTATAGGCAGTGAGCTGACCGACAGCCGGCCAAGTCGTCATCTGCACAGGAAAAGAGAGCAGCAGGAACACACGTCCCAGCAATGCCGGGTTGAAAGGATTGCAACCCAAACCACCGAAGGACATCTTGCCTACACCGATAGCAAACAAAGCGCCCAGAAGGATAATCCAGATGGGAAGGTTGGATGGTAAATTGAATGCCAGCAACACACCGGTGATAATGGCAGAGCCGTCGCAGATGGTTGTGGTTGCTTTCTTCAACAGGAATTTGCCGATAGCCCATTCAAAGAACAAGCAGGCCAGCACAGAGGTGACCGTAACAATCAGCGCACCCAGTCCGAAAAAGTAAAGCGATACAAGGAATGCCGGAATCAATGCTATGAGCACGCCGTACATATTCTTCTTCACGCTGTCACCACCATGAACGTGGGGTGAAAGGGATACGATTAATTTATTCATACTTCGTTATTTTTTAGCTTGACGTGCACGGATCAGCGCTCCCACTTTGCCCTTGCCCAAGCGGATGTAATCCAGCATCGGACGATTGGAAGGACAAGTGAACTGGCATGAACCGCATTCGATACACGACATGATGTCTTCTTTCTCTACTCTCTCAAAATCTCCATGAGCCGATACGGTGGCAAGCAGGTAGGGTTCCAATCCCATGGGGCAGGCACCTACGCACTTGGCACAACGGATACAAGGCTGTATGTCGCCACGCTTGGCTTCCTTATCATTCATAATAAGGATGCCGGAGCTACCTTTGGCAGTGGGCACATCCGTATTGACCAGGGCTTTGCCCATCATAGGGCCGCCGCCGATAATCTTACCTGTATCTTCGGGCAGACCGCCGCAAGCATCGATCAGTTGCTTCATTGGGGTGCCGATACGCGCCAGGAAGTTGGACGGTTTGGCCAAAGACTTGCCTGTCACGGTTATGATGCGTTCGAACAAGGGTTTGTTCTTCTGAACTGCTTCGTAAACAGCAAATGCGGTACCTACGTTTTGGACAACGGCTCCGGTAGAGATGGGCAGTGCACCGGCTGCAACCTGGCGGCTGATAACGGCGTCGATTAATTGCTTTTCGCCTCCTTGCGGATATTGTACCTTCAAAGGAACGACTTCTATACCAGCATAGCTGGAAGCAACTTTCGTCATCAACTGGATGGCGTCGGGCTTATTGTTTTCAATACCGATAAATGCTTTGTTCACCTTTACGGCTTTCATCAGGATGGATACGCCTACCATGATTTCTTCGGCATGTTCCAGCATCAGCTGGTGGTCGGCAGTCAGATAGGGTTCGCACTCCACAGCATTGATAATAACACATTCGGCCTTGAAGGCAGGGGGGGGGCACAACTTCACTTGCGTAGGGAAACAAGCACCACCCAAACCAACGATACCGGCATCGGCAATCTTCTTCACTATTTCTTCGGCAGTCAGGTTGCATTCCTTCACCAACGTATCGGTGCGGTCGATGGTTTCTTCCCATTCGTCACCTTCCACGTCAATGAAGATGGCAGGTTTGGCATAACCGCTGGCATCGACAATCGTGTCAATCTTAGCGACCTTTCCGCTGACAGATGAATGAATGGCTGCTGATACAAAGCCGCCGGGTTCGGCAATCTTCGTACCTACTTTCACTACATCACCTTTGACCACAACAGGCTTGGCGGGAGCACCGATGTGCTGCCCCAACAAGATAACGGCCTTTGCCGGAATCTCTGCCTTGATGATAGGCTGATGTGCTGAAAGTTTATTTTCGTGTGGATGAACTCCACCAATTGAAAATGTCTTCAACATACAATTCTGTATTTTATAGTCGTTTATTTACTTATTAATTTATGCCTCTGCCTTCGGAGCCTCTGTTGCAACGGTTTCAGGAGACTTCGGAGTCTCTGTTGCTTTAGGAGCTTCGGCAACCTTAGGAGCAGTCGCTTTAGGAGTCGCTTCGGCTTTCTTGGCAACCGGGGCAGCATCATCAGCCTTCGGCTTGCGTGGCGGGAAGTTGAGCGCGATGATTGTGTTTTGCGGACATGCCTCTTCGCACTTACGGCAAGATTTGCACTTATTGGGGTCAATGTAAGCCAGATTGTTTTCGAGTGTGATTGCTTCGAACGGACATACCTTCATGCACTTACCACAACCGATACAAGCAACGGTACAGGCTTTGCGCGCCACAGCACCCTTATCCTTATTGACACATTGCACGTAGATACGGCGCGACTTCTTGCCCTGCGGACGAATTTCGATAATAGCCTTGGGACAAGCCTTGACACAGGCTCCACAAGCCGTACACTTCGCTTCATCCACTTCGGGAAGGCCGGTTTCGGGATTCATGTGGATAGCATCGAACTGGCAAGCTGCAACACAGTCGCCACAACCCAAACAGCCAAAGCTACAACCCGTTTCACCACCGTAAAGAGAAGCTGCAATAGCGCAACTCTTTGCTCCATCGTATTGGTTGACACGAGGGCGGTTGGCACAAGTTCCATAACATCTCACTACCGCAACCATAGGATCGGAAGCAGCAGCATCCAAGCCCAGTATCTCGGCAATCTGCGTCATGACAGCCTGTCCGCCTACCGGACAAGATTTGCCTTCCAGCGAACCTGCCTTTACACAAGCGTCTGCAAATCCGCTACAACCGGGGTAACCACATCCTCCGCAGTTGGCTTGGGGCAAGACCTCTGCCACCTGCGCTATTCGCGGATCTTCATACACGGCGAATTTCTTGGAAGCCAGGTAGAGGATAGCAGCAGCTACCAGCGCTATAACCCCCAATGAAATCACTGCAATCAGAATTACATTCATAAATTAGTCGTTTATTAATTATTTGTTTTATTATTAGCTGTTCATTGGTTGTATTGAAAACGAGAACTTCTTCCCCAACCGCGACTTGTTGAGCCACAGTATATAATAATAAGGTATAAGAAGTGCCAACGAGCAAAGTGCAGAACGCAACTCGTCATTCCAAATAACCATAAATAAGAATAAGGATACGATTAATACGAGGAAAGGAAATATGAAAGCATACAAAACAGCCATCGCTCCCATCGAAAGTTCTCCGATAACCCATACACTGTCACCGGGCTGATAGGAAGCCGCATCAGCATCTGTTATATCTATAAGTTTTTCTTTGGTATCAGCAGAGCTACAATGCCCCTTTACACTACATGAAGCGCATGCTGAAGTCTGGACAACTCTCACTTGCAAGTGAGATCCATTTATGTTTTCCACAATACCTTGGTGTCTTATAATATTCGCCATTTTGCAAAGCCTGCATTACAAATCGCGGCAAATTTACGCATTATTTATGAACTGCAAACCTTTCGAATACATTTTATGTGCACGTGAACATGCTTTTTCCCTTTTTTAGTAGGTTTTTCTTTATTTTTTCTATTAAAATATATAAAAAGCGCCCCATTGTCATCCAATGAGGCGTCCTTTTCAGTCGTTAAGAACCTATATGGTTACCATTTGTAATTGATACCGAAGCTTAATAATTCTTTTACCTGGAAGTAACTGTCACCTGTTGTCGGTTTGGCTGTATCATCATAGCGCGCATGCACGTATAACTTGGTAGAAAGATAACGGTTCAGTACAAAGTTAATGGTATTTTCCCACTCAATGCGGGTCCACTCATAACTCGTCTGGAAGTCTAAGCGAGAATCCAATACAATGGTAGGAATAATAGTCCATGACAGTGTAGGTTGTACCTGCGAACCGAAGTTATGTCTTACGCTCTTTCCTTCGTCCAAACCAAAGCTGACTTCATTTACATCCTTATTTCCCACATAACGTAACATATACGTCACAGGTGCTATAAAGACAGACAAACTGAATTTCTTCTTTTTCAGCTTATAGTCCATACCGATACTGCTTGTCCAGTCCGCCGGTGCAAGGAAAGCGGCAACCAATTCTTCACTATTAGCTTTATAGCCATTGAAGAACTGTGTCTTGAATTCGGTAGTAATGGTATAGTACCATTTCGATGCAGCCTGAATACCCAGTTTACTATACAACCGGAATTGGTCAGTATTCACCAGGTAATCATGGAATTCATCGGAAGGCGCAGAGTTGAAGCCGAATTTAGCATCCAGCAGGTTCTCCCACTGTATCTTTTCGCGGTCGTTATAGTTAGCAAACAGTTGAAGGTTGGCAAGCAATGTATTCGTGCTCTCCCCTCCCTTATACCAGTTATCGGAAATATAGTTCTGGGTGATTTGCAACGAACCGTTTCCACCCGTTACCCACCAGTTGGGCTTGTGGATGATAACTTCCGCATCTTCTTTCACTCCTAACATATCTTCTTTTCCAAACAACTTCACCACGGAAGGCTTGGAAGACGCCTCTTTCTCTATATTATCCTTGAATACACGGCGTTTCATTATATCTCTTTCGGTTCTTACCACCAGATTGGGATAATCAACATAGGTACTCAGCAATGTTTTATCGACAAGTCTGTTGGCACTTTCCTTTGAGGTAAATGCCAGCGTATCGAACGGTAACATTTCATAGGTCAGCGCCGGAACCGTATCGGGCTTCTGAAACTTCCAGTCTACCTTAGATAAGCGCTTCATAGGAGCATAATAATAGGTAAGGGGAAGGAATAAGCGATAATATCTCGAATCATAAGTTATATAACGCTCCGGAGTGGTAGGATCATTCAGATAATCCAAAACCCCAAAGTATCTTTCATACAACACTGAAACTGTATCCAACCTATACTTGTTTCCTTCCGGTTTCAGTTTCAAGATCATATATTCTTTTATTATCCCCGATAAAGTGTCGGCCTTAGCGGTTGTTTTCTGTTTTTCATTCTTTATGACGGGGTCCGTCACATCTTGCGCCATCATCGACGAAGAAATCATTGCGGCAATCACCCAAATTGAGATGTGTCTATTCTTCATAATTCCTAAAATCTACGATTTTGAGGGCAAATTTAGCTTAAAATGTTTAGACTACATAGAAAAACAATTAGAAAACTAAAATGAATAGATAGAAAACCAAAATGAAAAACAGAAGACAACTTCTTTAGCGAAATCATTTTTTTAATAATTGTTTCAACGAAACTTTCCGTACTTCCTCTTTTTTTTATAATTTTGCGCTTTTTAAGTCTGTTGTGTACCATCGGGTACATTGGCAAGGAATAACAATTAATAAAACAATATAGTTGTGGGAGAAACAAAGTATATTTTCGTCACCGGTGGCGTTGCCTCTTCATTAGGTAAAGGTATCATCTCATCCTCCATCGGTAAGTTGCTACAAGCAAGAGGTTACAATGTAACCATCCAGAAGTTTGACCCGTACATAAACATTGATCCGGGCACACTGAATCCTTACGAACACGGAGAGTGCTACGTGACGGTAGACGGTCATGAAGCCGACCTCGACCTGGGACACTACGAACGCTTTTTGGGTATTCAAACGACTAAGGCTAATAATATCACGACTGGACGTATCTACAAAAGCGTCATCGACAAGGAGCGCCGGGGTGATTACTTGGGAAAGACCATCCAGGTCGTTCCTCATATCACAGACGAGATAAAACGTAATGTACAACTGCTGGGAAACAAATATAAATTTGACTTTGTTATTACCGAGATTGGCGGTACAGTCGGAGATATCGAGTCTCTTCCGTACTTGGAAAGTATCCGTCAATTGAAATGGGAACTGGGTAAAGATGCTTTGTGCGTACACCTTACTTATGTACCCTATCTCGCTGCTGCCGGTGAATTGAAAACCAAACCTACCCAGCATTCCGTGAAAGAGTTGCAGAGTGCCGGTATACAGCCCGATGTCCTTGTGCTCCGTGCAGAACGCAAACTGAGTACCAACTTGCGTAAGAAGGTAGCTCTTTTCTGCAATGTAGACGAAAGTGCTGTTGTGCAGAGTAACGATGCACCCACTATCTACGAGGTACCCATCATGATGCAGGAACAGGGGCTGGATGTTACCATTCTGAAAAAAATGGGACTCCCGGTAGGCGATACTCCGGGGTTGGGCCCATGGCGTGCTTTCCTCGAACGTCGCCATAAGGCAGAAGATACAGAGCCGCTGCACATAGCACTGGTAGGTAAATATGACTTGCAGGATGCTTATAAGTCTATCCTCGAATCACTTTCACAAGCCGGAACCTACAATGACCGTAAGGTATCGGTGCACTTCGTGAACAGTGAAAAGTTGACAGACGAAAACGTAGCAGAAGCATTGAAAGGCATGGCAGGTATATTGATAGGTCCGGGCTTCGGCGAACGCGGCATTCCCGGCAAGTTCGTTGCCATCAAGTATGCACGCACGCACAACATACCTACTTTCGGCATTTGCCTGGGTATGCAATGTATGGCTATCGAGTTTGCCCGCAACATACTGGGCTATGCCGATGCCAATTCACGCGAGATGGACGAAAAGACTCCGCACAATGTCATCGACATTATGGAAGAACAAAAGTCCATCACCAATATGGGTGGAACGATGCGTCTGGGCGCTTACGAATGTATATTGCAAAAAGGCAGTAAAGTATACGAGGCCTATGGAAAAGAACATATCCAGGAACGTCACCGTCACCGCTACGAATTCAACAATGCCTATAAGAGCGAATATGAAGCAGCAGGCATGAAGTGCGTGGGTATCAACCCCGAATCGGACTTGGTGGAAATAGTTGAGATACCCGAACTGAAATGGTTCATCGGTACACAGTTTCATCCAGAATACAGCAGTACGGTATTGGATCCGCATCCGCTGTTCGTAGCATTCGTAAAAGCCGCCATCGAAAACGAAAACGATAATAAATAAGTTTGTAATTAGTAATTTGTAATTAACAGAGAATGGATAAAAACACCATCACAGGTCTTGTTTTAATAGCTATCTTGTTAGTGGGTTTCAGCTTTCTGAGCCGTCCCAGCCAGGAGCAATTGGAAGCACAGCAACACTACTATGACTCCATTGCCCAGGTACAGCAACGCGAAGAGGCACTGAAAGCCAAATCAGAAGCCGCCCTGGCAAACGAAAAAGGAGCAGAAGTATCAGTTGACTCCACCGCCCTCTTCTTCGACGCCCGTCAAGGAACCAGCTCACAAGTGACCATCCAGAACAACCTGGCAGAGATAACGGTAGATACGAAAGGCGGACGTATTGCTTCGGCTACGCTGAAGGAGTACATGGGACAAGACAAAAAGACTCCCGTCACATTGTTCAGCGGCAGCGATGCTTCCATGAATTTCCTGTTCTATAATAAGCAGGAAACCATTCAGACGGAAGACTTCTACTTTACCGCAGTGAACCGTACGGACAGCACCGTCACCATGCGTTTGTCGGCAGACAGCGACAGCTACATCGACTTTACGTATGCCATGCATAACGGCACTTACCTGATAGATTTCACCATTCAGGCAGTGAACATGGAAGGCAAGTTGGCGGCTACCAACAACTATGTGGATATAGAATGGGCACAACGCGCCCGCCAGATAGAGAAAGGCTATACGTACGAGAACCGTCTGTCCGAGCTTACCTATAAGAAGACCGGAGAAGGAACCGACTATCTGTCTGCCAATAAGAACGACGAGAAGGAAGTGCCGGAACGCTTGGATTGGATTGCCTTCAAAAATCAGTTCTTCTCCACCGTATTCCTCGCTGATGCTGACTTTGAAAAGACAAAGTTGACTTCTAAGATGGAGGTTCAGGGCAGTGGTTACATCAAGGACTATTCAGCAGAAATGAGCACAAAGTTCGATCCGACAGGCAAAGAACCCACACAGATGTTCTTCTACTTCGGTCCCAACCATTACAAGACGCTGACTGCACTTGACAAGGGACGCACCGAGAAATGGGAGTTGAACCGTTTGGTTTATCTGGGCTGGCCACTCATCCGCTGGATTAACAAGTGGCTTACCATCAACATCTTCGACTGGCTGTCCAGTTGGGGCTTGAGCATGGGTATCGTATTGTTGTTCATGACGTTGATTGTAAAGGCGGTAGTATTCCCCGCAACGTGGAAGACATATATGTCATCTGCCAAGATGCGTGTATTGAAGCCGAAGATTGACGAAATCGGCAAGAAATATCCCAAGCAGGAAGATGCGATGAAGAAGCAGCAGGAAGTGATGGGGCTTTACAGTCAGTACGGCGTCAGTCCGATGGGCGGATGCTTGCCGATGCTATTGCAATTTCCTATCCTGATGGCGTTGTTTATGTTTGTGCCGAGTGCTATCGAGCTCCGTCAGCAGAGTTTCTTGTGGGCGGATGACCTCTCCACATACGATGCGTTCATCAACTTCCCGTTCCACATCCCGTTCCTGGGCAACCACCTCAGCTTGTTCTGCTTGCTGATGACTGCCACCAACCTGCTGAACACGAAGTACATGATGCAACAGCAAGACACCGGCGCCAATCCTCAGATGGCAGCCATGAAGTGGATGTCGTATCTGATGCCTGTGATGTTCCTGTTCATCTTGAACGACTATCCTTCGGGATTGAACTATTACTACTTCCTCTCTACTTTAATCAGTGTGGTAACAACGCTCATCATGCGCCGCAGTACTAATGAAGAGAGACTTCTTGCCCAAATGGAGGCCAACAAGAAGGACCCGAAGAAGGCGAAGAAAACCGGTTTCGCTGCTCGCTTGGAAGCTATGCAAAAGCAACAGGAGCAGATGGCGAAAGAAAAACAGAATAGGAAGTAACACTTCCATTCAAGATACTCTTTTACTGAAAGCCGGACAATGTACGTTGCCCGGCTTTCTTATCTGAAGGGGTAAAAACGCATCATCTGTTGCATCGAAACGCATGGTCTGTTTGGGTCAAACACATCATCTGTTTAGGCCAAACGCATCATCTGTTTGAGCCAAACGCATGGTCTGTTTTTATGGTACCTGAATTTTATTCATTTTTATTACAATAATCATTGTTATGCAAACTAAATACACCTACAAGCAAATCTGGATTATCTCCTACCCTATCCTTATCAGTCTTCTGATGGAGCAGTTGATAGGTATGACAGACACCGCCTTTCTGGGACGCGTAGGCGAAGTCGAACTGGGAGCATCCGCTATTGCCGGCATCTTCTATGTGGTCATCTTTATGGTGGCATTCGGCTTCAGCATCGGTGCACAGATACTGATGGCACGGCGCAATGGCGAGCAACAATACCGCGAAATCGGCAACCTGTTCTATCAGGGCATATACTTCCAGTTGGGGCTGGCCACGGTCATGTTCCTGCTGTGCTATTGTTTCGCACCGATGATATTGCGGCGCATTGTCTCTTCCGATCATATTTATGACGCCGCCATCAGTTATCTGAACTGGCGTATCTTCGGCTTCTTCTTTACCTTTGCGGCAGTCATGTTCCGTGCATTCTTCCTGGGTACTACGCAGACCAAGACTCTGACACTGAACTCAGTTGTGATGGTATTGAGTAATGTCGTGCTCAACTATATCCTTATATTCGGTAAGTTCGGAGTGCCTGCCCTTGGTATTGCCGGAGCGGCAATAGGTTCTTCACTGTCCGAACTGATTTCATTGGTATTCTTTATTTTATATACCCGATATCGCATCGACATCCATAAGTACGGGCTGGACAAAATACCGGGCGTCCGCAGGGAGATATTGAAGCGAATGTTGAACGTTTCGTTCTGGACGATGGTGCAGAACTTCTTCTCGCTGTCTACTTGGTTCCTCTTATTCTTATATATAGAACACCTGGGAGAACGTTCGCTTGCCATTACCAATATCATCCGCAATGTTTCGGGTATTCTGTTCATGGTGATGATGGCTTTTGCTTCTACCTGTGGTTCGTTGGTTAGCAACCTCATCGGAGCGGGAGACATTCGTTATGTCCGGGGGACTATACGCCAGCATATACGCATCGCATACGTGTTCGTGCTTCCGTTTGCCATCTTCTTTGCACTGTTCCCCAACTTGATTCTGAGTGTATATACAGATATTCCTGCGTTAAGGGAAGCGGCAGTGCCTTCACTTTGGGTGCTGTGCTCCGCCTATCTGTTCCTGGTCCCCGCCAATGTTTACTTCCAGTCGGTATCGGGAACCGGAAACACGCGCACGGCATTGGCGCTGGAAATGATAACGCTTGCCGTTTACGTCTGTTACATCACGTACATCGTCTCTTATCTGAAGCTCGATGTTGCGTTTGCATGGACCTCGGAGCATGTATATTCCATCGGTATTTTAACGCTCTCTTATTTCTATATGAAGAAAGGGAAATGGAGTCAGAAGAAGATTTAAAATATTTCTGTATCTTCGCAACATAATAAATATACGACGAATATTCATCAAACACTAATTATATGAAACAAGTAAACCTATTGTTTATGTCAGCAGCTATGACATTAGCCTCCTGCGGAGGAACGAAAGATGCCGGACAACCGGATGCAGCCGCGCTTATCCAGCGCTCGGACATCAAGATCGAAGGCAAACGTATGACACCCGAAGCCCTTTGGGCGATGGGGCGTATCGGTAGTGTGGCCGTGTCTCCCGACGAGAAACAGATTGCCTACACCGTATCTTACTACAGTGTGCCGCAGAACAAGAGCAACAGCGAAGTATTCGTAATGAATGCCGACGGCAGCAGCAATGCACAAATCACCCGTGATGCTTGGCAAGAAGGACAACCCACCTGGATAAAGGACGGCAAGAAGCTGGCTTTCCTCTGCAACGAAAGCGGCAGTAGCCAGGTGTGGGAAATGAATGCCGACGGCACAGGACGTAAACAGTTGACCGAATATGACGGAGACATCGAAGGCTTCTCCTTCTCTCCCGATGGCAAAAAACTACTCTTCATTGCACAGGTAAAGACAGTACAGAGCACAGCCGACAAGCATCCCGACCTGCCCAAAGCAAGCGGTATCATCGTCACCGACCTCATGTACAAGCATTGGGACGAATGGGTGACCACTGCTCCCCACCCCTTTGTAGCCGACTTTGACGGTAACGGCATCAACAACGTCACCGACATTCTGCAAGGAGAACCCTACGAAAGTCCGATGAAACCGTGGGGCGGCATCGAGCAACTGGCATGGAGCCCGTCTTCCGACAAAGTGGCCTATACTTGCCGCAAGAAAACCGGACTGGCGTATGCCATCTCCACCAACTCCGATATCTACATCTACGATCTTGCCAGCAAGAATACCGAAAATATCACCGAAGAGAACAAAGGCTACGACACCAACCCGCAATATTCTCCCGACGGCAAGTACATCGCTTGGCAAAGCATGGAGCGCGACGGTTACGAAGCCGACCTGAACCGTCTGTTCATCATGAACCTCGAAACCGGTGAGAAGCGTTTCGTCAGCTGGAGATTCGAGTCGAACGTAGACGAATTCTTGTGGAACAAAGATTCTCAGAGCATCTATTTTATCGGCGTATGGCATGGTGAAACACAGATTTATAATATCAACCTTGCCGACAGCGATAAACTGACTCAGCTTACCGATGGTA